>JAZLDA010000042.1:0-16832 GCA_045614505.1 Acutalibacteraceae bacterium | reverse complement strand
GCCTCTGGAAGTACTTGTAGCGCAACATTCCGAAGCAAAAATTGCTCTGTCGGGATGCTCTTTGTGAATATCATCATACAAACGAAGATTGTAGTTTACGCCTATTACATCAAGACAACCAAAGATTTTGCAACCGTCTGCATTTGAAACAGCCGCCATAATATAACGCTGGCTGTCAAGCTGTTTTGCTCGACGGTACATAGATTTGTTTATTCTCATACCTACTTCCGTCATATGGTGAGGTTCCTCGTTACCCAAAGACCAGAAAAATACAGAGGGTCTGTTCCTGTCTCTTTTCATCACCATTTCCATTTGGGCAATACCCTCATCGGTGGACTCCATCCAACGGCATTCATCCATTACAATGAAGACCATTTCATCAAGAGCATCCATTGTTGCGGTGGGGTGAGGATAATGGCTGCAACGATATCCGTTAGCACCCATATCTTTTATCATTTTTATCTTATGACGAAGGATGTTATTCGGCACAGCAAGACCGGTCAGTCCAAAGTCCTGATGAGCGCAAACACCCTTAATTTTTACATGTCTGCCGTTTAAGAAAAAACCTTTGTCGGGGTCGCAATAAGCAGTGCGGAAGCCGATTCTGTCGTTTACATTGTCACACTCTTTTCCGTTCTTTATAAGTACGGTTTCAACTGTATATAGATTGGGGTCATCTATATCCCAAATAGCAGGATTTTCCACAAATGTAGAATATTTTGCAACACTGATTTCTTTAGCGCCTACAAGGACATTACCGGTGGCAACTGCAACCGTGTTTCCGTCTTTGTCCTTAATTGTACTTTTTGCTGTAATACGCTTTGCTCTGCCATCATAGTTTTCATTTCGGATGGTAGTTTCAAAATCTACCTTCCATGTAGTATCACTTATCTTTTCCGGTTTTGCGTATACACCGTATAAATCAACGCACACTCTGTCAGTTTTCTTGAGCCATACATCTCTGTATATACCGCCGCCTTGATACCACCAGCCCTCAAATTCCTCAGTGTTTACATAAACAGCAAGTATGTTTTCCTTTTCACCGAAATAGGCATTATCGGTAATATCAACTTCAAAGGAAGTATATCCACAGAAATTATGCTTCATCAAGCAACCGTTAAGATAGACGGTAGCATGGGTGGAAACACCGTCAAAAATAATTGAAATTCTTTTATCCTTATCGGCTTCATCAAGCTTAAAATGCTTTCTGTACCAACCGTTGGTATATTCAAAGAATCCGGTAGTATTATTATTCTTTTCCTCCGGAGTTTTATTAATTATAAAATCGTGAGGCAAATCTACTCTATGCCAACCAATACTAATAATTTCCTTTGTTGCTGCACCCCAGCCCTCAGGATTGTCAAAATAATTATATGCTGCAGGACCTTGCAGTTTTCTTTCGGTTTTACTCTGAGCATAAACGGGTCCCTTATTATATGGACGAGCGACCTTTAAATCACCCTCGCAAAAGAGCCAGCCATCATTAATTTTACATATTTCTCTCATTGCATTACCTCCTTAAAGGAAATCTTCAGGTTGCTTATAATTATAGCATATGAAAAAATAAAAATCTATAAATTAATAAAAATTTTTTCCACTTATTTTAAAAAAAAACACCGACTTTTCCTTATTTTTGAAAAATCGGTGTCAAAATTACGATTTATACTCTATAACAGCTTCTCCGCCCTCTACAGTAGAAGCGGTAACAGTTATATTTTTGATATTTGCATCAGATGGGGTATTGTACATAATAGGCTGAAGAGTAGCCTCAATAATAGAACGAAGTCCTCTCGCACCTGTTTTACGCTCAATAGTAAGCTCTGCAATTTTTTCCAGTGCCTGTTTTTCAAAGACAAGCTCAACGCCGTCCAGAGCAAAAAGCGCCTGATACTGCTTAACTATAGAGTTTTTAGGCTCAGTCATAATGCGTATCAGCGTTTCCTTGTCCATACCTTTAAGCCCCGTAATAACAGGAAGTCTGCCCACAAGTTCGGGAATCAGACCAAACTTAACAAGGTCTTGATGGGTGGCGTTTTCAGCCGCGGCTTGCGCTTCCATACTCTTTGGAGATTTAACATTAGCACCAAATCCGAGACTGCCGCCTCCGATTCTTCTTTCAATAACCTTATCTATTCCGTCAAAAGCGCCTGAACAAATAAAGAGAATATTGGTGGTGTTAATCTGTATAAATTCCTGCTGAGGATGTTTTCTTCCGCCCTGAGGAGGAACATTGGCAACAGTACCCTCAAGAATTTTAAGAAGTGCCTGCTGAACTCCCTCACCACTTACATCACGAGTGATGGAAGTGTTCTCACTCTTTCTTGCGATTTTATCAATTTCATCAATATAAATAATGCCGCGTTCAGCCTTTTCTATATCATAATCCGCCGCCTGAATAAGACGCAAAAGAATATTTTCAACATCTTCGCCCACATAACCCGCTTCGGTAAGTGTGGTAGCGTCGGTGATGGCAATGGGCACCTGTAAAATTTTGGAAAGAGTTTGAGCTAAAAGGGTTTTACCTACGCCTGTCGGACCAAGGAGCAGAACATTGCTTTTAGCAAGCTCAACACTGTCATCCTTTTGCTTAAAAATACGCTTATAGTGGTTATACACCGCAACCGAAAGGGTGATTTTGGCGTCTTCCTGACCTATAACATACTCGTCAAGTTTTTCTTTAATCTCTTTTGGCTTTGGTAAAACAAACTCTTTTTCCTTATTAGACTTGCGGCGGGGCTTTTGTTCCTCAACCGCATCTCCGTATAAAAGGGTATTACAGAAATTAATGCAGGCATCACAAATATAAACGCCCGGACCTTCTATAATACGACCGACCTCATCCTGCGTTTTACCGCAGAATGAGCATCGAATCTGTTTTTGAACCGAATCTTTAGTTGGCATTAGCTACCTCTCTTAGCAATAACCTTATCTACAATACCATATTGGCGGGATTCCTCGGCTGTCATCCAGTTGTCTCTGTCGGTATCAACCGAAATCTGCTCAAGAGGTTTGCCGGTATTCTCGGATAAAATTTTATTAAGATTTTCTCTTGTACGCTCAATATGACGGGCACTAATAAGAATATCACTTGCCTGTCCCTGAGCGCCTCCCAAGGGCTGATGAATCATAACCTCGGCATTAGGCAGAGCGTAACGTTTGCCCTTTGCACCTGCGCTAAGCAGGAAGGCGCCCATACTTGCAGCCATACCGATACAGATAGTAGAAACATCACACTTAATGTACTGCATAGTATCATAAATTGCCATACCTGCAGAAACACTGCCGCCGGGGCTGTTGATATAAAAGCTTATATCCTTGTCTGGGTCCTGTCCCTCAAGATAAAGCATCTGAGCGACTATGAGGCTGGCGGAAGCATCGTCAACCTGTCCGTTAAGCATTATGATACGGTCATTTAAAAGTCGGGAGAAAATGTCATAAGAACGTTCTCCGCGGCTGGTCTGTTCAACGACCATAGGAACTAAATTCATATCCATAACAATACCTCCATTTTATATGATTATGCACAATTAATACTGATTATAAACAGATTATTCCTCTGTTTTTTCAGCAGCTTTCTTGGTTGTGGTAGTCTTCTTTGCAGTAGTAGTGGTTTTCTTTGCAGCAGAAGAAGTAGTAGTCTTCTTTGCAGCGGTAGAAGAGGTAGTCTTCTTAGCAGCGGGCTTCTTCTCGGCTTCTCCATCTGCTTTCTTAGCAGTGGTGGTCTTCTTAGCGGTAGAAGTAGAAGTTTTCTTAGCTGCAGGCTTCTTCTCAGCTTCGCCCTCTGCCTTCTTGGCAGTGGTGGTCTTCTTTGCAGTAGAAGTGGTTTTCTTTGCTGCAGGCTTCTTTTCTGCCTTCTCGCTGATAGCGTCAACATCGGTGATAACAGCGCTGGACTTAACAAGATCAAGTGCCTTTTCAACTGCGATATCCTTCTTGAGCTCAACTGCCGGAACTGCAGCCTTAACCTGCTCTGCGGGAATAGAATAAAGCTCTGCCATTTCCTCGTACTTCTTGTCCACATCCTCATCGTTTACTGTGATGTTTTCAAGCTTAACGATTTTCTCAAGAGCAAGACGCATCTTAACCTGCTTTTCAGCCTGAGGACGATAGGTCTTGGAAATCTCCTCAATAGAAGCGCCGGTGTATTTAATATAGTTTTCAAGGCTCATACCCTGAGACTGGAGACGGTAGTCAAGGTCACGAAGGTTCTGCTGAACTCTGTTATTATACATAGCCTCAGGAATTTCGCCCTTGATGGAATCTATAATCTGGTCAAGAAGTCTGGTTTCGGTCTCGTCCTCTGCAGCCTTCTGCTTTCTCTCAAGGGCCTTTGCCTTAAGGTCAGCTTTGAGTTCTTCGAGAGTATCGAACTCACTTACATCTTTAGCGAATTCGTCATCAATTTCAGGAAGCTCACGCTTCTTGATTTCGTGAAGTTTAACTTTAAATACAGCCTCTTTACCTGCAAGGTCATCTGCATGGTACTCTGTGGGGAATGTAACATTTACATCAAATTCCTCACCGATATTTTTACCAACTATCTGCTCCTCAAAGCCGGGGATAAACTGGCCTGAGCCGAGAGTAAGAGTATAAGCCTCACCCTTGCCGCCTTCAAATGCAACGCCGTCAACATAGCCGTCAAAGTCAATAACGGTAATGTCATCCATAGCAGCTGCTCTGTCTTCAACAGCAACAACACGAGCGTTTCTGTCAGCCATAGCCTTTACAGACTGCTCAATTTCATTATCATCAACACTTACTTTAAGACGCTCTTCTTTAAGGCCTTTATATTCGCCGATTTCAATTTCGGGAACAACGGTAAGGGTCACCTTAAAGTCAACGCCGTCTTCCTTGCTTATTGAAACAAGGTCGAAGTCCATTTTATCGTCAACGATTTCTACACCTGCCTCAGCAGCTGCCTCCTCAAGTGCAGCACCGTAGAGGCTGTCCAGTGTATCCTGGAAGAACGCCTCGGCACCGTAATACTTTTCAATAAAGCTTACAGGAGCCTTACCTTTACGGAAACCGGGAACAGTGATTTTCTTGCTCTCGCGACGCATAACCTCGCTAAGTGCCTTTCTGAAAGTTTCTCCGTCGATAACTACCTCAAGTTCATAACGGTTAGTATCAACTTTTTTTGCATTTTTTAAACTCATGGAAATACCTCCGCAAAATTTATCAACATATACTATAGCATATATTGAAAGAAATTTCTACATTTATTTGGAAATTTTTTTAAATTTCTTTAATATAGTAAGGAGTAAAGTCTATACAGTCGCAGGAAATCAGTTTAAAGTCCACTCCGTTATATTCTTTAGGACTGTTATTAAGCCCCGAGCCGTGAATGTGACCGTGGTAAACTTTGTCAACCGAAAACTCCTTTAACACATTAATTATAGGTTCCGCCACTTGGTCACCGTATACCGGCGGATAATGCATAAATACTATAGGTATAAGGCTTTCTTTAACCGCCTCCGAAAGAGAGGCTCTCAGTCTTCCCGCTTCCCTTTCCATAATAACCTTATCGGCAGTCTTTTCTCCAAACCAGCCTCTGGTTCCGCAAACAGCAAAGTTTCCCGCCTTATACATATTGTTAAAAATTATTTCTACCGTTTCAATTTTATTTTCACTGAAAAACTCGTGAATTTTTTTAGCAGTAGACCACCAAAGGTCGTGATTACCCTTTAAAAGAAGTTTTTTGCCCGGAAGAGAATCTAAAAAACGAAAATCTTCAAGTGTCTCATTTAATTTAAGTGCCCAGGAAAAATCCCCCGGCAAAACAACTATATCCTCATCTTCTACAAGCCTTGTCCAGTTGGCTTTTATTCTGTCGGTGTGATTGTTCCAGCCGTAAAAAATATCCATTGGCTTATTAGTGCCGAAGGATAAATGCAAATCCGAAATACCGAAAATTTTCAAAAAATTCCCTCCTTTTATCTGTAGTATTAACTGTGCCGCGGGCAATAATAATTCTGACCGAATGGTCTGAAAGGAAATGATAAATATGGAAAACAAAACAAACGAAAAAATCGTTCCCGGAATCCTTTGCGATGCTGCTCACTGCGTTCACCACACCACTGATGACCGCTGCACCGCAGGTGCAATTCAGGTTGGCTACAAAAGCTCCTGCGAATGCAGTGAGACCGCCTGCACAACCTTCAGAGCAAAAGACTGATTCCACTAAAAGCACCCGAAAGGGTGCTTTTGGTTTTTTACTGAAAAGCATTCTTAATGTAATTAAGTGAATATTTCAGTTTTCCGTTTTCTTCTCTTACCGTAATTTCCGCCACATCATAGCGACACCGGTAATCTATATGGGTTTTGGATATAAAGCTTTTTGCAGTTTGCTTAATGCGGTTTTGCTTTACGGGGTCAACCGCCTGCGCCGGAGAAACCAGAGCGTTATAAAAACGGGTCTTTACCTCTACAAAAAGGAGTAAATCACCCTTTTCCGCAATAATATCTATTTCTCCAAAACGGCTGTGATAATTTCTTTTAAAAATGATAAAGCCTTTTTTGCGGAGAAAATCCACTGTTATATCTTCGCCTTTTTTACCAAGATTTAAAGTGTCACTCATAATAATTTTTTAAGAAAAGAAGGACGGTGAACATCTGTAACACCATACTCCTTAATTGCCTCTATATGTGCCTTTGTGCCGTATCCCTTATGCTTTTCGAAGCCGTACTGAGGATATTTTTCGGCATACTCTAAAAGAAGACGGTCTCTGGTTACTTTAGCGAGAATACTTGCCGCGGCAACAGACATACTTTTTGAGTCGCCCTTTACTATACACTCGCCCTTTATCTGAAGCATTGGCGGAAAACGGTTACCGTCCACAAGTACATAATCGGCTTTCCCACTGAGCTGTTCCACAGCACGGCACATAGCAATATATGTTGCGCCCAGGATATTGACCTCCTCAATTTCTTCAACAGTGCCGAAAGCAATACCATAGGCAACAGCCTTTTCGGTTATAATTTCATAAAGTGCTTCTCGTTTCTTTTCGGTGAGTTTTTTGGAGTCATCAAGTCCTTCAATAACCAGGTCCTGCGGCAAAATTACTGCGGCGGCGCAAACGGGACCCGCAAGAGGTCCTCTGCCTGCTTCATCAACACCGCATACACTTACAAACCCCTTTTGCAATGCGGCTTTTTCATAACTGTAATCAGGCATTGTTTTTCACCCTTTCAAGGGAAATTTTTCCTATTTTGCAGTTTCTGAATTCCTCTAAAATCATAGTAGCGGCGCGCAGGGTATCACATTCTCCGCCGCGAACTACCATACCGCGCTTTTTGGCAACGGCGCACAGCAGGTCGTAGGAATCAAGAGTCAAATCCAGTTGACCGTAGCGTTCAAACAAAAGAGAGGTGTAAGACTGCGCCAGTATTTCAAGAAGCCGCATACCGAGAAGCTCAATATCAACTACATTATCCTTGACAGCACCTGTAAAAGCAAGGCGTTCACCCACATTTTTGTCCTCAAACTTAGGCCAGAGAACACCCGGGGTATCAAGTAATTCAAGCTGTCTGTCCACGGTAAACCACTGATTACCTCTGGTAACACCGGGACGGTTTTCCGCCTTTGCCTTATTTGAGCCTGCTATACGGTTGATAAAGGTTGATTTACCCACATTTGGAATACCCACTACCATAAGACGCAGAGGCCTTCCTGCCATTCCCTTCTCAGCATTTGCTTTTATTTTATCACTGAGCATTTCTTTTACCTTGGGGACAAACTGATTTAGTCCTTTTCCGGTACGGCAATCAATGGCGATAGCTTTAATATTTTGCTTTTCAAACCACCGTATCCAATCGGCGGTCACTTCACTGTCCGCCATATCGCATTTATTAAGAATAACAAGCATTGGCTTTTTCCCGAGAAGCTTCGGTATATCGGGATTCCGGCTTGAAGCGGGTATTCTGGCATCAACGATTTCCGCCACAGCGTCAACCAAAGAAAGCTCCTTCTCCATCTGACGGCGGGTTTTGGTCATATGACCCGGAAACCACTGTATATACTGCGCTTCGCTCATCAGTCAATACCTCCGAATTTGCTGAGAGGCAATACTCTGAGCACCGCTCTGCCCAGAATATAACGCTCATCTATCATACCGTTATTACCTATTCTGGTGTCACGGCTGTCCAATGATTCGTTTCGGTTATCTCCAAGACAGAACACATGTCCTTCCGGCACCCTAACGGGAAATTTCACATCATATTTCAAATTAGTGGGCGTTTTTGTGTAAGGTTCATCAAGGGCTACACCGTCAACATAAACTATTCCCGCAGCAAAATCAATATTAACGGTCTGCCCCTCGGTGGCAATAATCCTCTTGATTATAGGACCGTTATCAAGACTTGAATCGGAATTGTTATCGATATTTCTGGAAATAACCACAATATCCCCCGCTTTGGGAGTGTAAAACCAATCGGTGATAATAACCTTTTCATTCTCTATGAGGGTATTCTCCATAGAATCGCCCACAATGGTGGCAACTCTGAAGGCAAAGGTAAAAATAATTACCACCGCAAGTAATGCACTGACTACCACTTCAAGCCATTCAAAGGTTTCACGGGCGGCAGAATTTTTCTTTTCAGTTTTTGTATTTTTGTTTTCTGTTTCCATAAACAGTGTTTCCTCCAGTAAAAATGAAAAAAGGAGACAACCCGCGTTGCCTCCTTCCCTTTTTTCTTAGCCAATCAATTCTTTAACCTTGGCAGCCTTACCAACTCTGTCACGGAGATAATAAAGCTTAGCTCTGCGAACACGACCGTTTCTTACGAGCTCAACCTTAGCAACGTTGGGAGAATGTACAGGGAATACACGCTCAACGCCTACGCCGTAGGAAACTCTGCGAACAGTGAAGGTTTCGGCGATACCGCTGTTGTTCTTAGCAATTACGGTGCCTTCGAAAATCTGAATTCTTTCTCTGTCGCCTTCCTTGATACGTACGTGTACCTTCACGGTGCTACCGATATTGATTACGGGAACATCCTTTTTGAGGCATTCTTCGGTTAACATTTTAATAGCGTCCATTTTAGTTTTCCTCCTAAATTTTTTCAGACGTTCATTCCCGGGAATTCCCGACAGAGGACCATCCGCTTTAATGTCGAACTATTCGGCATCAAACCCACCTAAAAGGAGTAGGTGAAATCAAATGCTAGAGTATTATACTACAACTTTTTACAAATTGCAAGTATTATTTTAAATATTTTTCAAAGGGCGGACAGGACACATATTTATTATGTAAAATATCTTGCTTATTTATATTTTTTATAATATAATATAAAAGTATATTTATGCCACATAAGAAATTAACGGAGGATCTTCCTTGAACAGAACGGTTTATCTTGATAACAGCGCCACCACCAAGCCATGTAAAGAGGCAGTGGAGGCTATAAATAATTGCCTTACGGAAAACTGGGGCAATCCGTCTTCCGGTTATCTTCCCGGAATCAATGCATTGGAAATAATTGAAAATTCACGCCGTATTATTGCGAGTTCAATCGGCGCAAAGCCGGATGAAATATTTTTCACCGGAAGTGGCACGGAAGCAAACAACCTTGCCCTCTTCGGTGCGGCACGTGCAAGAAAAAAGCAGGGCAACAAAATCGTTTCAACCACCATTGAGCACCCTTCTGTTTTAAAGGCTCTTGAGGAACTCAGCAGCGAAGGCTTTGAAGTAGTACTTATTTCACCGGAGAAAAACGGAAGCATTAGTGAAGAAGCGCTTTATAACGCTATTGACAACAATACTATTCTTGTTTCGGTTATGCTGTGCAATAACGAAATTGGTTCTATTCAGCCTATTGGCGCCGCCGCAAGGATAATAAAAGAAAAAAATGCCCCTGCCCTTTTGCACTGCGATGCAGTTCAGGCATACGGCAAGTTGCCCTTAAAGGTTTCCTCTCTCGGTGTTGACCTGCTCAGTGCAAGCGGTCACAAAATCCACGCTTCAAAGGGAATCGGTTTCCTTTACAAGGCAAGTAAAGCAAATATCCGTCCTGTTATTCACGGCGGAGGTCAAGAAAAGGGACTTCGTTCAGGCACCGAAAGCGTACCGCTTATTGCGGGACTTGCTGCTGCAGTCAAAGCGTTACCAAGCATAGAAAAACAGCTTTCTTTCCAGAAAGAGCTTTACCGAAAGGCAAAAGAAATGCTCACCGCCACGGGAAAGATTACCGTAAACTCCCCCGAAGATGCTCTGCCTTATATTCTTAATATTTCGGTTGACGGCTACAAATCGGAGCCTATGCTCAATGCCCTTGCCGCAAAAAACATCTTTGTGTCAAAGGGAAGTGCCTGCGCAAAGGGACACAGAAGTTATGTGCTGGGCGAAATAGGACTTAACAACGACAGAATAGACAGCGCAATACGAATAAGCTTTTCAAGAGGAAACACCGTTGATGATATAGTTTATCTCTGCGAAGCTATTGAAGAAATCACAAACAAAATGAGAAGGTTTAAAAAATAATGAAAGAAATCATCCTTATAAAAAACGGCGAGCTGGTTCTTAAAGGACTTAACCGCAACACATTTGAAAGTATGCTTATAAAGACCATTCGCCGCCGTTTACACGATTTAGGCAAGGTAAGTATAAAAAATGCTCAATCCACCATTTACATTGAGCCTATAGAAGAAGAGTTTGATTTTGAAGAAGCAATTGAGCGTGTCAGCAAAATCTTCGGTATTGCCGCCTTCAGCCGCTGTGCCGCTCTTAATAAAGATATGGATGAGATTCTCTCGGTAGTGGCTGATTACGTCAGACCTTCACTGGATAAAGCTAAAACCTTTAAAGTTATAGCAAAGAGAAGCGACAAGGCTTTCCCCTTTAAATCACCGGAAATCTCAGCGCAGGTCGGCGGAGCAATTCTTTCGGCTATGCCTTACTTAAAAGTAGATGTTCACAATCCCGATGTAGTGGTATCGGTTGAAATAAGAGATTATGCCGCATACATTCACGCAGGTCAGCTCCACGGCGCAGGCGGATTACCTGTGGGAACTTCGGGCAAAGCGACTATTCTTATTTCCGGCGGTATCGACAGCCCTGTTGCCGCCTATACAATGTCAAAGCGCGGTCTTATTCTTAATGCTGTGCATTTTGCAAGTCCTCCCTACACAGGACCTCTTGCGGAGAAAAAGGTTAAAACTCTTCTTCAGAAGGTTTCGGAGTACAGCGGAGAAATAAGGCTTGGTATAGTTCCCTTCACAGAAATTCAGGAAGCCATTGCCGAAAACTGCAAGGAAGAGTACTTCACACTTATAATGCGAAGAATGATGATGCGCATTGCAGAAAGATTGGCTCTCTCTTCAGGCAGTAAAGCTCTCATTACAGGAGAAAGTCTCGGACAGGTTGCCAGTCAGACCCTTCCTGCTATAGGGGTAACCGATATTGTAACCAAAGAACTCCCTGTCCTTCGTCCGCTCATAGGTATGGACAAGGAAGAAATTATATCCATTTCAAGGAAAATTGATACCTTTGAAACCTCGGTGCTTCCCTATGAGGACTGCTGTACAGTATTTACTCCACGACATCCACGCACACGCCCAACAATTGAAGAGTGCGCAGAGGCTGAGAGTGTATTTGACTTTGAGCCTCTTATAGAAAAAGCAATCAAAGAAACCGTATATTCAAAAATTAACCGTAACGGAGAAATTGTTTAAAGGAGGGCGAAAATATGAACACCGAAATAATTTCCTTTACTTCCGGCAAAATCAATGAAAATCTGCACGACTGCCAAAAACAGCTCTGCACTCTCCTTAATCAGTTAGAGCTTACTGCTCCCGAGCTCACACAGTGCTCGGCAGAGGAAAAACAGCTTACCGCCGCCTTAAAGGATGCCGCCGCCAACAATCAAGTGATTTTTCTGTGCGGAGATATAGAGATTTCCAAAGCCCTTATTTGCAAGGTTTACCGTTTAAACTCCGATTTAAGCGATGAATACAGAAATTTTTTAATAAGACGTTCTGCTCAGTCAGATGAAGGGGCAGTGCTTTTCCCACATGGAAGTCAGGTGTTTTTTTGCAGAGAAACGGCCGACAGCGCCTTTGTGTTAAAGGTTTCGGGAAAGGTGATTTTCGCTCTTCCCTCGAATCCCGTTTCCCTCAAAGCAATAATTGACGACTGTGTTATTCCTTATTTTGCAAAGGAAAAGGAAAGACATCTTTCCCGCACTCAGATAAAATTCTTCGGAGCAACAGAAAACGAGGTTCATTCTGTCACAAGTGCTATTAAAAATAAATATCCTGTTAAAATTCTTACATATTCCTCCTGCGGAAAAATCACGCTGGAGATTTCTGCCTGCGCTAAATCTAGTGAAGAGGCCGACTCTGCCTGCTATGAAGCAATATATGAACTAAAAAACACCTTCGCTGACAGCATATATGAGGTGGGTCAGCGAAGCCTTGCCGAGGTAACAGTTGAGGCGCTAAAGAGAAACGGTTTAAGAGTTTCAACAGCAGAGAGCTGTACCGGCGGTATGCTGTCCGAAGCACTCACTTCTGTTTCGGGCGCTTCCGACGTGCTGGAGATAGGTATTTGCGCCTACTCTAACCGTGTCAAAAAAGATGCTATCGGAGTCAGCGAAAATATTATAGACACCTTTGGTGCAGTAAGCAAAGAAACTGCCGCCGCACTTGCAAAGGGTATTCGTGCCATCAGCACTTCTGACCTTGGCATAGGAATCACCGGTGTTGCAGGTCCCGCAAAAAGCGAAGGCAAGGCAGTAGGCACCGTTTACGTTGCAATATTTGATGGTAAAAACTATTGGATACGCCTGCTTACCCTACCAGAAAACAGCAGCAGAGATGAGATAAGAGAAAGCGCGACTGCAACCGCACTTGATCTTATCCGCAGGTATACTCTCTGTCTCCCAGCAATTATGCCCGGCGCATGCAGTGAAGAAAGTCTCTGCGTTCTCAACTCACAGCCTGCTCTTGACTTTACCGACTCTGTAACTTCACAAGCCGAAGACGTTGAGGGCACACGTTTAAATGAAACAGAAATAAGTGTTGACGAAGTCGCTGAATCCCGCACTGACATTTATAAGGATGAACAGGTATCGAATTCTACATATACCGAGCAAGAGGATTTTGCAGATTTTATTCACGATAATTACGGAGAGGGAAGAAACTCTGATGATGATTCTCCCGAAATAGCCAGCGAAAACTATTTTGATGCCAGCGGAATTATTATGGACGATGACTATGATGCTCCAATAGAAAAAGTCAAGAAAAAAACCTCTTCAAAGGCCTCTAAAGGAATTAAAATTGCCTTTACTGCCGCAATTGCATTAATTTTAGTTGCCGCCATTGTTTTCGGAAGTTACTTCTTTAAAATTTACCGCGACTTATCTCAAATTGACTCGGCAAGAGAAATTTATGCTTCTCTTTCCAAAGAAGAGGCTTTTAAAAAGCTTAATGATGAAAACGGTGATTTTGCGGGATGGATTAGCATTGGTAACACAAAGTTAAATAATCCCATATATCAGGCAGAGGACAATTCCTTTTATGCCACTCATAATATGAATAAGCAGAAAAGCCGTTACGGTGCTCTTTTCTTTGATTACCGCAGCAAATTAGAGGGAGAGGGCAAAAGCAAGAATATAGTCATTTACGGTCAGAATATGAACGACGGAGCCATGTTCGGAACACTCTCTGATTATCAGAATTTGTCCTTCCTTACCTCACATTCCGAAATCACCCTTTCCACTGCAGAGAGTGATGAAATTTATAAGGTATATGCAGTAATCATTACAAATGCCGCAAAGGAAGATGATGATGGACATTACTTTGATTTTGCCTGTCCTTCCTTTAACAACGTCAGCTCGTTTATTTCCTGGGCAACAGAGCTTAAAGCCAAAAATCTTTATATCACCGATTTAAAACTTAGTTATGAAGACTCCTTCCTCACCTTGGTTACCACAAGTGAGGCTTTCGATAATGCCCGCCTTGTAGTAATTGCAAAAAAAACAGCGGTAGGCGACACCTCCACAACATATGCGGTTAATCCCTCGCCTGTTTACCCAAAGGCTTGGTACGAGGAAAGAAATATTGAACAAAACTCCGGCAGTATTATGACAGGTAACGATGCTGTAAGTGACAATTCTTCTGATGAAAGTTCTTCGGAAGAAAGCTCATCGGAAGAAAGCTCATCACAGGAGAGTTCTTCCTCTCCTGCTCCTTCAAGACCGGATAATCCGACTCCTACACCGTCTAATCCTGACCCGGAGCCCGAGCCCGAACCCGAACCCGAACCCGAACCTGAACCTGAACCGGAACCTGAACCCGAGCCTGAGCCTGAACCTGAACCCGAACCCGAAGCATAATATCAGAATAATTTATTTTACAGGAGCATAAATTATGATACAGAATTTGAAAATCGACATCATCTATTACGATACACCTTCTGATTTTGAATTTGAGTTCAATCTGGGCGGCTGCTGTCACTCAAGAGTATTAAACAGCAAGACCTCTTCGCCCAAAGAAATGATCAGTTGTCTTTCCAAAGCGGTTTCCAGAAGCCGTGTTATTCTTATAATCGGAAAGTTGGACGGCTCAGACGGTCTATATAGTCTTATTTCAAAGGCAATAAGCCTTCCTTTAAGTGAAGTAAATGCCGAGGAATACGGAATTGCGCCCGGAACTGACACCACAGTTATTGCAAATTCCCTTCCCCTTATAAGTACCGATGGATTACTGGCAGGCTGTATTATTGAAAGCGGACCTCAGTCGATTATACTTCTTCCCGAAGCAAAATCTCTGCGAAAGGATATTGCCGAAAATCTCATTTTCCAGTATATTACTGCAGTAAGCCGTACCCCCGACACCGAAACCGTTATAACCTCTGACAGCGCTGATAATGAAGAGGTTGCTGACATTGAACCCGATGCCGTTCCCATGGTTGAGGAAGAACCCATTACCGAAGAGACCATTACCGAAGAACTTGCCGAAGCTGAAACTTCTCAAGAGGAAAATGAAACAGAGACCGAAATTTTCGCTGAAGAGACGGTAGTTTCAGAACAGGAAGAAGATAATGACGACACCGTTATCAGTGAAACAGTAACTAATGTTTTCGAAAATGAGGAAGAGCAGATTTTTGATATTTATACAGAAGATAACAACGAAGAATCTGTCGATATTGATAATAACTATGTCTACAACTCCCATACTGACAGCGACACCGATGAGGAATATGATGAATACGAAGAAGACTATGAGGATGATAAAAACACAAAAAGCGGCATAAACACCTTAATCTGGATAATTCTCGGACTTATGTTTATAATTGCCGCCGTTCTTGTTTATATGTTGGTTTACACTCCGTTAAAGAACGGTACCGACGTCATTCAATACATCAGTCAGGTACTGAATATTTAAAATGCAGAGGTTTATATTATGGCAGAGCAATTAGCGGAATTTTTCAAAGATAAAATACCTGCTGAATTGGCAATTTTTGTAATTTCAATGTTGCCGATTCTGGAATTGCGCGGAGGAATGGTTGCCGCCGCAGTTTTAGGTATTGATTTTTGGCTGGCATTTCCAATATGTGTTATAGGAAATATGTTGCCTATTCCTTTTGAGCTTATATTTATACGCCGAATACTCAGTTGGCTTAAAAAAACAAAGATGTTCAGCAAAATGGCGATAAAACTGGAGGAAAAAGCGCAGAAAAAGGCAAATGACAAGGCCATACTAAAATATAAGCACTGGGGACTGTTCCTGTTTGTTGCTATACCGCTACCCGGCACCGGAGCCTGGACCGGAGGTCTTGTTGCCGATATTCTTGATTTGCGTATAAGAAAAGCGCTGCCCATAATCACCTTAGGTGTTATAACAGCAGGAATTATAATGGCGATTATAGCCTATGTTATTCCGTATTTAATCACTCTTATATAATTAAACAGTACAAAAAACGGAGACACTTCGTAATGAAGCAGTCTCCGTTTTTTCGTTTTTTGAATTTTACTGAGCGTTATTGGAGCCAACGGTAATGGCTGTAGTGTAGTATCTGCCCGAACGGTAGTACTTAACAGAAACGGTATCACCCGGCTGACACTGTGCAATGAGATTATTCAGTGCTTCAAAGTTATCTACCTTAGAAGAGCCAAATTCGGTAATAATATCACCGCTCTTTATTCCCGCAATAGCTGCAGGTCCGCCCTCAACCACATTTTTGACAACCGCACCCGCAGGGTATCCGTATTCCTTAAGTCTGTCCGTGGTCCAGGTATCGCTGAATGAAACACCGATATAGGGGTCGGGAGTAGATTCCTTATCAATCACCTTGTTGCAGACCTCAATAACCTTATTAGCCGGAATTGCAAATCCCATACCATTTGGATTATCGGAAACTATTTTAGAACTGGGAATACCAATTAGCTGTCCCTTAATATTAACAAGCGCTCCGCCTGTAAAGTTTGAGTTTACTATAGCGTCGGTCTGAATTAAAGAAAGAGCAGTTTCGTTTGAAGCCGAACTCTCCACGGTACGGTTTACACCGCTGATTATTCCGTAGGTAACGGTGCCCATATAGTCTATTCCTCCGGGAGAGCCAATTGCGGCAACATACTGTCCCACGGCAAGACCTTTTACTTCACCCATTTCAACAGGAACAAGACCTTCCGCCTCAACCTTCAGAACAGCCAGGTCATAGGAAATATTATATCCTACTATACTTGCCTCAACAGGATTGTCCTTGTCAAAGGAAAAGAATACCTCTATATTAACATTGGCATTTTCGGTTGCTTTCTGAATCACCGAATAGTTGGTTATAATATATCCGTCCTGTGAATATATAACACCGCTTCCCTCGCCTGCAGGCTCACTGCTT
>JAZLDA010000041.1:0-16872 GCA_045614505.1 Acutalibacteraceae bacterium | reverse complement strand
CTTGTTACTTCTCTTATAACTGATAGGAGGAGTAAAGTATAATGATTTATTTAGAACTTTTTATTACCTTTTTTAAAATTGGTCTTTTTACCTTTGGCGGTGGATATGCTATGCTTCCCCTTATTGAGGAGGAAATCACCGCAAAGGGCTGGATGGCAATGGAACAGCTTGTAAACTTCATTGCTGTGAGTGAATCAACCCCCGGTCCCTTTGCCATAAATATTGCTACCTATGTGGGCAGTCAGGTTGCGCCTTTAGGTGTTTTAGGCTCAGCTTGTGCAACTCTCGGCGTGGTTATGCCATCCTTTAGTATAATTCTTATTGTTGCAAAGATTTATGATAAATTTAAAAACAGTAAAACAGTAAAGGGCATTATGACAGGACTGAAACCTGCAGTTGTAGGTCTTATTGCAAATGCAATTATTTCCATTGCAATAAGCGTTTTCTTCCCCATATCATTAGTAAGCCTTTCGGCTTTCAAAACCTTGCAGTTTTATATAAGCCTTGCAATTTTTGCGGTTTGTACACTTCTTGCATTTAAAAAGGTGCACCCAATAATTATAATTCTTCTTTCCGCCGCAGCAGGAATAGTCAGCGGATATTTAATGTAACAAAAAACGAGCCGAAAGGCTCGTTTTTTTAAATTGGATATATTTATTTAATAAATTAGTTTGAATATTTTTTGCAATATTAGTCTTATTTTTTTACCTTGAATATTTTATACAAATGTGTTACAATAAATATGCCAAACAAAAATCGAATAGTTATATGCACGAAGTAGTATGTGTATTTTTATTTATCTTGGTAAAAATACAGATGCTCTATTTCTGCATATACTACTCGTACTATGTTAGATTTTTGTTTGGCGACAGTCGGAGCTATGTGTTTTTCATGCGTAGTCTTTGACTGCGCATTTTTTATTCCTCGGAGGGCAAATAAATGAAAAAAACAGTATCCATCATCTTGTCACTTTTACTTGCGATTGCAGTCGTGCCGTCAGCTTTCTGTTCTGCACTTTCTATATTTGACGGTTATCCTAAGGAAGGATATTATATATACACTGTATACGATTCAAAAGCGACAATATGGAGTGTTGATAAGTCTATCAGTGGGGATGTTACTATTCCATCAACCTTGGGTGGCAGTCCTGTAAGTACAATCGCCGGTAATGCATTTAACGACTGTAAATCTCTTACGGGTATAACCATTCCGGAAGGTGTAACAACTATTTATGGTTTTGCTTTTAAAAATTGTACAAACCTTAAAACTGTAAATATTCCTGATAGTGTAATAACTATTGGAAATGATGTATTTAATAACACCGCATGGTATAACAACCAGCCTGACGGTCTTGTGTATGCGGGGAAAATTGCATACAAATATAAAGGAGACTGTCCCAAAACCGTAAAAATAAAAGACGGTACACGAAGTATTGCATCGTGTGCTTTTCAAAACTGTTCCGAACTTGCAAGTGTTATTATACCTAACAGTGTAACCAATATAGATGATATGGCGTTTTTAGGATGTACATCACTTACAGATATAACTATGTCTGACGGTATAGAAATTATCGACAGTCTAGCTTTTGATGGTACAGCGTGGTATGACAGCCAGCCTGACGGTCTTGTTTATTTAGGAAAAGCAGCATATAAGTATAAAGGTGCTTGCCCTGAAACTGTTGAAATCAAAGAAGGTACCGTTGCCATATCAAGCAACGCTTTTGAAGGCTGTGCTGAGCTAAAAAAAGCGGTCATTCCCAGCAGTGTGAAAAATATTGGTGCTTCTGCATTCGCTGAGTGTAAAATGCTTAATGATGTAAACATTCCTGAAGGCGTAACATATATTGGTGAGTATGCGTTTTATCTTTGCGAAGCACTTGAAACCATTGTTATACCTAATAGTGTTACAAGTACGGGTACAGATTTATTCAGGGGATGTACTGCTCTTAAACATGTAACTTTGTCTGATAATAATAAAATAATCAGCGGTGCAACCTTTATGGGTTGCGAGGCTCTTGAAAGTATAATTATACCGAAAGGTGTTACTATAATTGAATCTACTGCTTTTCAAAGCTGTAATTCACTTGACAATGTTGTGATTCCCAACACTTGTACATTGATTGGATACGCTGCATTTGACAGTTGTAAAAACCTTACAACTATAAGTATTCCTAAAAGCGTTGTAAAAATTGATGATTATGCATTCAATCAATGTTATGCCCTTGATACAGTATATTATAGCGGTGATGAAGGGACTAAAGATAATATTTTTGCAGGGACCGGTAATGATAAACTTTGGAATGCTCAGTGGTACTATAATGCCTGTATAGGCAGTGCTGAACACAACTATAATGAAAAAGGAAAATGTACTGTTTGCAAAAATACAATGTATGTTATGGGCGATGTTGACGGTAATGATGCAGTAAATACCACCGACCTTGCAGATATTAAGCTGTTCCTTGCAGGTACAGGTGAGCTTGATGAAACGGGACTGCTTGCAGGAGACTTAAATGATGACGGTGAAGTCAACACTACCGACCTTGCTTCTCTTAAGCTGATGCTTGCAGGGATAGAATAAAAATTAAAGAAGTGAGGAATTTTCCTCACTTCTTTTTTATATCTACATTGTTAAATTGATAAGCGATATACCTATCTTTGATAGTTGCGATATGTTTTGGGGAAAACGCGATATTACCTCGTTTTACTCGGTAGCGATATGATATAAATCCCGTAAGGGATTTATATCGCTGCGTTGTGCCCTTAAAGGCACAACGCATTTAATCCTGTGTTAAATTGCCGTCTCCTTGTATGGGGATGGCGTCTCCTAAGTATTTGGGCTTCGGCTTAAATATGGTATAAATAAAATCCTTATTTCTTGCGGCGATTTCTCTTAACTCACGGAAGGTCTGGCCGCCATAGGTGTGATAGTCGCTGGATACTCCGTAAGCGTCGAGCCCTAACTTTCTTGCAATAAGCAAAGCACGATGCAGGTGATATTCCTGAGACACAATTATTATTTTCTCAGCGCCGAAAATTTCTTTTGCTCTGTAGATACTGTCGTAGGTGGAAAATCCTGCGTGATCCATAAAAACATCACTTGAGGGAATATCTGAATCAAGGGCGTAATCCTTCATTGCCTGAACCTCGTTGTAATCTTTCTGACCATGGTCACCGCTCATTAGTATTTTAGGTGCCGCGCCCGATTTATAAAGCTCAACGCCGCGTCTGAGCCTGTCGGCCAGCATATCGCTGGGTCTACCGCCGGGGCGTACAAGACAGCCCAAAACAATTATGCAGTCAACGTCATCAAGGCTTGCCGCCTCTTCGGGTGAAATAATCTGCTTTTTTGCAGCAGAAACGACATAAGAGTTTACAGACAAAGCATAAATTCCTATTATTATTGAGAGGCAAAGCAATATAATAATGACTTTTTTAAGCAACCTAAATACTTTCATATTATTTTTCCTTAATTTTCGCTTATTTTAAGAAGTTCCATGACTGCTTTTTTAAGAGGCTTGTGAATGGGAAGACTTAAATCACTGTCTTTTTGAATAATCGACTGCGACGCTATAGAGGAGATACGAAGTATCTCCATATCATTGTTTAAATCAGCAATTTTAAATTCGGGAAGACCGTGTTGACGGTGTCCCATAAAATCACCGGGGCCTCGCAGTTTAAGGTCTTCATCAGCAATTTTAAAACCGTCAGAGGTCTCACACATAATTTTAAGGCGGGAGTTGTTTTTTGAGTCGGAAATGAAGATACAGAAAGACTTGTATTTGCCTCTGCCTATTCTGCCTCTGAGCTGATGAAGCTGGCTTAAACCAAAGCGCTCGGCATTTTCTATGACCATAACCGTAGCATTAGGAACATCAATACCCACTTCGATTACGGTGGTGCAAACAAGAAGATTTATTTTGCCTTCTTTAAATTTAGACATAATCCTGTCTTTTTCGGTTGCCTTCATTTTTCCGTGGAGAAGACCGATATTATAATCCTTAAAAGCGCCCATTGACAGTTCCCTAAAATACTCCTCAGCAGAAATGAGCTCGTTTTCGTTTTCCTCAACGGCAGAGCAGACTATATATGCTTGTCTGCCGTCATCAATATTTTTCTTTATGAAATTATAAACCCTTTCTCTGAGCTTGCTTGTTACAGAGTAGGAATCTATAACCTGACGGTTTTTGGGATATTCGTCAATAATACTCAAATCAAGGTCGCCGTAGATTATGAGCCCCAGAGTTCTGGGAATGGGCGTAGCCGACATAACGAGACGGTGGGTGGAATTACCTTTTTCGGATAGCTTTGCCCGTTGAGCAACACCAAAACGGTGCTGTTCGTCGGTGACAACCAAAGCTAAATTTTTAAAATCAACCCAGTCGCTTATAAGGGCGTGAGTGCCAACGGCGACATCTATCTCACCTCTTTTAAGCTGTTCTTTAAGCATTTTTCGTTTGGAAACGGTAAGAGAACCTGTGAATAGTCCTACATTTATGTCTGTCCCTTTGAAAAATTCGCGCAAAGAAGCGAAGTGCTGTTCAGCGAGAATTTCTGTAGGTGCCATAATAGCCGCTTGAAAGCCGTTTTTTGCAACGGTATAGCAAAGAGCTGCCGCAACGGCGGTTTTACCGCTTCCCACATCTCCTTGAATGAGACGGTTAAGAGCGGCGCCGCTTTTCATATCTTCTATGCATTCTTTAGTAACCCGTATCTGAGCATTAGTGGGTGAAAAGGGAAGGCGGGCGAAGAATTCGGCGGTGTAATCTTTTTCGATTACTATGCCTTTTTTCTGTCTGTTAGAGTTCTTTAACATAGAATAGGCAGTTTGTAAAGTAAAAAGCTCTTCGAAAACAAGCCTTTTCTTTGCCGCCTGGAGCGCTGCAGAGGAAACGGGGAAATGTATGTTTTTAATAGCGTAATCAAGGTTGCAAAGGGAGTATTTCCTTCGTATTTCCTCGGGAATAGGGTCTTTGCCTACATCGCATTCAAGAGCGGCTTTCACGGAATTTCTTATGATACTCTGACTGATTCCGCTTTTTAAAGGGTAAACTGCCTGAATCTTTGGCTCGTTTTCAAAAACAACGGTAGGTGAAGACATAGTCAGGTCAAAGAAACTGCCCTGAACTTTCCCTGAAAAAATATATTCGGTGTTTTTCTTTAAGTAGAAAGGCACCTGCTTTTTATGATAAAGAATGACCTTTAAACTGCCGCTTTTATCACTTACGTAAAAGGTGGAACGTGAAATGGGCTGGCGGTAAAGAGGCTCAGTAAAAACACTGCCGTCAATTTTCGCCCGAATTGTAGCAACAGTCTCGGGAATAAGGCTGTCGATTAATACGGGCTCGGTATAGTCGTTATAAGCGCGCGGATAATAGCGCAAAAGGGCATCGACAGAGTCAATGCCCAGCTTAGAAAGTAAGCCGGCACGTTTTTCGCCGATACCCCTTATGGTTAAAATACTTCTTTTTTCGCCCGACATATTATTCTACCGAGAGGAAGAAATAATAGATAGGCTGGCCGCCTCTTATTACGGTGATTTCCACCTTGTCACCGTATTTGGCATTAAGGTCAGCTTCAACTCTTGCAGCCTGCTCGTCGGTAACATCCTCACCGTAAATAACGGTAAGGAACTCGCTGTCACGCTTCAGCATAACTTTGACGAGTTTTGCAACAGACTTTTCAAGGTCGGTGTCGGTAAAGGCAATTTTGCCGTTGTTCATACAAAGCAGTTCGCCTTTTTTGATTTTGTGACCGTCAAAGTCAGAGTCGCGTGCCGCAAAGGTTATCTGTCCTGTGGCAATTCGCTCACAAGCCTCTGCCATAGCAATAGCGTTTTTATCGTCAGTAGTTTCAGGGTCGAAGGCTAACATAGCCGCAATACCCTGAGGAATGGTGCGGGAATGAATAACGATAACCTTTCTGGTGCTAAGGGGAATAGCCTGTTCTGCAGCCATAATGATGTTCTTATTGTTGGGAAGAACAAATACGGTTTCGGCAGGTGTGGATTCAATAGCACGGAGAATGTTATCGGTGCTGGGATTCATTGTCTGGCCGCCGCTGACAAGTGTGTCGACACCAAGGTCGCGGAACAGCTCTTCAAGGCCGTCACCTGCGCAAACCGAAACAAAGCCTACAGGCTTTTCCTTTTCGGCAGGGGTGAAGGTCTCGGTGCGGGTGCTGTTCTGCGCCGGCTTTTTAGCGGCATTTGCACTGTCGTGCTTTGCTCTTTCGTGCTGGTCGCGCATATTCTCAATCTTTAGGTGCACAAGCTGACCGAAGGTAAGAGCGTTTTCAATAGCATTTCCGGGATGGTCGGTGTGAACGTGAACCTTAATGATTTCTTCGTCGTCGACTACAACAACGCAGTCGCCGATAGTCTCAAGGTAAGCGCGAAGCTCTGCGGGTTCTTTTGAAACCTCGCTGTCGCGGTTAACTATAAATTCGGTACAGTATGTGAAGGTGATTTCCCCTTCGAATTCGCCTGCGGCATTTCTTTCGGAGTTTTCTTCCTGTGTCTGTTCAGCCTGAGCAAATTTTGGAGCGATGATAACGCCGTCCTTGAATACCGACTGCATACCCTCTAAAATTACAACAAAGCCTTTTCCGCCGGCGTCAACAACGCCTGCCTTTTTCAGTACGGGAAGAAGCTCGGGGGTTTCTTCCAGTGCCTTTTTTGCACCCTCAAGAGCGGCTTCGAATACGCCCAATGTGTCAAGACCGTTATTGTAAGCCTCTGCGGCATACTCACTTGCAACTCTGGCAACTGTAAGGATTGTGCCTTCTGTAGGCTTCATAACTGCCTTGTAGGCGGCTTCAACACCGAGTTCAAAAGCGTTTTTAAGATTTTCAGGCTCTACATTATCATAGCCCTTAAAACCGTTTGCAAAGCCACGGAAGAGCAGGGAAGTAATAACACCTGAGTTGCCTCTGGCACCGCGAAGCAGTGCGGAAGCGGTAACAGATGCAACCTTTCCTGCGCCTTCTCCCTCGATTCTTGAAAGCTCGCGGGCGGCGTTTGAAAGGGTCATAGACATATTGGTACCGGTGTCTCCATCGGGAACCGGGAAAACGTTTAAATCGTCAACCTGTTTCTGCAAATTAGAAATATTGTTGGCGGCAGAGATAATTGCATCTCTCAGAGTATTTCCGTTAAACATTAATACACCTCAATTATTCTTTTATACCGTCAACCTTGACAGTTACTTTTCTAACTTCAATGCCGGTGGTTTCGGCAACTACATATTTCACTTTATGCACAATGCTTTTTGCAATGGCGTTGATATTCATTCCGTATGTTACAACGATGTGAAGCACAACATTGATGTGGTCGGCGTTTCCGGTGACGGTAATGCCCTTCTCAATGCTCTCCTTTTTGGAAATAAGAGAGAATAAACGCTGTACCTTTCCGTTGGGCATCATACCCGCAACGCCGAAGCAGGATGTTACTGCCTGGCCGATGAGTTTTGAAAGGTATTCCTTGGAAAGGGTAACGGTGCCGGTCATGGTTTCGTAAGAAATCATAATACACTCCTCCTAAAGTTTAAAGTTAGTTTTCTAAAGACATAAACAAATCACTTACAGATGCATTTGTTATTTCGCCTATCTCAGAGCTATAGAACAGTACACCGCAGCGATAACAAAGAGGTATAATGGGCATTTGCGCGCCCACAGCAGAGACAACCTCGGATAAAGAGACAGTGCCGTTTCTGTAGCGTTTTATAAGCTCGGATAAATCGTTTCCGTACGGAAGCTCCTGATTGTCGGATTCCTCTTCGCCTTGTTCCTCATCCTCTGCAGGATTTGAAGAGGAAGTGCCGGGGATTCCGTAGGCACAACTGCCTCCCGGTAAAACAAGCTCTGAAAGGTCAAAGTTGTTGTTGATTTTAACTTCGGCAAGGTAAAGCTGAAAACTTCCAGAATTTAGCGCTTTTAAGTATTCTTCATAGGGAAGAGCGCGTATATTCACGCGTATACCTACTTCACGGAGCTGAGAAACAATAAGCTTTGCAGCCTCCTGCTGGGATACGTTTTCGGAATTAATAAGCAGTGAAAATTCAAGTCCTTTTCCGCTGCTGTTTGTTCTGTAACCGGAGTTATCTAACTTATTATAACCGATTTCTTCCAAATTCTCAATAGCAATTTTTGTATTTGATGAAGTTTCGGCACTTTTATAATTTTCTTCTCTGTTCCAGGCGGGAGACAGAATACCTGTTGCGGGCAGGGCATTGCCGTAATAAGCGTTAGTGGAAATCTTGGTGCGGTCAAGGGCGGCGGATATGCTGTAGCGCACCTTAGGCTCTTTGAAAACCGAAAGTCTTAAATTCATACCGATGTATATAAGACGGTTCTGATTGACCGACAGCTTTTTTCCGTCCATTCGGAAAATCGTGCCGTCACCTGTGCTTGCATAGTAAAAATCTGTAGCGCCCACTTCCACATAATGAGCAACCGACTCACTGTCGGGAGCGTTAATAAGATTTATTGTCCCGAATCTGGAGGGGACACCGTAAAAATAAGGATTCAGACCTAATTTTGTATGCTCATCGTTCAGTATATAACGTCCTGCGCCGATGGGCGGATAAAGCACAGAGTCCTCATCGTATACCTTGTCGCTGTCCTTTTTAATAATGGGGAAGCTTAATAGGTTAACAAAATAGGGGTCGAAGTAGGACAGAGCAAAGATTACTTTATTTCCCTGTGCCGAAACACTTTTTACATTGGACAGCGAAGAATAAACGGAAGATTTCTTTGCCAGATCAAATGAATAAATAACATCGTCTGCCGTCACTGCGCTTGAGTCGGAGAACTTGGCGCTTTTAAGGGTTACTGTCCATTCTTTTTCTTCTGAAGAAACACTTTCAGCAAGTGCATACACAGGCTCGAAATTGTTATCAAGCTTTATAAGCGGCTCGAAAAGTAATTGGCAGAGCTCCATATTGACTTTAGTGGTAAGGGTGTAAGGGTTAAAGGTATCGTTTGCACAGTAAAGCAGGTTTGCACTTATTTTTTCTGTGCTTGAGATATTACCCTCTTCTGTGGCAGAGCCGCTTTTATTATTACAGCCGCACATTAAAAATATTAAACTTACCGCAAGCAGTACGGCAATGATTTTTCTTATGTTCAAAAGATTTTCTCCTTTTAACTGATATTTATTAAACTTATGTCTGTGGTAAGGCCAGTGTTTTTATCAATATCAAAAATACAGCCGCACAGCATACATTCTCCATCTGCAATAACGAATTTTTCGGTAGTGTTTTTATCTTTTAAACGGGAAATTATAATTGAACTTTTGACTCCAAGGACACTTTGTATGGGACCTGTCATACCCAGATCGGTAATGTATCCAGTGCCGTTTGGCAAAATCTGCGCGTCATTTGTCTGTACGTGGGTGTGGGTGCCTAAAACAGCAGAAACCTTGCCGTCAAGATAAATTCCGAGGGCACGCTTCTCGCTGGTGGCTTCGGCGTGAAAATCCACAAGTATTATTTTTGCTCCATCACTTTTTGCCTTTTCAATAAGCGTATCGGCTCTGTCAAAGGGGGAGGAAGCTCCTGTGCTGTCAAGATAAATATTACCCGAAAGGTTAATTACCGCAACACTTACATAGCCGCAGTCTACAAGGCAGTACCCGTTTCCCGCAAGCTCATCGGGGAAATTGTCGGGTCGCAGAAGAAAGGGGTTTTCATCCATCATTGAGTGGATTTCTTTTCTGCGCAGGGAGTGATTGCCGCCGGTTATAACATCGGCACCGCAGGAAAAAAGCATTTCAGCACTGTCGGGCGTTATTCCGTTGCCGTCGGCAGAATTTTCGCCGTTAATAACTGTGAAATCAATGTTTAGTTCTTTTTTTAGAGATGGCAGGACTTTTCTCACTGTGTTACAACCGATACTGCCGCAAACATCTCCTATTGCAAGTATTCTCATTTTTAACATTCTTTCTATTATTCATTAAGCATACACATACTATTTTATCTCTAAACGATCAAAATGTCAAACTTTTATGTCCATTATGTAAAAACAAAAAGAAATCCCGAACACAAGCGTGTTCGGGATTTTGTTATGTAACAAATATTACTTTAAGCCCATGATAAGCTCGAGAACATAGCACTCAAGTGCTTCGTAGTTTCTCTCTTCGATGCACTTATTAGCGAATGCGTAGTCGTAGCGGTTAACCTTTTCTTCCATAGCCTTTGCAATCTTAAGGCTGGTTTCAATGTGACGGAAGCTGTCTTCGATCTTCTGAGTTCTCATAGCCTTAACATCAAGACCGATGTACTCGCCGTTAGCACAGAAGTTGTTCTCTTTAAGAACCTTAATCTGATTGAATGCGCTACGGAGATTTTCAGCACCGAAGTTCTTATCTTCGTCAAACTTCATACCGTTCTGGTCATTGAGGTGAACGCCCCAGAGCTTGCCCATAGCAAGAGCAAAGCCCATTTCGGAAGCGGGATCAAGACCGGCAAGAACAGCGTGAGCAGTCTCGAGAAGAGCACCAACTCTGGAGGGGTCAACGCTTGCTGCAGAAACTGCAAGAGCGTGTCCGAGAGTGGGGCATACGTTTCTATCGATAGGCTCATTGGGTTTGGTTTCAATCATAATTTTGATTTTGCTGTCGTAGTTAAGCATTACATTGAGAGCATCAACAAGCTGCTTTACGATTTCTACCTGGCTCTTGCTTTCGGGGCAGATTGTGCCTTCACGAGCGAGCCAAAGAACGGTTTTGTCACAGCCGAGAGCATTTGCAATATCAATGGAACGCTTTGCGCGCCAGAGAGCAAATTCTCTGTCCTCCTTAGAGTTGGAGGTGAAGCCGCCGTCGATGGTATGGGGATCCATCCAGAGACGGGGAGCAACGAACTCAGCCTTAAGGCCGTAGCTGTCGAGAAGCTCCTTAACACCCTTTGCTTCCTTAATGATAGCCTCTTCAGAGAGGTTGTTCATGTTAGGAACGGCATCATCATCGTGGAACTGAATAGCGTCAATTCCAATTTCTTTGAATCTCTTGAGCTTTTCTTCAAAAGAGATACTGTCTCTGGTTGCGGGACCGTAAGCGTCCGCACCTTCGTGTACATTCCAGGGTCCTACTGAATACTTAAACATAGTTTAGTCCTCCTCTATATTTATCCATGTTTTTTGTTTGCTGCTTTGAATGATTTTTTCCGTAAGTTTGACGATGTAAGCTGCATCCTCAAGTGTGGAATAAATTCTTTCTCCCTTTCTGCCCTCGGAAAGGAACTTGTAGAAAGCGTAGAAGTTGCCTTTGAAAGCATCGTTCCAGCCTTCGGGATGTCCCATTGCAAGAGAAGTGTAGGGTTTAGCACTTTGTGAAATCAGATTGGGGTTTCTTATTATAACGCTGTTGTCACCGCCGCGTCTGCCTACCCACATTCTGTCATTTTGTTCCTGATTCCATCCATAGGAAAGAAGGGAACCGTTAATTTCGAAGTTAAGATTACAACCGTGTCCGGGAGCAAGCTCGGTTACGTGGAACACACCGGTTGCACCCTTGTCGGTTTTAAACATAACTGCGGCATATTCTTCGTTTTTAATCTCTACTTCTATGTAATCTTCCGATACGGCATCTCTGAAGGTCTCCTGCTGCTTTGCAGGTTTCTTTCTGACAGGAATTACTGTAACTGCATCACCCATAACACTTACTATTTTGTGTCCGGTTACATGCTGAATAATATCCATCCAATGTGAACCGATGTCGGCAATACAGCAAGAGTTGCCGGATACTTCGGGTTCAAGACGCCAGCTATAGTCGGTATCATACATAAGCCAGTCCTGGTTATAGGAACCGGTGATTATTCTTATATCTCCGGCTTCGCCGTTTTTAATTCTGGCTCTTATTTCCTGAACCATGGGGTTCATTCTGTAATTGAAGTTAACAGCAGCTTCAACGTCGGGGAACTGCTTTTTTATTTCGAGGAGCTCTTTTGCTTCCTCATAATTCATGGTAAGGGGCTTTTCACTGAAAAGATGTTTGCCCGAGCGGATAATCTTCTCGTTGATTTCCTTGTGCAGGAAGTTGGGAGTACAGTTATGTACTACGTCTATATCTTTGTCTGCCAGAAGCTCATCAACGCTTGTATAAACTTTCTCAATTCCGTACATCTCGGCTTTTTGCTTGGCAAGTTCATAGTTGGTATCAGCAACTGCGCAAAGCTCACAAATGCCTATACGACGTATCGCTTCGATGTGGCTTTCACCGATATATCCCATACCGATAATTCCTACTCTGATTTTCAATACCGTCACATCTCCTTTATATATATAAATTTCTTATTCATATTAAATTTTATCAAAGTTAAACCATATAAACAATGCAGTTTATAAGTATATTTTTCTTAAAAATTTGCAGAAGTCAATTGACATTTACACTTTCCTGTGATATACAATAATATGTAAGGCAGGTGTGTTTTTTGTTTTTTCAGCCTATTGTTTTAGATAAAAGCGGTTTCCAGTTCAAAAGCCTTCAAAATGCCAGCTATCCTATGCATTGGCATAGTGACCTTGAAATACTTTATTGCAGTGAGGGCGCTTTTTATGTGGAAAACGAGGAAAATAAATATAAAATAGAACCGGGAGATATAATTCTTATAGGAAGCTGTGAGCCACATTGTATTACTTCCGATATAG
This sequence comes from Acutalibacteraceae bacterium, assembly GCA_045614505.1. Classification (GTDB taxonomy): domain Bacteria; phylum Bacillota; class Clostridia; order Oscillospirales; family Acutalibacteraceae; genus SIG607. The sequence continues at coordinate 4,231 of JAZLDA010000041.1, read as the reverse complement.
AAGTTAAGGGGAATTCCATCAGTCTCGGCTTTGTCTTTTTCGGAGATGAATTCAATGAGATAAGAAATCTTCGCTTTGACCCTCCCGTGCTTAGGAATAATAAATATATTAAGGAAGAAATTGAAGAACTTACTCGGCTTCACAATGGGAAAAAGAGTCTTGCTTCGGATATGGAAATTCGCGGTAGAATGTATCATCTTATATCTGTGCTGCTTAACGGACTGTTGGCCACTGAAAATGTTACCAAGCGTCAGCAGGAACGGCTTTTTGCTGTTTCAAAAATACAGAAAGCACTGGACTTTGTAGCTATGCACTACGGTGAAAACATAACGGTAGAGCAGGCGGCCGCCGTTTCGGGATATGAAAAAAGTTCCTTTTGCCGAAGCTTTAAAAATGCCACAAATGCCACCTTCCATAATTACCTCAATGCATACAGGGTGAAAAAGGCAAGAATTTTGCTTACTGAGTCAGATGACAGCATTTCGGTTATTTCCTATCGCGTCGGATTTACCCAGCATAAAAATTTCTGCCGACTTTTTAAAGAAATCAACGGGCTCTCTCCGTCAGAATACAGAAAAAAATACCGCTGATTGCTCAGCGGTATTTTTTTATTAATAGTTATTGAGCAAGAAGTTGTAGTTATTTCTTGCAGATTCGGCATTGCTGACGGGAGCTTTATCAAGCTCTTCGCAAAGAGGACCGTCATAGTTAACGCTCTTTAAGACATCAAAAACGCCCTTGAAATCAACACATCCGGTGCCCAGCTCACAGAAGTTTGTGTAAACCTCCATACCTGCACTTGCATAACCTTCAGATTCAAGCTGTGCGCCCTTTATATCCTTAAAGTGGGTGAAGTTTACGCGCTCGGCATACTCTTTGATAACTGCAACAGGGTCGCAACCTGCGGCGGTCAGGTGAGCGGTATCGGGAGCGAACTGAATTGTCTTGGAATCGAGATTCTTCATAATATTGTCGATTTCATCTTTGTACATAACCCATGTGTTGTGATGGGGATGAAGGTTAGACATAATGTCGAACTCGCGGGTTTTCTCAGCGAACTTCTTTATAAGATTGAACTCGTAATCAAGAGAAGCCTCATCCATAACCTCAGGTCTGCCGTTGGTAGCCTGAAGACAGATTCTCTTAACACCAAGCTCAGCTATGAATTCAAGCTCTTTTTCAAGATTGCCAAAAAGGTCATTTTCAAGACCCTTTTTCGGAATGTGGAAGTAAAAGCTTACGGGCTTTAAGTCATATTTCTTAAGTACTTCTTTATAGGCATTTAAGTCCAAATCAAAGGCATAGATTGCAGCTTTAACGCTTTCAAAGCTCTTGTAACCGATTTCGGTAACCTCTTTTGCGGCAAGCTCCATCTGCTCTCTGGTTTGAGTGCCCCAAGGCCATATAGCGGCGGTGATTCTTGATTTATCCATTTTTAATACCTCCTTAATTTATGTTTCCATTATAAATTATCTTCATAATATTCGCAATAACCTTTAGTATTGTCTATTTCTCAAAAATTTGCATAAAAGCCGAAATTCTCTTTAAAAAAGCGAAATAACGCCGTCACAGGTGTTGCTAATATATAAACTAGATGTTATAATTGATGCTAAAATAACGGAGAATGACTATGAATAAAGAATATATAAACGCTTTAAATAATGAAACCTCAAAGAATCCCATTAAGATTTTACGCAAACTTATGACTTTACCGCCTTGCCGTATACACGGACCCGAGCATCACATTATGGTGGGCGCGGCACTGTTGACTGCCTATAAAAATGCAGGGGGTGAAGTTGACCTTAAGAATGCGCTTACCCAAATGCAAGAGCGCGGTGAAAAGGTTCCCGGCGGTGCCTGCGGATTGTGGGGCGCCTGCGGTGCAGGTATAAGTGCAGGAATGTTTGTGTCAATTGTTACAGGCTCAACGCCCCTTTCAAATGAGGTGTGGAGGTTGCCTAATAAAATGACCTCTGCCTCTCTTAATGCTATAGCATCATACGGAGGACCGCGTTGCTGTAAGCGTGACTCTTATCTTGCGGTAATTGAGGCGGTGAAATTCGCAAAAGAGCATTTAGGCGTAGAAATGGAGCTTGAAGAAATAAAGTGCACACATTCACCGCTTAATGCTCAATGTATAGGAGAAAGGTGTCCGTTTAAATGAAAAAGAAAGTAGCTTTTATATGTGTACATAATTCCTGCCGCAGCCAGATTGCAGAGGCGTTGGGCAAATTCCTCGCTTCTGATGAATACGACTTTTATTCTGCAGGAACACAGACCAAACCGCAAATAAACGGGGATGCTGTGCGCCTGATGAAAAAACTTTACTGTATGGATATAGAGAAAACACAGTACAGTAAAACCTTTGATAAAATCCCTGCACCCGATATTGCAATATCAATGGGTTGTGATGTGGACTGTCCTTTTACCGGCAGAGCCTTTGACCAAAACTGGGGATTTCCTGACCCAACCGGGCAGAGCGATGAAGTCTTTATCAGCGTTATAAAGAAAATAGAAGAGAATATACGCAGTTTATAGGAAAAGGAAATAATATGATTATTATAATAACTGGTGCAACTCATACAGGCAAGACTGCTCTTGCTCAAAAACTGTTGGAAAAATATAAATATCCGTACCTTTCCATAGACCATTTGAAAATGGGTTTAATACGAAGCAAAAATACCGAGCTTACGCCTTTGAGTGATGATAATAACCTTACAGAATATCTATGGCCTATTGTTCGTGAAATGATTAAAACAGCCATAGAAAACAGGCAAAACCTTATTGTAGAGGGTTGCTATGTTCCTTTTGATTGGCAAAAGGATTTTACGAATGAATATCTCCAAAACATAAAATATTATTGCCTTGTTATGAGTGAGAAGTATATCAGAAACCATTTTGACGATATAAAAAACTACGCAAGTATTATCGAAAACCGTCTTGATGATGATTGCACAATAGACGGTTTATTGCAAGACAACGCACAGGCTTTAGAACTGTGCCAAAAACAAAACGCAAACTATGTGCTTATTGATGATGAGTATAAAATAGATATTGATTTATAAAACAAAACCGCTGAAGCCGTAAAACTTCAGCGGTTTTAAATTATTTATCAAAGGATACCGGTTTGGTTTCGCCTGAACTGAAAGCATTAGGACCGGGGTCTGACATAGAAAAATACATTTTCGCGGCTTTAGTAGTTCCGAAATCTCTGTTTGAACCTGAATTTTGCACCTTGTTAAATGCGTCGCGGAACATCTGATTGTGTGCTTCCTCTCGGTTTAAAAGAAAGTCTATAGTCTCTCGCACCTTTTTGTCGTTAATCTGACGGTAAAGGTATTCGTAAACCACTTTTGCGCGCTGTTCTGAGGCGATATTGCTAAGCAAATCTGCACACAAATCTCCTGTAACGGTTACATAGTCACCGGTCCAGGAATATCCCGAAGCATTAATAAGTCCGGGATTAAGTCCGAGAAGCACGTGTGACTGAATTTCACCTGACGGAACTTTTGCGGCATCCACATCGTGCCCGTTTAACAGATTGACAGTTTGGGCAACCATTTCCATGTGACCCAGCTCTTCTGCGGCGATATCAAGAAATAAGTCTTTGATTTCGGGGTCCTTGATTCTGAAACTCTGGGACATATACTGCATTGCGGCTTTAAGCTCACCGTTGCCGCCGCCCAGCTGTTCCTGAAGCAGTGCCGCATACTGCGGATTAGGTTTTTCAATTTCAACAGGATGAAAAAGCATTTTTTCGTGTTTAAACATAAATTATACCTCCGTTTGTTTTTCTGTTACTTATTTTTTCTTTTTTTTCGGTAGATATACTAAAAGCTATTGTTTTGGTGAATAAGAAGGGAGATTGCCTAAATTATCGTTTTCGCTACCGTTAGGAATTGCTTTAAGATATTCGTTATCTCCTCTGTGAGCAATGCCTACTCCGGCAATTTGCCCGCTCTTTGCCATAGTTACCGCCTGCGACTTATCTACAAATGTTTCATCAGATAGTTTGTAGCCGGTAACTCTGCCTCTTTCTTTAATGAGACCCACTATACGCTTTGCATCATTACCTGCCTGTGGAATCTCATCCAATGTATTTTTAACAAGTTCATTAGTCTCCATTTTATCGCTCCTTTTAATTTAGTTGTGCGCATAGAGCAGAATAATATTCATCAAAGTCACGCTTTACCCTTGTTAAGTCCGCTTTATGGTACGTTCATCAGCGAAG
>JAZLDA010000040.1:0-5185 GCA_045614505.1 Acutalibacteraceae bacterium | reverse complement strand
CTTCCCGGCTTTGCGGAAATAAGCAAACGCCTTGCACCCTCTTTTGAGCGCAACAAAAACACCAGCTCATCCCGGGACGGCTGGTAGATTTTGTCAAGATGTGCGCCAAGAAAAGAGCCTATCTCGGCTTTAAGCTTATATAAAAAAGCTCCGTCAAGAGGCATAGTATTCTCCTTTAGTTATTCAGCACATAGTCTATATGGCTGAGTATTTTTGTATAAAGCTCTGTTTCTTCAGCTTTCTCGGGCAGTGCGGAAATTTGATTTATACAGTCAAGAATTCTTTTTCGCTGTTTATAAAGATAAAGACTGCCGTCTTCGCTGTCGCAGGATACACAGCCGGTAAACTCGAAGCCTAAGGGATAGGAGCTTTTTACACCGGTATATTTTACCGACATAACGGTGTAGACTTTGCCTGAATCGCTCACCGGAACTTCCTTTTCTATATAGAAAAGGTTTTCAGCAAGGAAGTGTCTTAATATTTCGGCGCTGGTCATAGGCTGGAGCAAAAGAGTGACTTTCTCATCTTTTATCCAATCACAGCATGAGAGAATATGTGATATAACATCTCCGCCCATTCCTGCTATTATAATGGTATCGGCTTCGCCTTTTAAAACGGGAGAGATACCGTCGCCCAGCCTTGTTTCAACATTAGATACGCCGAATTTTTCTATGTTTTCCCTTGCCTTTTGCAGGGGCTTTTCCTTTATGTCGCAGGCTATTACCCTTTTTGCCTTTAATGACAGAGAAAGGGAAATAGGCAAATAAGCGTGGTCAGTGCCGATGTCGGCCACCTTCGCTCCATCGGGCACTAAGTCGAAAATAACCTGTAAACGCTTAGATAAAGGACGCATTATTTATCTTTAAAATACTCGTTGAGCTTGCTTACCAGCTCGTCGCAATCGGTGTTGTGAACGGCACAAGCCTGCTCAATGGTTTCACCTCTGGAAGCGGGGCAACCGAGGCAGTGCATACCGATTTCGAAGAAATACTGTGCGCAGCCGGTATCAATATCCAGTACGTCGCCTATAAGCATATCTTTTGTGATTTTCATTTTGTTTTACCACCCTTTTTATTTTATATTATTGTTGAATAATATTGTTGGTTTATTCAAATCACTTTTGCCGTGATTATAAAGCTTGCGGTTGTCCATAGACCAAAGTCTGCCTGTGAACTCGCCGGGTTCTACCCCCTCAACCGCCTCTTTCATTTCATAAATGCGGGCATCCAGCATATCCAGTTCACTGAGGATTTCAGCCTCTATAAACATAGGACGCACGGCGGCACCGAATTCGGGGTCTCCGTGGTGGGAAAGAAGCATGTGTTCAATAAGATTTGAGGTTTCCTCACTCACACCGCAACGGTTTGCTGTTTCTCTGACAATAATGGCGCCCTCTGCAAGGTGACCTATAAGATTACCCTTAACGCTGTAGCCTGTGGCAATACCGCTTTCTGCTACCTGGAATTCTACGGTTTTTGCAATATCGTGAAGAATAGCTCCCGAAATAAGAAGCTCTTTATTGACAAAGGGATAAATACAGCACATACTTTCGCAAAGTCTGACAATTGACAGAGTATGCATTAAAAGTCCGCCGCGAATAGCGTGATGAAGCTTAAAGGCGGCAGGCCAGTAAAGTAAAGCCAGTCGGCGCTCGGAGAGAATTGTAGTTACAAGAAGGGATAATTCCTCGTCTTTAAACTTTTCTGCTATACCGAAAAGCTCATTGTACATAGCCGTTCCGTCATATTCGGCAGTTTTTACATAATCCTCTATTTTAACCGAGTCCTCTTCATTAACGGGACGGATACGTTCAATTCTGAACTGGTCAACGCCGTTGTAGGGAGAAATTGTTCCGCGCACCTTTACGAGAATATTTGCGTCATATACTCCGTGGAGACTCTCGTTATAATTCCACAGCTTTGCATTAATTTCACCGGTGCTGTCGGAAAGGGTCATATCAAGATAGGTGTCACCTTTTGCCGAGGTCTTTTTGTCAACGCTTTTAATAAGACAGAAACCCTCAACAAGATTTTTACCTTCAATGGGAGTAAAATTCATAGTCATTTCCTCTTAAACATTATTTACTATATTATATAACAACAAATTTGTAAGTTCAATACATTTCTGGTATTTTTATCAACCGCAATCCCAGGTGTAGAGAATGTCGGAGAAATCCTTATTCGCTAATTTTTTTGAAGGAATAAAGAAATTGCATACTCCTGCATCCCCGAACATAGTCTTTTCTTTTTCACCGCTGTAATCACTTACCAATTGTAAAAGCAGGAAATCGTATTTACCGAAGCCGTTATCGTAATCTCTGACGTCCTCCTGAGCAAAACAGGTACTACCCGAAAGTTTGTGGTGCTCGTCATAAATTTGTTCAATGAAATCTTCGTTATATTTATCTTCTGGTGTAAGGACAGTGTCGAATTTTTCACTTATAATTTTATCAAAAGTTTTGTGGAAGCGATAGTCACATAAGGTAAGAAAATCGTTTGTTAAAGAAAACTTCGGAGTAAAGCTTCCATTTATGGGGAAGGGAAGTTCAGTGGGGGAACTGTTAAAGGTTTCAAATTTTTCTTCGTCCTCGTCAAAAATAACCTTAAAGCCCTTTTGAATATTAAGATTAAAGTTATCAAAATCAGCACCGTAATATTCATCGGGAGTAATGTAAAACCTTAAGACGCCCTTTTCAGGGAATATGTTGTTTTTAGGCAGTTCGGAAAAGAATATTGCGGCTAAAAGCTTCATTTCGGTGCCGCTCTCAGAAATGGGGGCGGCTTCATTTATACTTCCGCCTATAATACTCTTGCCTTCTGTTCCGTCAAGGGTAAAGTGAATGGCAGGAATTTTTGTGAGCCGTTTCCATTCGTCAACTTTTTTAAGCAGTGTCAGGTGCTCCTCATAATCTTTGCGCAGGTTTTGAGTGGCAGATTCTAAGGCTTCTTGCTCCTCTCCTGCTTTGATTGCGGCAGATTTATAGTATTCGTAATCTTCCTTGTTCTTTTCCAAAGCGTGAATTATGGCTAAAAGAGAAAGTGATACTCTTAAATCCTTCTTTATTTGCAATGCCTTTTGTGCATAAAACTTTGCTTTTTCAAAATCAAATTTATCAAAATATGCAGAAGCGGCATTATGTACGGCGGTATAATTTGCGGGGTCGGCTTCTACTGCTTTTTCGGCAAAGCCTACAGCCATATTCTTTTCTCCCAGCTTTTTGTAAATAATGGAAAGATTACTTAAAGCAGTGCTGTTTTCGGGGTCATCGCGGAGCATATAACGGTAAAAGGTTATAGCCTGGTCGAAGGATTCAATTTCTTCACAGCAAAGGGCAGAGAAGAGGTAGATTACACAGCGTTCCTTAGAGGTCAGAGGCTGGTCAAAGACCTTTGAAAGCTTTTTAAGGCAACGAGGGTATTTATTGTTGTTAAAATCTCTGAGTGCGCTTAAAACCGTTACTTTTGCATAAAGGTCTTTTTTAAAGCTTCCCTCAAGTTCTTTTGAATAAGCTCTTTCAAAATAGTCGCAGTCTGCTTTAAAACTCGGGTTTATGGAAAAAAGCAAGGCCTGATAAAAGGAAATCTTATGTTTGGGCTTTTGGTACACTATGTATAAATCGCCGTCGGTAAAACCAATTGTAACGGCTAACCTTGATTTGAGAAATTTAGCGCAGGCTCCCTTTTCAAGGTACTCGGAAACATATACCGAAATAAAATCCAAAACACTTATAAAGTTGGTGTTCCGTATTTGAAAAGGATTATCTCGTGTACCGAAATTAGTTACCTCTCTGCACACCCAGTCGCTGTTATTTTCAAGGTAATCGTCGGCGCCTATTATTTCTATATTATAAAGATTTTCTTCGGTCTCATATATATTAAAGCATACAGCCGTAATAAGAGTGCTGTCGTTGGTTTTGAGTGCGGCATCAACCCAGCTTAAAAATTCTTTTTGCATATCGTTTCCCTTTCTGCACCGAAAAAGCCAGCCTGCAGGCTGGCTACTATGCTAACCGTCATTGTCATAAAGAAGACAAGAGAGCTTTTTCCGTGACTCACTCTTAGATTTTTGCCAACACAGGAACCGTCCCTCTGTGTTTTCAGGAACCGTCCCTATGTGTTTTGTATTCCTATTTGACTAGTAATCAATACCTTGCCAACTTAAATAGAAATCAATAATCCATTCTTCCATTCCGTTTCTTTCTAAATAGAATGTATCTGATTGATTTCCTAAATATTCCTTAGCAGGAATCGTTTTATTTCCTACGAAAGTAAAGTGCTTTTTTGGATATCTGCACTTCTTTTCGTATAACATAATATTTTGTAAATAAAACTGAAAGGATGGAATACAGTCCTCTTTTTTGAAACCGAACTTATAATGAATCAGAGGAAGAACACGGCAATTTTCTATTTCATCCACTGCAGACAAAGTGTCAAACACTTTGTCATATAATTGAACTACCGAATAAACTTCATTTTTATAATATTCACAGTCTCCAATTTTTTGAAACAATATATATTTACCGTATAGTCCTGCTTTTTCTGCCAAATCTGTATGAAATTGATAGGCATAGATATCTCCTATATTCCAAGGGTTTCTAACAAACGGCTCTTCTATATTAATTTTAACTTCCTCGGGCATCGTAGAACATAACTTTTCTTCGAGCTCGTAAAGTGTTTTCACCCAATTGTTTCTTCGATTTTCTGAGTCCTCCCACAATTCCAATCCGCCTTTTTGACTTATCCAAGAGAGAGCTTTTTCTTTAACTTCAGGCATAAGTCTTCCAAGTTGCCATTGAGTATCAGCCATGGCATACCAAAATAGCGGCTCTTCATCTGTTCCAAAAAGCTCGCTGAATTCTAAATATGTTTTTTTATATGCTTCCTCGTTAGTTAACTGTATTTTTAAAAACTCTATATATGTGTCCCTTATATCACAAGTGGTATCATTTGAAAAAAGTTTTCTATTCCAAGTGCCCATATTTTTTCCTTTATGTAGTATTCGGGGTCTTTCCAATTTGGCTTCACGCTAATCGTCCCCTGTGTTACTGTGTTACTGTGTTACTGTGTTACCATGTGTTCGTTACCCTCTACCCTATGAGTTGGTGTTCATCTTGTTAAAGAGCAATTCCACATATTTACCGTTATAAATTGTATCTTCTTCTACCTTTACAACAAAGCTATCCTTT
>JAZLDA010000039.1:0-33797 GCA_045614505.1 Acutalibacteraceae bacterium | reverse complement strand
AAAAGCGGTTATTCCACCTCTGCAGAGGTACTGGAAAATCTTAAGTATGAGCACCCTGCCGTTGAAAAGCTTCTTACCTACAGACAGCTTGCCAAGCTTAAATCCACCTACTGTGAGGGTTTAGTTAACGCTATTGACAGTGACGGCAGAATTCATTCTACCTTTAATCAGGTGGAAACCAGAACAGGAAGAATAAGCTCCTTAGAGCCTAATCTTCAGAACATTCCGGTAAGAAGTGACGAGGGCAAAAGACTTAGAAAATATTTTATTGCAGAAAAGGGTTACACTCTTTGTGACGCCGACTATTCTCAGATAGAGCTGAGGGTATTAGCCTCAATAGCAAATGATAAAAATATGATTGATGCCTTTATGAGCGGTGAGGATATTCACACAGCAACAGCCTCTCAGGTGTTCTCTCTGCCAAAGGATATGGTGACTCCGATTCTGCGAAGCCGTGCAAAAGCTGTTAATTTCGGAATTGTTTACGGAATAGGCGCTTTCTCCCTTGCAAAGGATATTGGTGTAACAAGAAAGGAAGCCGACGCTTATATCAAGGGTTATCTTGCCGCCTACCCCGCTGTTGCTTCGTATATGGAAAGAGTAATAAGCGAGGCAAAAGAAAACGGCTATGTTACCACACTTTTCGGCAGGCGCCGTTATCTTCCCGAGCTTAAATCCAGCAATCACATGTTGCGTTCCTTCGGTGAAAGGGTTGCAAGAAACGCTCCCATTCAGGGCACTGCGGCAGACATTATAAAAATCGCTATGATAAGGGTTTTCAAGAGGCTCAAAGCCGAGCTTCCCGAGGCAAGGCTTATCTTGCAGGTACACGACGAGCTTATTGTGGAATGTAAAGAAAAACAGGCAGAGGCTGTTAAGAAAATTCTTTCGGAAGAAATGACTAAATCCGCCGACCTTGCCGTTACCCTTGTTGCCGACGCTTCTCTCGGAAATACCTGGTACGAGGCTAAAGAATAAATTATGAATATACTTTTTGTTTGCACAGGAAACACCTGCCGTTCTCCTATGGCGGAATATTATCTTAATTCTTTGCATATTAAAGATATTTCAGCTGCCAGCGCAGGGGTTTATGCAGGCGGTGAGCCTATAAGCCGCCACTCGGCAGAGGTTCTAAGGGAAATCGGAGCAGATGCCTCTTCTCACGTTTCCCGACCAATAAGCAGTGAAATGATAGAAACGGCAGACAGAATTTACTGTATGACCCCTTCCCACAAAGCTTTACTGCTGTCTTTGGGAATAGACAAGGATAAGGTTTTGCTTTTAAAAGAGGACGGTGTGTCTGACCCCTTCGGCGGTGACAAAGAGACCTATCGAAAATGCAGAGATGAAATAACAACTGCAATTAATGATATTTTTTCTTACAAGAACCCCGAGATTTCATATCTCAGCGAAAATGATATAAAGGACGTTGCCCGCCTTGAAGCACTTTGCTTTAACGACCCTTGGAGCGAAAAAGCAATAGACGAATCCATGAAAGGTAAGAATACCTTTTTAGGGGTAAAAGAAAACGGCAAGCTCCTTTCATACCTGAGCTTTTTTGAGTCTCAGGGTGAAGGCTACATAAATAACATTGCCGTTCATCCTCAGCACAGAAGAAAAGGACTTGCAAGAGTACTTCTTTCCGAGCTTATGAATTATGCCGTAAATGCAGGTCTGGATTTTCTTTCCTTAGAAGTGCGAGAGAGCAATACCCCTGCCATTAATCTCTATACTGCCTTCGGATTCAAAGAAGAGGGCAGACGGAAAAATTATTACACAGCACCCAAAGAGGATGCCATAATACTGACAAGAAGGTTTTAATATGCTTATACTCAGTATAGAATCCTCCTGTGACGAGACTTCAGCAGCCGTAACACGGGAGAGAGACGTACTTTCCAATATAATATCCACACAAATCGACGAGCACCGTATTTACGGCGGTGTTGTTCCCGAAATTGCCTCACGCCGTCACTGTGAAAACATTGCCGCAGTGGTAAAGGAAGCGGTAGAAAGCGCAGGGGTGACCTTCAGTGACATTGATGCCGTTGCCGTGACCGCCTACCCCGGACTTATCGGCGCACTGCTTACAGGTGTGAACTTTGCAAAGGGACTCTCCCTTTCTCTTTCCAAGCCCCTTATTGCTGTTCACCATCTGCGAAGCCACATTGCCGCAAACTATATAACACATAAAGACTTAAAGCCTCCCTTTTTGTGCCTTGTGGTGTCGGGCGGCAACACGGTGCTGTGCGATGTGAAGGATTATACAGACTTTTCGGTTATCGGCAGAACGCTGGACGATGCCGCAGGAGAATGTTTTGATAAATCTGCCCGCGCTATGGGCCTTGCTTATCCCGGCGGTGTTACCCTTGATAAAATCGCCACTGTGGCAGACGAAAAGAAATACCCCCTGCCCACCCCGAAAATAAGCGGTGACCCCTGCGATTTCAGCTTTTCGGGTCTTAAAACCGCAGTAATAAATCTTCTGCACAATTTAAAGCAAAAGGGCGAGGAGCCCGATGTTCCCGTGCTTTGCGCAACCTTAAGAAAAAAGGTTTGTGATATTCTCATTTCAAAAACCCTTGCGGCAATGGAAAGCACCGACTACAATAAATTAGTTCTTGCAGGCGGCGTTTCCGCCAACAGCGAGCTGAGATCAAGAATGGAAGAGGAATGTAAAAAAAGAGGCTATGAGTTTTACACTCCCGAGCTTAAATTTTGCGGTGACAATGCGGCAATGGTGGGAGCGCAGGCCTTCTATGAATTTAAAAGTGGAAATCTCGCCGAGATTTCACTTAATGCGGCGGCAACCATGCCAATCGATTTGAAAGTCCAAGGTGAATGATATGCAAAAGAAGCTATACTTTATTGCCAATCCCTGCTCAGGCACGGGAAAGGTTAAAACTCAGTTATATCCTATTATTCAGGTTTTTTCAGACGGCGGATACGATGTGACGGTGCATTTTACTTCCGAGAGAGGTGATGCAACCGTTCAGGCGGCAGCCCTTGATGATTCATACGAAACTATCGTTTGCTGCGGCGGTGACGGCACTCTCAATGAAGTAATCACCGGACTTATGCACAACAAAAACAAATATAAATTGGGCTACATTCCCGCAGGTACACTTAACGAATGGTCGGGCGGACTTAAAATTTCCCGTAATATGAAAAAGGCGGCCGAGGATATCCTGCAGAACAACATTGTACCCCTTGATATTGGCAGGTTCGGGAATAATTATTTTTCCTACACCGCTTCCTTCGGCGCTTTTACCGAGGCGTCCTATTCCGCTCCCCAGAATGTTAAAAATATGCTGGGTAAGGTTGCGTATTTATTTGAGGGAATCAAAACCCTTAATAATATCCGTCCCATCAAAGTAAATGTAAACTGTGACGGCAAAGAAATTGAGGGCGACTTTATTTTCGGCACCGTTTCCAATTCCCTTTCGGTGGGCGGTGTAGTACACTACAATGAAGCCATTGTTGAGCTTGGCGACGGACTTTTTGAAGTTTTGCTTATCCGTTTCCCGAAAAATATTTTAGAGCTCAATAATGTGGTTTCGGCAATTCTCAAAAAGGATTTCAACCACGAGGGCATTGAGTTTATGCAGGCAAAAAAGGTTGTTTTCAGCGAGGCGGGAGAAATCGACTGGACACTTGACGGTGAGCACATCGCTCCTCAGGATACCATTGAGGTGGAAAACCTCCATTCGGCAATAGATTTTCTTATTCCGCCTAATAAGAAGAAATCAGAGATAAAAGAAGTAAAGGGAGAATAATGTATGTTTACAAGAGATATAGGTGTAGACCTTGGCAGTGCAACCACTCTGGTCTGTGTTAAAGGTAAAGGCATTATTATGAGAGAACCGTCGGTTGTTGCATACGATGTGCGCAACGATGCAGTGCGTGCGGTAGGCAGTGAGGCAAAGGCTATGATTGGCCGTACCCCCGGTTCCATTATTGCGGTGCGCCCGTTAAAGGACGGCGTTATTGCAGACTTCGACGTTACTGCCGCCATGCTTAAAAGATTTATAAGTCAGGCTCTTAAGGGCTCCCTTTTTTCACGTGTAAGAATGGTCATATGTATTCCTGCGGGTGTTACCGAGGTTGAAAGCCGTGCCGTTTACGACGCCGCAAAGACCGCAGGTGCGTCTGATATTGACCTTATTGAAGAGCCTATGGCGGCGGCTGTAGGCGCAGGACTTCCCATTTGGGATGCCGCAGGAAATATGGTTGCCGATATAGGCGGAGGCACCACCGACGTTGCAGTTATTTCCCTTGGTGATATTGTTACCAGTCAGTCACTTCGTCAGGCAGGCGATGACCTCGACCAGGCTATCATACAGTACGTAAAGCGCAAGCACAATCTTCTTATCGGTGAGCGCACTGCCGAGCAGATAAAAATCGACATCGGCTCTGCTCTGCCCTATGATGACGAGAAGGTTATTGAGGTGCGCGGCAGAAACCTTGTTGATGGTCTGCCGAAAAACATAAATATTTCCTCTGCCGAAGCCAGAGAAGCTATGTCGGATGTTATAAGACAGATAGTTGAAACCATTCGCATTACCCTTGAAAAAACTCCTCCTGAGCTGAGTGCTGATATAATTGACCGCGGTATTACGCTGACCGGCGGTACTGCACTGCTTCGCGGCCTTGCCGAGCTTATTTCCCGTGAAACCGGTATGCCTGTTCAGGTTGCAGAGAGGCCCATTGACTGCGTTGTTTTAGGCACCGCAAAGCGCCTTGACGGCAGCAGCGGCTTTGAAAATTACGTCTTCCGCCACGGAAAACGCTTCAGATAGGAGACATATATTATGCGTTTTTTTCTGCGCACAAAAAAATTCAGGGTCTGCCTTTCTGTAATCGCTGTAGTTATTGCTCTTTGTATTACCGTCCGCGTTATAGGTGGCATACTTTCCCCGGGAGCAGGACTGTGGGGAACAATAATTGCTCCTTTTCAACAGGCGGCAACCTATATTTCACAGAGTATAGATAATCTGCAGAAGAAATATAACGACGGCAACGAGCTTCTCCTTGAAAACCAGAAGCTCAAAGAGGAAAACGATACTTTAAGGAAACAGAACGCCGATTTTGATGAGACCCTGCGCCAGAATGAATTTTACAAGGATTACCTTGAAATAAAGGATTCAAACCCCGATTTCACCTTTTGTGACGCCAAGCTCATTTCGGTTGACAAGGACGATTTATACCACTCCTTTGTTATCAACAAGGGCAGTGCAGACGGCATTGAGACTTTTGACCCCGTAATTATCGGAAACAGCCTCGTAGGTTATATAAGCAAGGTGGGGCTTACCACCAGCAAGGTCACAACTATTTTGAGCCCCGAAATCGTTGCGGGCGCTAATGACAGCAGAACGGGTGACACGGGAATTATTTCCGGCACTGCCGACTTTGCGGCTGAGGACAAGCTCAAATTCTATAATCTTACCAGAGACTGTCAGGTTGCCGTTGGCGACACCGTTGTGACCTCGGGAGAGGGTCTTTTCCCCGACGGACTGCTTATAGGAACGGTGGAAACCATTAAAAGCGATTCCTACACCTCCTCACTTTATTCAACCGTTACTCCTTTTGTGGACTTTTCTGACATCAGAAAGGTTATGGTAATTACCCACTTTGAGGGTCAGGGCGCACTTGGAAGCGAGCTGGGAGAATAGCTTATGTTTATTGAGAAAAAACGCCGCGCCCCTTGGTGGGAGGCACTTGTTGGTCTTGCCGTTTACCTTTTTCATTACACCGGACTTATTGATATTACTATTTACGGCGCTTCCCCACTTATTCTTTTGCCCCTTACCGTAGCGGTGGCTATGTTCTATGACGAGACCAAAGGACTTATATTCGGACTTGTCTGCGGCTTTGCCATTGATGCCGTAGCCGGCTCGACTTCGGTTTTTAACACCCTTATGTTTATGTTTATAGGTTTTGCGGTGGGACTTTTAGCAAAAGGAATATTTAACCGCAATCTGCCCGGAGCCATTGCTCTTACATTTATTGCTACAGTGGTTTA
Organism: Acutalibacteraceae bacterium; assembly: GCA_045614505.1. GTDB lineage: Bacteria > Bacillota > Clostridia > Oscillospirales > Acutalibacteraceae > SIG607. The sequence continues at coordinate 27,778 of JAZLDA010000039.1, read as the reverse complement.
TTTCGGAATAAAGTGGTTTATTACCGCCATTATCCCCGATGTTCAGGGAAAGGTGTACTATCTTTTCTGGCATCTTACCCCCAGCGCCGTTTACACGGTTCTATTTATAATTCCTTTTTATTTTTTCGAAAAGTATCTTCATAGGGAGAAAAAAAGAAACAACAAACTGAAATGAGGTGAAACCTTTGCCATTTGCTAAAAAGAAGCATACCCGTATTAACGCTTTAGCCTGTATTCTTGCGGCTCTTTTGGTTGTAGGATGTTTCCGTCTTACTTCCCTCAGCGTTGTTAACGCAAATAAATATATAACCGAATCTGACGGCGTGACTATGCGTACGGCTGTGCTTAAAGCTCCCCGAGGAGAGATTCTTGATAGCTGCGGCAGAGAGATAGCCATTAACCGCGAGGGTTATAATATTGTATTTAACAGCGCCTATCTTAACAAAGAAAAGCTTAACGACTTAATTCTTGTGCTTTGTGATTATCTTACCGAGGCAAATACCCAGTGGACCGACAATCTTCCTCTGGGTAAAAACGCCCCCTACGGATTTACCGAGGACATAAGTGAGAGCTTCCTTTCTTCCATTGGTCTTGCCCATTACGCAACAAGCGACAATGTTTTTGCAAAACTTACCGAAATATATGAGCTGTCCTCTTATTCTAAAGAGCAGGCGCGTATTATTATGGGGGTCAGATACAGTATGACCGCCGCCGATTTTTCCATTGCCAATCCGTATATTTTTGCCGAAGATGTTCCGTCAGAGGTTATGCAGAAGGTCAGCGAGGGAAGATTCCTTCTTGACGGTGTTTCGGTAGAAACGGCTCCTTTCAGAGAGTATGTTGACACCGACCTTGCCCCTCATCTGATAGGCACTATGGGCTCCATTTACAAGGAAGAATGGGAGGAGCTCAAAGACAAGGGCTATTCCTATAACGACAAGGTGGGTAAAAGCGGAATTGAAGCATACGCCGAAGATACTCTTCGCGGCACCGACGGTGAAATAACCTATTATATAGATGAGAACGGCGTTGTGGTAGACAGCGTTGTCACCAAAGAGCCTATCCCGGGCAAAACCGTTATTCTCAACATTGACAAAACCATTCAGGATAACACGCAGGCGGCTCTCGCCGATGCCATTGAGGAGCTCAATTCAAAGGGCGGGGCCTGTACCGGCGGCGCGGCTGTGGTCATGAACGTTAAGACCGGCGCTATTTATGCCTCTGCAAACTATCCCACATACGATATGAAAACCTATGCGGAGGATTACCAGTCCATTCTGGACAACCCCAACAATCCTCTTATAAACCGAGCTTTTCAGGGTATATATCCCATAGGCTCAACCATTAAACCCATTGTTGCCATTGCAGGTATTGACAATAATCTTTTAAGGCTGGGCGAATACATCACCTGTCAGGGAACATATAAGCATTTCCACGACTACACCCCCTCCTGTATGAGTGTGCACGGCTCTATCGGGCTAAATACTGCCCTTGCAAAGTCCTGCAACTATTACTTCTTTGAAACAGGCCGCAGAGTGGGTGCGACTAAGCTCAGCGAATATTATCGCAATTTTGGTCTTGGCGTTAACACCGGTGTTGAAATTTCCGACAGCTCGGGACTTCTTGCCGAAGTAACCGAGGGAAGCGGTGACACACTGCAGATTGCTATCGGTCAGAAAAACGCCTTTACTCCACTGCAGCTTGCGGTTTACACCTCCACCCTTGCCAACGGCGGAACACGATATAAGGCAAAGCTGATTAACAGCATTGTTTCCTACGATTTAAAGGAGACATACACTTCCTCTTCCGGCGAGGTGCTTAATACCGTCAAGATAAGCCCCGAAGCGCTTGAGGCTGTTAAAAAAGGTATGCTTTCGGTTACCGTTGACGGAACGGGAAGCAGTGTGTTCAGCGATTACGCCATTAAAGTGGGTGGCAAGACGGGTACCTCTCAGAACCAAGGTATCGACCACAGTATATTTATTGCCTTTGCCCCCTTTGAAAATCCCGAAATTGCCATAGCCGTTGTTCTTGAGCACGGTAATTCCGGTTTTGCGGCAGGTTCAGTGGTGCGCGCGGCTATGGATGCCTATTTCTTCTCAGGGGAAAAATCGGTGGATGATTCCCCCGCTTATACGCCGCTTCCGTAGGCTAACGCCTTACAAGAATATATTTAGTAAAAAGCGCCGAAATAAGCCTCTTTGAGGCGGGTTTGGATTATTCGCTCTGCCCTAATTGACAATAAAAACACATTATGATATACTAATTTAGGCTGGCGGGAGCCTGCCTAGCAATAATGGGAGGTGCAGGTATATATTATGAATAACGTTTTTGCCATCACTTCCGGTAAGGGCGGCGTTGGAAAATCCACCGTTGCCACCTGCCTTGCAGCAGCCGCGCAACGGCTGGGAAAACGAGTGCTTCTCATTGATTTGGACGAAGGACTCAGATGCCTTGATATTATGACAGGTATCAGCGAGTCGGTTGTTCTGGATATTTCAGATGTATTCACAGGCGAGTCTATAGAAAATGCTGTTTATCCTGTTCCCGATTATCCCGGAATCTTCCTTTTGCCTGCTCCCAGTATGCGGGGCGGAATTGAAGAGGAATGCTTCGGAGAGCTTATCCGTCAGGTTGCAGGTAGTTATGATTTGGTAATTGCAGACTTCCCCGCAGGTGTTGATATGCGCCTGTATAAGCAAATGCCCGATACCACCCGTTTTATTACCGTTACGGGCCCTGACCCTGTGAGTATTAGAGATGCAGGTGTTATTGCGGACAGGCTTTTGGAAATAGGCAAAATACACAACCGCCTCATTATTAACCGTTTTGACTATTCATATATAAAAAGCGGTATATATAAATGTATAGACGATATTATTGATATTTCCCGCATAAGACTTGTTGGTATCGTTCCCACCGACATTAAGCTGACACTCAGTCAGGCAAAGGGCAAAATTGCCAAAAAAGGACGGGCTGTCAAAGCCTTTAACCGTATCATAAAGCGCCTCGAAGGAGCAGATATTCCTCTGCCCAAGGCAAAAAATATTTAAACATAAACTTTAAATACCTTAAGAAAGGATGTTAAATTAATGAATATTGCTTTAATTGCACACGACGCCAAGAAGGAACTTATGGTTCAGTTCTGTATTGCCTACTGCGGCATTTTATCACGGCACACACTACTGGCAACCGGCGCCACGGGTAAAACCGTTGCAGAGGCAACAGGACTTAATATCATTCGTTTCTTAGGCGGCAGTCAGGGCGGCAGTCAGCAGATTGCGTCCCGAATCGGCTGTGATGAAATAGACCTTGTTCTTCTTTTCAGAGACCCGCTTACTCCGAAGCCCCACGAGCCCGATGAAACCGCATTGCTTCGTCTTTGCGATGTACACAACATTCCCGTTGCCACCAATATTGCCACCGCCGAAATGCTTATTCACGGTCTTGAGCGCGGTGACCTTGACTGGCGCGAATATGTAAAACAACACTGATAATAAAATATCCGGTCCTTTAAAAAGGGCCGGTTTCTATGACCTGAGGAGGTCCTATAAATGAGCGAAATCAACCGTGCCGTTAAGGGCACAAACGACGTACTGCCTGAGGAAAGCTACCGTTGGCAGTATGTAGAGAAAAAAATGCTGGAGACTGCTTCTCTTTTCGGCTTTAAGGAAATCCGCGTGCCTGTTTTCGAGCACACCGAGGTATTTCAGCGAAGCGTCGGCGACACCACCGACGTTGTTCAGAAGGAAATGTATACCTTTGACGACAAGGGCGGCAGAAGTATTACACTTCGTCCCGAGCTTACCGCAGGTGTAATCAGAAGCGTTATTGAGAACGGACTGTATAACCAGAGTCTGCCTCAGAAGGTTTGTTATATCGGCGGTTGCTACCGCTACGAAAAGCCTCAGGCAGGCAGACTCAGAGAATTTCACCAGTTCGGCGTTGAGTGTATCGGCGCCGCCGCTCCCGCCGCTGATGCTGAGGTAATTTCCCTTGCCCACAGCGTGCTCAGTGGAATAGGACTTGAAAATTTATCCCTTGAAATCAACTCTATCGGCTGTCCTGCTTGCAGAGCAGAATACCACAAGGCTTTAAAGGCTTATTTCGAGAGCAAAAAAGAAAGCCTTTGTGAAACCTGCAAAGAAAGACTTGAGCGCAATCCCATGCGAATTCTCGACTGCAAATCTCCCGTTTGCGGCGAAATTGCAAAGGATGCCCCTGTTATGATAAACTTCCTTTGTGATGACTGTAACAACCATTTTGAAGCTGTTAAAACACAGCTTGATGAAATGGGTATTGAGTATAAAGTAAACCCCACCATTGTAAGAGGCCTTGATTACTATACCAGAACGGTATTTGAATTTGTAAGCGGAGACATCGGAGCCCAGTCCACCGTTTGCGGCGGTGGCCGTTACGACGGACTTATGGAGCAGATGGGCGCTCCCGCCACTCCTTCTTTAGGCTTTGCCATGGGTATTGAGCGTCTGCTTCTTGTTTTGAGTAATCAAAACAAGGAAATCGGCGAAAAGCTCCCCTGTGATATTTACATTGCTCCTATGGGCGATAAAGCAGTGGTTAAGGCTGCAGCTATTTGCAGTACTCTTCGAAAAGCGGGCTACTGCGCTCAGACCGATATATGCGGCAGAGGACTTAAGGCGCAGATGCGTTACGCCAACAAAATCGGCGCTCGCTACAGTATAGTACTGGGTGACAACGAGCTTGAGAGCGGGATAGTCCGCCTTAAGAATATGAGCGTCGGCGAAGAAAAAGAAATCAATCTCAACGACATTGTTGAGTATTTGAAATAGGAGAATTTAAAATGGCACTTGACAGAATGGATTCATTAAAGCGTACCCATTATTGTGGTACTCTGCGTGTGACAGACGAGGGCAAAGAGGTTGTTGTTTGCGGTTGGGCGCAAAGACAAAGAGACCTTGGCGGTCTTATCTTTATTGACCTGAGAGACAGAACCGGCATTATTCAGCTTGCTTTTGATGAGACGACGGAAAAAAGCATTTTTGAAAAGGCGTCAACTGTGCGAAGCGAGTTTGTGCTTATGGCGCAGGGAAAGGTTCGCCGTCGTTCTTCCATAAACAAAGAAATCCCCACGGGTGAAATTGAAATTGAAGTAACCACCCTTAAAATTTTAGGCAAAGCAGAGACTCCCCCCTTTGATATTACCAACGACACAAAGGCAAACGAAGAGCTCCGTCTTAAATACCGCTATCTTGATTTAAGAAGAGAAAAGCTTCAGAAGAATATTATGACCCGTCACCGCATAGCTAAGGTAACGAGAGACTATTTTGATGAAAACGGCTTTTTGGAGATTGAGACTCCCACTCTTATTAAATCTACCCCGGAGGGCGCAAGAGACTACCTTGTTCCCTCCCGTATCCATCACGGAAGCTTCTATGCTCTGCCCCAGTCTCCTCAGCTTTATAAACAGCTTTTAATGCTTTCAGGCTTTGACCGTTATGTTCAGCTTGCCCGTTGCTACCGCGACGAGGACCTGCGCGCTGACCGTCAGCCCGAATTTACTCAGATTGACGTTGAAATGTCTTTTGTGGAAATGGAAGACATTTTCGCCGTGGCAGAAGGCTATATGAAGCGCCTTTTCAGTGAGATTTTAGGTGTAGAACTTACTTTACCTTTGAAAAGACTTAAGTTTAACGATGCTATGGAGCAGTACGGCTCAGACAAGCCTGACATACGCTTTGATATGAAGCTCATTGACCTGTCTGACATTGTAGAAAACTGCGGCTTCTCGGTATTTGCCGACACCGTTAAAAACGGCGGAACTGTACGCGCTATCTGTGCAAAGGGCGGCGCCTCGGTTTACACCCGCAAGGAAATTGACAAATTAACCGAAGAAGCAAAGGGTATCGGCGCAAAGGGACTTGCCTTTATAAGATTCGCCGAGGACACCCCCTCCTGCGCTTTTGCTAAATTTATGAGCGAAGAAGAATTCGCCGCCATTATGGAAAGAACCGGTTGCCAGCAGGGCGACGTTGTGTTTATTATTGCTGACAAAAAGCGTCTTGCTCTGTCTGTGCTCGGAAATCTTCGTCTTACCGTTGCAAAGCGCCTTGATATTATCCCCAATACCTATGCTCCCCTTTGGATAACCGAGTTCCCCTTCTTTGAATTTAACGAGGACACAGGTAACTGGGATGCAATGCATCATCCCTTTACTTCTCCCTTGGACGAGTGTATTCCTTATCTTGAAAGCGACCCCGGAAAGGTTTATGCAAAGGCTTATGACCTTGTTATGAACGGAATTGAATTGTCCAGCGGCTCAATCCGTATCACCGACCCTGCCCTGCAGAATCAGATGTTCAAGGCTCTTGGACTTACCGATGAAGAGGCACACGAAAAATTCGGCTTCTTAACCGATGCCTTCCGTTTCGGCGCTCCCCCTCACGGCGGTCTTGCAATTGGACTTGACAGAATTTGTATGTTGCTTACCGAGAGTGATAGCCTCAGAGATGTTGTTGCCTTCCCCAAGGTTTCAAACTGCAGTGAGCTTATGTCGGGCGCACCTGCCGCAGTAGACGCTTCTCAGCTTAATGACCTTGCAATTGCTGTTATCAATGAAGAATAAAATATAACCCGTAAAATGTAAAATACCGGACTGATTTTTTCAGTCCGGTATTGTTTATAACAGTAAATTAGTTATGCACATATAAAAGCCCCTTAAATAGGGGCTTTTATTGTTTTTACAGGTAGTTATTCACATTATGCACCGAGTTATAAACACAAGTTATGCACCAAATGGGTAAAATTATGTCGGTGAATGTCGCAAATTGAAGCCTTAGAATTTGACTATCGACAGGAGGGAAACGACATAAAACACAGTGATTTGAAAGAAGAAATGAAGAAGCTGCTCACACAGAAGCTGAGCGGCGAGGAAGCAGAATCCTTAAATGATTCAGGCTTCAGCTTTTCCCGTCCTACCCGAGCTACCAGCATTTTAGTGGCTCTTTATAAGAAAGCCGCTTCAGGCGATATGTCTGCCATTAAAGAGGTTTTATCTCTGGCAAGTGACAGGGCGGAAGCGAAAGAGAGTAGCGAGGTGACCATTATAGACGATGTCACAGGTTAAAATTGCCGAGCTTATAGGACAGGGCTACGACCGATACTGGAACTGCAAAAAGCGTTACAGAGTACTTAAAGGCGGAAAGGGCTCCAAAAAGTCCAGTGTTACCGCGCTGAATTTTATTTACAGACTGATGAAATATCCTGAAAGTAATTTACTTGTGGTAAGGGCGGTTATGAACACCCACAGAAACTCCACCTTTGCCGTCCTTTCCTGGGCGCAAAGAAGACTGGGAGTGTCTTCTCTTTGGAGCAACAGCGTTTCCAATATGGAAATGACCTATATACCTACAGGACAGAAAATTATTTTTCGCGGTGCAGACGATGTACTAAAGCTTGCAGGTCTTACAGTAGACACGGGAACTATTAATTTTGTCTGGATAGAAGAAGCCTTTGAAATCGGCAGTGAGGCAGATTTTGATAAATTAGACCTTACTGTACCGAGAGGCGAGGTTGCTGACGGAATTTTTAAGCAGACCACACTTACCTTTAACCCCTGGAGCGGTGAGCACTGGCTGAAAAAGAGGTTTTTCGACAACCCCGACAGTCAGACCGAAACCTTTTCCACCAATTATCTGTGCAACGAATTCTTAGACAGCACCGACCGACAGATTTTTGAGCGTATGAAAAAAACCAATGCGCGAAAATATGCTGTGGCGGGGCTGGGAGAATGGGGCATAGCCGAAGGTCTTGTTTTTGAAAACTGGACGGTGGAAAGCAGGGATATAAGCAAAGAGAATCCCGATGACTGGAAAGCCTTTTTCGGGCTTGACTATGGATATGTGAACGACCCCACCGCTTTTATTGCTTTTTACGTAAACAAAAAGACAAAAGAAATTCACATATTCGATGAGTTCTACAAAAAGCGTATGCTCAATTCCGATATAGCCGAGGAAATAAAGAAACGGGGTTTTTCAAAGGAAAGAATACGCGCCGACTCAGCCGAGCCGAAATCTAATGAGGACCTACGGCGAATGGGAATTCACAGAATAACCCCTGCTGCAAAGGGTCGGGACAGCATTTTAAACGGAATTGCAAGAATAAGCGAATACCGCATAACCGTTGAGCCGAAATGTGTTGCCACCATCGGCGAGCTTTCTACCTACCGCTACAGCGACAGGGTAAACGAAAAGGGACTCCGGCTTCCCGATGACAGGGATAACCATTTGTGCGATGCACTGCGGTATGCTTTTGAGGATGTTAAATACCTAAACAGTACTACCGACGCCCCTGCCGGCTTTAAAGGCAGAGAAATACTCTTTGGGAGATGGAAACAATAGAAATTTTATTAATTATTTTAATTGATGCTCTGGCTTTTTTAATAGGTCTTGCATTAGGCAGACTAATAAGCTTTAAAAGGCAGGAGCAAAGGCGCAGAACTGCCGTCAAGAAAAACAACGACTGGCACGCACTGCTTTATTACACACCGGGCGAACCGACAGAATTTTCTGCCGTTAAATATAAAAACAAACGCAAAGGAGACTGAACATGGAAGAAAAAGCCGAAATCATACCGGATAAGGCAAATGGGGCTACCACACCCAAAGAAATGCTCATTCCTGTTAAATTTAACAAGGAAGTAAGAAATCTCACTGTTGAAGAAGCCGCGCTTCTTTCCCAAAAGGGTCTGAAGTATGACTCTATTGAAAAGCAGTGGGAGAGGCTCAAGGCATTTGCTAAAGAGGAAAACTCCAGCACCACCGAGTTTCTTGACGCACTGGAGAAGAGGAGAACAGAAAAAAGGATAGAAGAGCTCACAAAAGAGTGCGGCGGAAACATCGAAATGGCAAAGAGAATCGTCAAATTGGAAAAGCAAAACGACGACTCTTTACCGGGTGAAAAGGAGTTTACACAGTACTTCCCCGAAAAAGACATATCGGAGCTTCCCGAAGAGGTTTTAACTCGCGTAAAGCAAAACAATTCCAATTTACTAAATGAATATTTGCGTTTTGAAGCGCGGGCTAAAATTGAAGCCGAAAGGCAGGAAAGAAAGCAAAGGGAAAATGCCGAGAGCGCTGTCGGTTCGCAGAAAGACAGCGGTATTTTCCGCACCCCCGAAAATGAAGAATTCATTCGGGGTCTTTGGAACAAATAAAATTTAAGGAGAAAAACTATGGCTATTAACACTTTAGAAGCCGCCAGCGTGTACAGCGAAGAGCTTGACCGCCTTTTCACTCAGAAAAGCGCAACCGGTTTTTTTGCAGATAACGCTTTCGGCGCACGTTTTGTAGGCGCAAAAACAGTTATTGTGCCTGACATTGATTTTCAGGGTCTTGCAGACTATGACCGTGACACAGGCTTTACCCGCGGTGCAATTACGGTGTCCAACACCTCTTACACCATGCAGATGGACCGTGCACGCTCTCTGCAGATAGACAGAGAAGACCTTGACGAGACAGGAATTGCAAACCTTGCAGGAAAAATTCTGGGCGAGTATGTTCGCACCAAGGTTGTTCCCGAATGTGATGCTTACTGTCTGTCTAAGCTTTCGGGCCTTGCCCTTTCCCGCGGCAACACAATCAATGCTGATACAGAAAAGCCCTTTAATGCACTTATCGAGCTTATCAACAATGTGCAGAAGAAGGTAGGCTTTGACTCTGAGCTCGTTGCTTTTATTGACTGCAGTATGTATGCTCGTCTTGCCAACAGCACCGAAATTGCTAAAATGATTACCGTCTCCAACTTTAAGCAGGGAGAGGTTAATCTCACCGTTAAGAGTCTCAACGGCGTTGCGCTCATTCCCGTTGTAAGCGAGAGAATGAAGACCTCTTACACCTTTAATTCCGGCGCAGCAGGCGGCTTTGTTCCCGGTGAAAACGCTAAGAGCGCATTTATGATCGTTTGTCCCAAGGACGGCGCTCATCTTATGAAAAAGACCGAAAAGATGCGTATTTTTGCACCCGACCAGAACCCCGATGCCGACGCTTTCAAGTTCGACTACCGTATTTATTACGATGTATTCGTAAAGAAGAGCGGTCTGGATGCTGTATGGGCGTGGATTGCGCCTCAGGTTACCGTTACCCGTCAGCCTTCTGATATGAATGTTACCGAAGGCAACATCAGCGGTTCTCTTTCTGTAACCGGCACATCTGAAGACGGTGCTGAAGTTACCTATCAGTGGTATTCCTGCTCTGAGGACGGCAATAACGCCGTAAAGGTTGCAGGTGCAACTGCTTCACAGCTTACCGTTCCCGCCGACCTGTCCGTAGGCGAATATTACTTCTTTGCAACTGTTACCGCAGACGGCCTTGCCGAAACTGCATCCGATATTGCAAAGGTAACTGTAGCCTAAGACTTTGGGGAGAGATAATTCTCTCCCCTATTTTTAATAGCGAAAGCTAAAGGAGGAGAATATGAACACACCCGCAGAAATTTTTAAAGAATATGAAAAATCCCGCAATTTCAAGGCAAGTTTCGGCGAAAAAGGAATGTATGAGCAAAACATAATCAACCGCCGTTTCTATAGCGGTGACCAGTGGTACGGCGCAACGGTAAGCAGTGAGAGACCTCTGGTGCGACACAATATAATCAGACGTATCGGCGAATACAAAATGGGTGAGCTTATAAACAGGGATATAAAAATCACCCTTTGCACCGAAGGTGTCGGCTTTACCGCCAAGGATATTGAGGGGTTAGAGACCGATAAAGAGAAGCTCTCTGCAGGGGAATACAAATTTGACAAAAACACTTCTGACAGAGAGGTGCGCATCTTAAGCAGCGCGCTGAGTGATTACTTTGAAGTCTGCTCTAAAAACAACCGCCTCAGCGAAAAGCTTGCCGACATTTTGAAAAATAGCTTTATAACCGGCACGGGCGTGCTCTACACCTATTGGGATATTGATGCCGCCCACGGCAAGGGAGATATCTCTTGCGAGGTGCTGCCGATAGAAAACCTTTATTTCGGTGATAACACCGCCGAAACGGTGGAAAAGCAACCCTATATAATTATAGTCACTCGCCCCGACACCGAGGAGGTAAAAAGGACTGCCAGTCTTTGCGGCTGTGACCCGAACCTCATTAAACCGGATAATCTTTCAGGCACCAAAACCACCGTTTACACTAAGCTCTTTAAAAAATATGACGGCGAGAAAGAGTGCATAATGGCGGTATCGGTTACCGAAAAGGCTTATGTAAGACCTGAATATGACACATATCTTACTAAATACCCCATTAACATTTTCACTTGGGACAAACAGGAGAACTGCATATTCGGGGAGAGCGAGGTCACCTATCTTATTCCAAATCAGATTGCCATAAACCGTATGCTCTCCGCTTCGGTGTGGGCTTCTATGTATATGGGTATGCCCATTATGACGGTAAACGGCGACACGGTTACCGAGGACATTACCAACGACCCCGGTCAGATAATCAAGGTTTACGGCACAAACGAGGATGTTGCAGGAGCTGTTCATTATGTTGCTCCGCCCGATTTTTCCTCAGGCTTTAACGCGGGCGTTTCGTCCCTTATTCAGAACACCCTTGAAAGCAGCGGCGCGGGAATGACAGCGCTTAGTAAAATCGGTTACAACAACACCGCCGCAATTGAGTCGATTGCCTCGGCTTCGGGTATATCTGCCGCGAGCCTCAATGTGCGCTACAGAAGTTTTCTTAGCGAAATTGCCCTGACCTTTGTTGATTTCTGGATGAACAAGTACGGACGTCGCCCCCTTCTTATTGAGGACAAAAACGGCAGATGGTATTTCCCCTTCGACTCCGACAGATACAAAGGGCTGAGATTTTACGCCGAAACTGCTGTAAAAGAGGAGGAAACAAATGAAAGCCATTGATTTATACAAAACAGGACTTATTATGTCGGGGACCGACGGTGATGAAGAGTTTATAATTACCGGAAAAAGCGGCGCTGATGAGCTTTTCTTTATTAACAAGGTGCTCTCGGACCTTAAAATGCGCCCGCTTGACAGTTTAGGTGACGAGCTGGATATAAATATATACACTGCAGATGCACTTAGCGCAGGTATTGCATACTACCTGTCACTGCGATCATCCGACAAAGACAGAGTAGGTTTTCTTTGTGACCTGTATAACGCCAAGCGCGCTTCTGCTTTGTCAACTATCACACAGATAAAATGCAGCACTGTTTTTAAAAATTAGAGGTGTTTTTATGAGATTTAAGAATCCTGTATTTTCAAATGAAAAAACCTACAAAATAAATGAAATTAAGGGAATTGTCACTTCACAGCACAACAGCACCATAGGACTTGACAGACTGTCCGACGGCGAAAACATATGGAATAAGGACCGTATTCTTTCATCGAGACCCGGTCTTGCCGTAACAAACGGTGGTATTATAAACGATTATTCTTTGGAGTCAGATCGCAATAAGGTTTTTTATGCGGATTTCCCGTTTGATGCCGTCCCGGGCTACAACCGTCTTTGCGCGCTGGCAAAGGAAGGTTTTTTACTAACCGAAATCGATTTTTTTGTTGCTGACAGTGCAGGATATGCGCATTATCTCACAAGGATAGAGCTTGTTGGAGCCAACGGCAATGCATTCTTTGAAATAAAAAACATCCTCTTTGTTAAGGATACTCCCTTAGATGGGTGCGGAATTTTCATTCTTATTCCCATAAAACGATACGACGGTTACACCGGTACGGATACAACAGATGTGCGTTATTACGAGCTGAGCTCTGACTACGACAAACTTATCATAATAAATCCCGAAAACTTTTACCGTCCTTTGATTTTAAAACACGGCTTCGGCAACGCGGTGCCTGCAGAGATAAAAAATGTGAGGACCACCTCTTACCCCGAGGGGGTCAATATCTTAGGCGGAAGCTTTGAAGCCTGCTTTACCACTGACGGCAACTCTCATTCCTTTAAACTGCCCACATCGGTAGCTAAAGATGCGCCGGTGGAATTCAGGCTGTATACCGCTTCTTCCTCTTATATCACCTTTACCGTTCCCTCAAATTCCACAGCCTCCACCCCGGTCTCTTTTATGCAAAAGAACATTATGGTATATATTGACCGAGCCACAGGTCTTTTTGAATTTTATTCCAATAGCGAGCCCTACGGCGTTCCCGCAATGCTGTCTGATAACGGACTGAGGGTTTACTCCTACGCTGATACAGAAGTTGCGGCTTACGAGCTTCTCAGCTGTAACGCCCGTCCCATAAGCTTCGATAACCGAATTTTCTTCCCCGGCGGTCAAAACAGAGGTGACAAAATTTATTATTCAGGCAAAAACCGTCCTCTCTACTACTGCGAAAAAAATTATATCCCCGTAGGCAACAACAATTATAATTTGACCGCGCTTTCGCTCCAGAGCAGATATGTAATTGCCTTTAAGGAAAAGGAAATCTACCGTCTTTCCCTTTCGGAAAGCAAGGAGCTGGACAGAGAAGCTCTGCTTTATGATAACAGCCTTTTTGAAATGCCTGTTCCCACCTATAAAACCACACGAATCAATGACAGTATAGGCTGTGACCTTCCAACTACCATAGTCAACTGCGCCAATAGGCTTGTATGGTTTCACAGTGACGGCGTTGTGTATACCCTTTACGGAAGCAATCTTTATACCGAAGGCAGTGTTTACGAATTGTCGGGAGAAATATCCGACAAACTTTCAAACCTTACTTATGAAGAGCTCAACAGCATATTTGCCGCAGAGCTTGGCGGTTTCTATGTTCTCGGAATTGACGGAAAAATGTTTATTATGGATACCCGTGTCAGCGGCTTTCGCTATCTATCGGGACACAAGGCGGCTAACAAAAACTACGGCGGACTGCCTTGGTTTATATGGAAAGCCCCCGAAGACGCTAAATTCGTATCTGCATTTGTTTGCGGCGGCAACGAATATTTTCTTATGCGCACCTCTAACAATCGAATTTTTTATATTGCCACGCCACAGGGCGAAATGGATATTGTTCCGGAGAAAAACGGCGGTACAACCGAATATCTTCCCAAATTCAGCCTTTCCACGCCTATTTTCGGTGACTCTTTGATGAATACGCAAAAAATCACAATAAACGCCGCTTCTAAAAACAATCTCGCCTTAGAAGTTTTTGACGAAAACGGTATATTCAAGACCGCGCATATTAAGGGCGGAGCAAGAAAGAAAAGTTTTGTTATTCCCATATCTTATAAAAAAGGCGGTATCGGCATAACAATTAAAGGAAGCGGTCAATTTGTTTTGAAAGATATTGCCACCATTTGCAGTGAAAGGAAATATTGATATGAAAAGAATAATAGCTGTTTTTCTTTGCTTTTTCTTGCTTTGTTCCTGTACATATAAAGAAGAAATGCAAAATCCCGAGGAAGAAAATTTTGTGGGGGTATGGGTTACATATACTGAGCTTGCCGCAGCGGCAACCGATGATTTTAAGCTAAACTTTGTCCGTATAGCTGAAAACTGTCGGGACTTGGGCGCCACCGCTCTTTTTGTACACGTGCGAGCAATGAGCGACAGCGTCTATCCTTCTGCCTATTTCCCTCTTGTTTCCTGGGCGCAGACCATAGACTTCGACGCCCTTGACTTTATGATAGAGGTCTGCCACCAAAGGAATCTCGAGTTTCACGCCTGGATAAACCCCTACAGAATATCCTCCTCAAAAAACAGCCTTAATGAGATACCCGAAAACAACCCCGCACACTCTCTTCACACCTGTCTCGGCAAGACCGAAAAGGGACTTTATTTTGATCCGGCAAAGAATGAAGCGCGCAAACTCGTAATCGACGGAGTGAGAGAAATTCTTGATAGTTACAATGTAGACGGAATACACTTCGACGATTATTTTTATCCCACCGACAATGAAGCTTTTGACCAATTGAGTTACAGCGCATACTGTGCCGAAACCGAAAATCCCCTTCCCCTTGCTTACTGGAGACGGGTAAATGTGAATCTATTGATTTCGGGTGTCTGCTCAGCTGTGAAAAACTGTGAGAGACCTGTAGACTTTACCGTAAGCCCTGCCGCCGACATAAAAAACAACGAAAACACCCTTTATGCAGATATCCGTTACTGGTGTGAATCGGGATATCTTGACGCGGTCATCCCACAGCTTTATTTCGGCTTTTCCTACCCCGATGAGCGCTTTTGCTTTGAGCGACTGTTAATCGACTGGATAAATTATGTGGGAAACACAGGGACCTGCCTTTATATAGGTCTTGCTCCCTACAAGTTAGACACCGACAGCGCGGCAGACAAAGCGGAATGGGCAGACGGTACTGATATTGTTTCCCGCCAGATACAGCGCATAAAAAACGACCCCGCCGTGTGCGGAGCAGTTCTGTTTTCATACTCTTATTTATTTTCAGAGGGTGAAAATATCATAAAACAAAAAGAAAATATTAAAATTGCAATAAAAGAGTAAAGGAAGAAAAAATTATGAAGTTTAAAATTTCCAAAGGTACTATTGTCAGAACAATTATGATAGCTATTGTTATTATAAATATGATTCTTAAAAAATTAGGAATAGCAGTGATAAACACCGATGAAAACACGGTCGCACAGGTAGTTGAAATGGTGGTTGAGGTAGGCGCAATTGTTGCCGCCTGGTGGTATAACAACAGCTTCTCCACTGCCGCCAAAAAAGCAGACCGCTTTTTTCAGGCAGTAAAGGATTTTGAAAAATCCGAAAAAACACAGTGATACCTTCAAAAAAAAATATAGCCATCGGATTACCGATGGCTATAATTTTTATTCTTCTTCTAATGCTTCTTCCGACTCTTCAATGTCGTCGGAATCAATAACCAATTCCTTGATTTCTCCGGTAAGCTCTTTTCTCTTTTTAATGAGAGCTGCAACACCCACAGCGGCGGCACCTGCAATTACAACTGCGCCGGCAGTCATCAAGATTTTTTCAGTCAGCGTTAATTTTCTCATAATATTTTCCTCCTGACATCATTTTCTTATATTGTACCACAAAGGCGGAAAAAAATCAATATTATCCTTTATTTTAAACGAAGCCGCGACCAAAGAAGAATTATAATCTGTCCCGGTACTCCGAGAACAAAAAGCAACCAGATATTACCGCCGCCTGCCACAAGGACCGTCAGGTATATGCAGGTAATAAGCGTCCAAAGAATAAGGGACAAAAAAATAAAGTTAAAAAGCCGTTTGCCCCAAATGGAGTTGAACACAAGGGTCACTATACAGGAAACGGGAACAGCATAAACAAAAACAAGCCAGGTTCCGTCTAAACCCTTAAGGAAGCTGTCAAAATTCAAAAAGATGAATACTGCAACAAGCCACACCGCCACCACCGAAATGAGGGTGATTATAATGCGGTTGCCCTTTTTCCTTTTACGGTTTTCTTTTTTCTCTTCCAGATAAGCCTTATGTTCTCTTGTTAAGAGATAATCCACCGTTACGCTGAAATTATCTGCTATTGCCTTTAGTACCGAAACATCGGGAACAGATTCTCCTCTTTCCCATTTTGAAACGGCTTTGTCCGAATAATTAAGTTTTTCGGCAAGCTCATTCTGGGTCATTCCCGATGATTTTCTCAGCTCAGAAATATTGGCGGCAATAATGTCATTAAGCTCCTTCAAAACCGTCACCTCGCCAGCATAAAATTACTTTATATATTAATTATACCATTCTTCAAGCCTCAAATCAAGGTCTTTTTTCAGGCACTCTACTGTGGGTAGAATTCACCGGTAGAGTGTTTCTACCATATTTCCACAGCTGTTTTTCGACGATTTTGTTTGACAAGAAGGCAAAAATGTAGTATCCTATTAGTATAGTTGTTCACAATTTATTAAAAATTATTTACGATAGGAGTTTCTGTATGAGACCTGACGGTAAAAAGGTTAAAAGTGATGACGGCGAGTATGCCATAGTTCCACATATTATGGTGGAGCGCAACGACTCCCTTAACTTTATTGAAATGGATATTCCTCTGGCGCCTATACAGAAATATCTGCACGAAAAGAGAAAAGAGGGTCATAACTTCAGCCACCTTGCCCTTGTGCTTGCCGCCTATACAAGAATTATCGGCGAGTTTCCTCTTCTCAACCGCTTTATAGTCAACCGTAAAATATATGCGAGAAAAGAGCTTGCAGTCGGTATGGTGGTGCTGAAAAGCGAGTCCGACAACGGCACCATGTCTAAGGTTAAGTTCGATCCTGCCGACACCATTTTTGAGGTTAATGACAAAATCACTGAATATGTTGTCACCAACCGCAAGGCGGGTGATAACAACAAAACCGACAAGCTGGTAAGTATTCTTCTTAAAATCCCCGGACTTCTTTACTGGGGCGTTAAGATTTTTAAATGGATGGATAAACACGGATTATTGCCATACGCAATTGTAGATGCTTCTCCCTTCCACACCAGTATGAGTATTACAAATCTTGCAAGTATTCGTACTAATCATATCTTCCACCACATTTACAATTTCGGTACCACCAGCGTTTTCCTTGCGATGGGCAACACAAGAGAGGTTGCAGTTCGTAAGGGCGGCGAAATTGTATTCGAGAAATGTATGCCCTTTGGCTGTGTTATGGACGAAAGAATCTGCTCCGGTGTTTACTACGCCAAGGCGTTCAGGAAATTCAAATATTACCTTGAACACCCCGAACTTTTAGAAGAAAAGCCCGACCCCGAAAAGGTTATTAAAGAAGTGCCCTACCGCACCGACAAAAAAGAAGCATAAAACAGAAAGACTGTCCACTGTGTAGTAGACAGTCTTATTTTTTACTCGGTTACAAAAAGCTTCATAGGGTCAGAAAACTCTCCGTTAAGGATAAGCTCTAAATGCAAATGGTCTTTATCGGCACATTCATTGACAACAGTGCCGATTTCAGCAATTATTTCGCCTGCGTCGACCATATCGCCGCTCTGTACGGTAACGTTTTTTACACCGCAGTATTTAAGGACTATGCCGTCGCCGTGGTCAATGGTTATGACAGTGCCGTAAACTGTGTTTTCCTCTACCGATTTCACCGTTCCCGAATATGCTGCAACCACAACGGTGGCATCAACAGGAGTAATGTCTGCGCCTGTGTGAATTCTCATATCCTTGAAGGTTTGCGAATACTGAAGGGAGGTATCACTAAAGTGCTTTGATACCGTGCCGCTTATGGGCTCTATAAAATACGGCGCTTCTCCTTCACCGTCAACATCTGTTGCTTCAGAGTCCTGCGGCTCATCGTAGGTAACAGGCAGTTCACTGTTTTTTGGCGGAGTAACGGGAACCGAGGGGATTACCTCACTGTTTTGCTCACTGCCACCGCTTTCCTCCTGCACTGTACCGGGGGATGCGGAATCCATTGCGCTGTAAGCCGCTACGCCGATTACCGCCATACATACTGCCAGAACTATATAAAATCCCTTTCCTGCAAGGAATTTTGCCGTTTTTGATTCATAAAATTTCATTTTCAACACCTCTGTGAAAATATTATTGACGGTATTTGTTCATTTTATTCGCCTTAAATGTTTAAAATATATTCACAGAAATGTAAAAAATTTAGTTTATAGTATACTTGTATCAAAAAGGAAGCCGCATCCTTCTTGATACGGTTTTCCCGCAAGGGAAAACTCTCTCCTCAAACCCCTTAAAAGACAGGCACTCCGTGTATATTACACGGAGTGTTTGTCTTTATTCATATAATAAATCACTGAGCTGTGCCAGTTCTTCAAAGCTTAACTGCTCGCTCCTGACACTGGCTTCAAGACCCATTTGACTGAGCGCCTCAGAAATTTTATTTTTATCAATTTTTAACGTATTGGCAACGGTATTACAAAGAGTTTTTCTTCTTTGGGCGAAGCATGCCTTAACAAGGGAGAAAAAGAATTTTTCGTCTTTTACCTTTACAGGGCAGTCTTTTAAAACCTCAAGCTTTATAACCGACGAGTCAACATTTGGCGGCGGCATAAAGGAAGTTCTGTCAACATCAAAAAGAATCTGAGACCGAGCGTAATAGGCAACGGCAACGGTGACGGCACCTGCCTGCCTTGTGCCGACTTCGGCGCAAAGGCGTTCTGCCGCTTCCTTTTGCACCATTACGGTAATGCTGTCAATGGGCAGTCTGCTCTCCAGTAGCTTCATTATAAGGGGAGAAGTTATATAGTATGGCAGATTTGCGCATACTACGACTTTCTCGCAGTCATAAAATTTTTCCTTAATAAGTGCCGAAAGGTCCAGCTTTAAGGCGTCGCCAAATACCACTTCAGTATTATCAAATTCTGCAAGAGTGGTGCTCAGCACCGGCTCTAAACGGTTATCCAGCTCGATTGCCACCACTTTTTTTGCAACCTTTGCACACTCAACCGTCAGCACACCTATGCCTGGGCCGATTTCCAGCACTCCCGTGTTTTTGTCTGCGCTGTTCTCCGCCATTGCGGGACAAACTTCAGGGTCAATGAGAAAGTTCTGACCTAAGGATTTTTTAAAGGAAAACCCCAAAGGCTTCAGTAGTTTTTCAACAGTTTTGATATCAGCAAGGTTCATAATCAGCCTACCGTTTCTTAAGATTCCTTGTCAGCAAGGCGCTTTGCAAACTCGCTTAATTCTTCCTTACTGTAAAACTCAACGGTCAGCGTACCCTTGCCGTCCTTTCCCGATTTAACGGTAACGGGTCGGTGAAGAACTTCTTTTAAGGATAATGCAACCTCTCTGTGGAAGTTATCTGTCTTGTGTTCTTTTTTGGGTGCGGCAGGCTTTTTCTTAGCCATTGCCTCAAGAGCGCGCACCGAAGCGCCGCTGAGAGCTAAGCGGAACATAGCCTCCTGTATTTCGCACTCGGCAGAAAGCAATGCTCTGGCGTGTCCTGCGGTGATTTTTCCTTCCCTAAGGGCAGTAAGCATTTTTTCGGGGAGCTTTAAAAGTCGCATTGCATTGGCAACGGCGGCTCTTGACTTGCCTACCCTCTCGGCGGCCTGCTCTTGTGTGAGAGAAAAACGCTCAACAAGGGTGCTGTAACCCAGTGCTTCTTCGTAGGAGTTCAGGTTCTCACGCTGAAGATTTTCTATAAGTGCTGCCTCAGCGGCAGTCTGCTCGTCCATTTCCTTTATAACGGCGGGGATTTTAGAAAGACCCGCCATTCTGCAGGCACGCCAACGGCGTTCACCTGCGATTATTTCATATCTTCCGCTTGCTCTGGGGCGCACAACAATAGGCTGTAAAAGTCCGTGACGCTCTATGCTGTCAGCAAGCTCATTTAATGCTTCCTCGTCAAAATCCTTGCGTGGCTGTTCTCTGCCCGGTTCGATTTCATTTATATCAAGCTCGGAAAGTTTTCCTTCATCGGTTGCATTTTCGCTGAACAGCGCTTCAAGGCCTCTGCCCAGACCTCCTTTTTTAACTGCCATTTTAAACCCTCCTGTTTCGTTTCAAGAATTCCTCTGCCAAACGGTCATAGGAAACGGCGCCCTTGCCCTTTTTATCGTAATACTGAATGGGCATACCGTAACTGGGAGCCTCACTGAGCCGCACAGAACGGGGAATTGCCGTAGCGTAAAGCTTGCCTGCAAAATATTTCTTGATTTCTGCCACAACCTGTCCCGTTAAATTAAGTCTGCCGTCATACATAGTCAGCACTACACCCTCGAGCTCAAGGGTGGGGTTATAAAGCCTTTTGACCTGACGGATAGACGCCATAAGCTGTGAGAGTCCCTCAAGAGCAAAGTACTCACACTGTATGGGCACAAGCACTGTGTCGCTTGCCACAAGCGCGTTAATGGTTATAAGCCCCAGTGACGGCGGACAATCAATGAAAATGTAATCGTAATTGTCCCGTACTCTTGCAAGTGCGAGCTTTAACTGCTCGTGGCGGTTTTTAATTTCTATCATTTCCACCTCTGCCGCCGCAAGATTCATATCAGACGGAACAATATCCACATTCTGGAATTTTGTATGTATTACGGCTTGCTCTGCAGAATATTCGCCTATAAGAAGCCCATAGGCTGAATGGGTTATGTCTCTTTTGCTTATACCGTAGCCGCTGGTTGAATTTCCCTGTGGGTCGCAGTCGGCAAGAAGCACCTTTTTACCGCTGATGCCCAGTGCCGAAACCAGATTAACCGCCGTTGTAGTCTTGCCAACGCCGCCCTTCTGATTTACCACCGCTATGATTTTTCCCAATGTATTCACCTCAAGAATTAATATATTATCATTATACCAAAAATAATCTGTAATTGCAATTCTATTTACTTTATGTTATGATATATTAAGAAAAAATAAAGGATGGTATTTTTATGAAACACCTTGCCTGTATATTACTTTGTTTGCTTGTTTGTCTTTCTTTTGTTGGTTGTGCCCCCGGCGGATATCTTAATTCCACCGACGGCGATATCACCGTAAGCCTGCCGGAAATAAGCGACCCGGCTCTTCCGGAGTTTACAGAAGAACAAAAGCTGATTCTTGGCGAATGGAAGCTTGTTTCCATAACCGAAAACGATTCTGTGCAAACCTTTGATGATTCTCATTACACCTTTGCCGAAACCGGTAAGCTCACTGCGATTATTGAAGGAACAAAAGATAGCGGCTCCTTTGTTTTTAAAGAAGATGTTCTTTATCTCTGGGGTAATCCCGTAGTTTATAGAATCGAAAATGATACCCTCACCATCAGCACTCTCGATAATAAGGTACACCTGCTCACAAAAGTAGTTGAGCAACCCGAAGAATAAAATTAAGACCGACTCACAGAGCCGGTCTTTTTATGTCTTTATTTACGTCATCTCTAAGTATTTTCCAAATTGCGGCGGTGAGAGGAACAAAGACAAGCATACCCACAACGCCGAACATACCGCCGCCTACAGTTACCGCGGCGAGCACCCACATGGCGGGCAGTCCTATTGACGAGCCTACCACCTTGGGATAAATGAGATTACCCTCAAGCTGTTGGAGTACTACTATGAAAATAATGAAGAAGAGCGCCTTGAGCGGGTCTTCGGTAAGTATCATAAACACGCCCACGGCTGCGCCTATAAAGGCACCTGCAATTGGTATGAGAGCAGTGAATGCAATTAAAGCGCCAATCATTGTGGCGTAGGGCATTCTCAGTATATACATACCTATAGTACAGAGCACGCCGAGAATAACCGCCTCGGTGCACTGACCGATAATGTAACGGCGGAAGCTTACATTGAAAACATCTGCTACATATACGGTTTTTTTGTACCAGTCAGCCTTGAGATAACGCCTCAGCACCTTGCCAAACTGTCTTTTAAGCTTGTTTTTGTTAAGAAGAATATATATTGCAAAAATAATGCTGAGAAAAACAGTCACTAGAGTGGAGAAAACCATAGAAATGGATTTTACTACAACGTCGACTACCTTGCCAACCCCCGAGGTGGCAATGCCCACAACCTTGTTTATAGTCTCCTGCCAGTCAATTTCTTTAAGGGAATTAATGAAATCCTTAGAAACGAAATCAATTTTGCTGAGCCTTTCTATTACAACGGTAGTGGCGCCCGGCAGCTTCTCAATAAGCACCTGAACGCAGGAAACGAGCTCGGGCACAACAAGTCCCACAATAAGAGCAATAACCGCCGCAACGGTAAGGAATGCCGCAGTCATACAAATAGGGGTACGGCTTTTTGCAACGAACTTTTTTGTAGATTTAGGGAAGTAGTGCCGCTCGTAAAGATTCATAATAATATTCACAAGATAGGCAATGACTAAGCCGATAATAATAGGCGCGGCGGCGCCGATAAGGGCAACCGAGACGGTGTTCCAATAGTTAATACAAAGATATACTATAAACACCGCCAGACCTATTTTAAAAAGAGTCTTAAAATCAAGTTTCATAATTTCACCGCTTAAATAAGATTATACTTATATTATAATACGGTTTCTAAGATTTTACAACATACAGTTTTCAGCTTTTTTCTCTTGAACGGAAAAGCAGACTCATTATGAAACCTGCAAGTAGCGCGGCGGCAATTCCGCCTGCCGTTGCGGTGAGCCCTCCTGTAAGCGCCCCGATTATGCCGTCCTCTTCAATGGCTTTTCGTACACCTTTGGCAAGAAGATAACCAAAACCTGTGAGCGGAGTAGTTGCGCCGCCGCCTGCGAATTTAACCAGCGGCTCATAAACACCGATTGCTGTCAGGAGAACTCCCAGCACCACATATCCCGTAAGGATTCTGGCAGGAGTCAGGCGTGTATAGTCAATAAGAAGCTGACCTAATACACACAGTCCGCCACCGACAGCAAATGCTTTTAAAATATCTATTAACATAAAAATCACCGTCTTTATTATTAGGCGGTGATTTTGAATTATTCTCTGTTTTTTAATTTTTCGGCGTATTCCTTGAATTTTTGTTCATTTTTATTGTTGCCGAAATTATAATACTTTTTGTGCTTTATGTTATCGGGCAAATACTGCTGTTTAACATAATTAAAGGGATAATCATGGGGATATAGATAATGCTGTCCCCGTATAGTAGCGTCCTCTCCATCAAAATGCTTGTTTTGGAGATGACGGGGGATATCTCCGCCAACGCCTCGCTCAACATCTCTCATAGCGGCATCAATTGCCATTTCACCTGAGTTTGATTTTGGGGAAGTAGCCACAAGTATTACCGCATCGGCAAGGGGGATTCTCGCTTCGGGCAGGCCCACAAACATTGCCGCGTCAACCGCCGCTTTAACTATAGGAATTATCTGCGGATAAGCAAGTCCCACATCCTCGCAGGCGCAAACCATAAGCCGTCTGCAGGCACTGGGCAAGTCTCCTGCCGCAAGAATTCGTGCAAGGTAGTAAATTGCGGCGTCGGGGTCACTGCCGCGCATTGATTTTTGATAGGCAGAGAGCAAGTCATAGTGCTCGTCACCCTCGCGGTCATACCGCACTGCGTTGTTTTCTAAAATTTGCTCGGCGACATCGTCATCAATCACACTGCTTTCGCTGTAGCGAACACTGAGAAGCGCTAATTCCAGCATATTAAGAGCGCGCCTTACATCCCCGCCCGCACTTCTTGCAATTTTGTCCCTTACATTCTGTGCAAAAGAGTACTCTTTGTTTTCTTCCTCACTAACAATAGCAAGTCCTCTATCCAGCAGTGAAGCAATATCCTCTGTTTGCATGGACTTAAATTCAAACACCGTTGAGCGGGAAAGAATTGCATTATATACATAAAAGAAAGGGTTTTCAGTGGTGGAGGCAATAAGAGTAATGTCGCCGTTTTCAATGTAGGAAAGAAGAATTTGCTGTTGCTTTTTATTAAAATACTGAATCTCGTCCAGATAAAGCAATACTCCGCCGGCACATTCAATGGAATCAAGAGAGGCAATTATGTCCTTTATGTCCTGTGTGGAGCAAACGGTTGCATTCAGGTGATAAAGTTTTTTACCGCAACGCTCTGCAATAATGTTAGCAACGGTGGTCTTTCCAACACCCGACGGGCCATAAAAAATAAGGTTGGGAATTTCTCCGGACTCTATAATCCTGCGCAAAACCTTGCTCTGCCCCAGCAAATGCTGTTGACCTGCAACCTCGTCAATTTTCGTCGGTCTTAGCCTGTCCGCCAATGGTGACGCCATTTTATCCCCTCCTTTTTGCTTATACATATATTTTACTATGTCTTTAAGGTATTTTCAAGTGATAGATATAAAGTTTGCCAACAAAAGAAAGAGAAGACTCAAAATACAAAGAGTCTTCTCTTTTGTTGTTAGTGGGATTGGTTACTGTCCGTGCACACATCCGTCATAGAATTTAATTTTTTCCCCCATCAACGGGTTCTGATATAGGCGAACATAATCAATGTAGTAGTTTGCTTCAAAGTTGTCAATTTGACTTACACATTGTTTCGGTGCCCAGTCGTGATCAGTTGAATTAAACACTTTATTATCAAGAAGGATGAAATACTGTTGCTCGCTATCATTAAAGCAAGCCATACCATCATTATGGTCCGGAGTGCCGTCGCCGTCAGCATCATGTCCGCACATATCGACAGTCATATCAACCTTATAATACGCCTCACCGTCAACATAAAATGTCATAGTGGTTGGGGTCCAATCTATAGCAAATATATGATATACATTCGGGTCGAATTCTTTTCTATTGCCTCCTGATAATACAAAACCAGGGGGGAAAGTGCCACCGTTACAATGACCATCATCTGCGGAAATATCATTAAAATCTTTACCAAGCCATTTATGGAAAGCAGTAGCTACCACTCCATCGGTGGAATTTGCTTCAACGTAATGTGTACCATAAACCTCAAAAATGTCAATTTCACCAAAGGGCGCAGCACCTGTATAGGCATTACCGCTACGCAACCAAAATGAAGCCCATGCACCCTGCACACTGGGAACCTTTGCGCGCATTTCGAGATATCCATAACGGAAAGTCATCTTTTCATAGGTGTGAATAGTCTTTGCAACCTGTGTTGTGCCATTTGCGTCTTTATAGGATCTTATATTAAGTACACTACCATCAGTTTTTTCATCACTATTATCATTAACAATTACGAGGTTGCCTTTACTAGCTCCATCATTCAAAGATATATTATGCTTTATAGTGCCTTCTGTTTCATGACTACTTATTTTATGAATCTGAGAAAATGCACTAGTATTTAAATTCGGCAGTGAAGCTTCACTGCCGAATTCCTCAGACCATACTAGTTGCCTGCAAAAAAATCGCTGTCAGTAGCACCTATATTACCAACACCTACAACGCTACGATTGATGGTATCAGAATAGATAGTGAACTGTTCTCCGCTATCGGGGTCGATAAGAGTGATATAGCCTCTAACAACTATCTCGCGCTCATCATCTACATTGAAGCCGGTGAAGTAAATAGAGTAGGTCATTCTGGTGCCATCGTGCTTCCAGCAGTTATTGAGACCTTCTTCTTTAGTTTTCTCGGACTTCTGCATCTTCTTGTTGACATTTCCTAAGGTCATACCGGCGGTATATTTGTCGTCGATTGCGCCGTTCTTGAAGATAAATCCACGAGCAACCACTTCGAACTCTTTTACTGTGTCGCCAATGTGCATCTTAAGCTTTGTGCCGTCAACGGTTTCGTAGTTGAAGTAGTAACGAATTGCCTGTTTGCCACCGGAACTCTCTAAACCGGCAGCATTAAGGATGGAAGCAGAACCGGTGTCAACTACTGCTCCAAGGTCAGTGACATTAAAGTCTTCAAAGTAGAGTATATTATCTGCATCGGACTCATCGAAGTAGAGGAACAGCTCGTTATAAGCCTCTTCTACTGTGTAATCATAGCCCTTTGTACTGCCTTCAGCACTACCTGCTAAATCAACGGTGATGTAGCGGGTTACATTGTGCTTTTCGCCGAGTTCAACATCCTTGCTGATTGTGAAAGGCTCAGCATTTACTAAGGAAACGGTATCAAAAGCATTATCGGGGTTAGCAGTTCCG
Source organism: Acutalibacteraceae bacterium (assembly GCA_045614505.1). Taxonomy (GTDB): domain Bacteria; phylum Bacillota; class Clostridia; order Oscillospirales; family Acutalibacteraceae; genus SIG607. Next base: position 1,383 of record JAZLDA010000039.1, on the reverse strand, counting down.
AAGTTGTATTCTACATCGCTACCCAGCTTCTGTGCGGTGTAGGAGAAGTCAACCTTGTAGGTGTGACCGTCAGCAGCACCGGATTTAATGGAAGCTGCATCACCTTCAGCAAAGGGAACAACGTCTACTTCCCAAACCTCAACAGAAATAATCTGGAAGGTTGAAGGAATGTCAGTGCTTTCCTTATCTGCATCTGCAGAGCAATAGTAAGGTGTACCGGCAGCTCCGGCATTTACATTAGAATTTCCGCCAAAGAAGAGGGTTAAGTAGTTATTAAAGTTAGCAGTTGTTGCGCCATCTGTACAAGTTACTGCAGCAGAATAAGCAAACTGATCATTCATCGTATAACCAATGTCGGGAAGTGTAAACTCATTTACATCAGCCTGATAAATTGAGTAGGCAGACTTGTTGTGTGTACCTGTCATGCTACATGATGCTCCACACTGACAAGCGCCAAGTTTAGTAGTCTTGTTGTATGAACCGTCAGTAAAGTTATAGTAGAAGGTTTCACCATCAGCAACACCCAGTGGACCCTTTGAATAAGCGCTGGGAACTGCCTCATTTTTTCCGTTGTTGATATTAGTTATATAATAACCATTATGCAACATATCGCTACTGCCCAAAACAATACTGGACTGTGCGCTACCACCACGGGGGTTAAACATCTCAACCTTTACTTTATAGGTCTTACCGGGGGTAAGCTCATAAGGCTGACCACTTGCCGTAAGGGGAGTAAACTGAGTACCCTGACCTGCGCGTGTTCTTAGTTCAAGAACATCATATTTTTCTCCGTCGCTGTCTCTCAATGTCTTATATTCAGCATCGGTCGGAGACCAACCGGCAGAGTACAGAGGATAGAATGTAGTATCTTTCCAGATTTGAGGATAGTCGGCATCGTTTGCCACACCAGTTACACCATTTCTGGGATAGCTGGGTTTATATTCATACTGGTTACCTTCACCAAAGGTAAACTTATAGTATTTACCAAGTGTGGTATCGTCGTATGTCTTAGTTTTAACTAATTTTGCATAAAAGTCAACAACGCCTTCTGCAAAGGTTAAAGGAGAGGGAGCTGCGTTTGTAAACTCAGCATCGGTGTACCAACCCTCAATTTCGTAGCCTTCAGGTGCAACAATAGAGGAGGTATCAATTGCTTCGCCGGAGGAACCCTTGACAGTGGTAACCTCTTCGCCTACATAAAGGTTAGCAGTAGCATTAGCATAGCCTTCTTCATAAACTTCGATGGAGATAATCTGGTAGGTGTTGTAAGCCGCTACACTTGTGTCTACTCCTTCAGAGCCATAGAAACCGTACGTTGCATCGGCGACTTTACCGTTTGCATTACCGCCGCCAAGATACATTGTAAGATAGTTATTCATCTTA
>JAZLDA010000038.1:0-13916 GCA_045614505.1 Acutalibacteraceae bacterium | reverse complement strand
GCCTTTTATTTTACCGTTATCCAGTTTTTTAAGGTTATTTAAGAAATTGCCTATACTGTTATTTCCCGAAGCGGAAAAAGAAGAGGCAAGCTCTGAAAGTCGAATAAGATTAGCCTTTCTTGCCTGTCCGTCGGGCATCATTTCGGCAATATTTAAAAAGCTTGTGGTGTCATATATTTTGGAAATCAAACGAGGCAAAGGCAATACCACGGCGCTTCGGCGGATTTCTCCTATAAAATCAAGGAAGTTTTTGCAGGCTTCATTCCCATTTGCGGCGCAGGCTATAACTGCGCTGTACAGTCCCGCTTTTCTGTCGGCGCAACGGATTTGTGCCATATCATCGGGAGTAAAGCGGAACATAGGAGACATCATAGTTGAAAGAAGTTCAACCTCTCTGGTGGGGTTATCAATGACACTTAAAAGTGCCAGCATCATCCCTATTTCCTTTGCCTCTAAAAAGCTGTCCTTTGTATAAGAAACGGGAATTCCGCGTCTTCTAAGTTCCTCGGCAACAAAGGAAGCGTTGCCCTTCATGGCGCGCATTAAAACTGCAAAATCCGAGTATTTTGCTTGTCTCATTTTTCCGGTCTGCTTATCAAAGATAACCTCGCCGGAATTCATTATATTTTCAATGCAATCGGCAATATGAATGGCTTCTGCCTCTTTTTCGCTTTCTCCCCTTGAGTCAACTATATGGAATTCAGTGCAAGGCACACTGCTTTCGGGGAACTTAGCCTCTGGAACAAGTCGTTCGGTCTCCATATAAGAAATGCCGCAGTTATCCCTTGTCATCAGTTTATCAAACATAAAGTTAACGCAGTCACAAATCCCCTTACGGCTTCTGAAATTTGCATCCAGCACAATGGCTTTAAGGTCATTTTCCCCTGCCTTTTCATAGCTTACCGCTTTATTCATTTTAGCAATAAAGTTTTCAGGGTTAGCACCTCTAAATCCATAAATGCTCTGTTTAACATCACCTACGGCAAAAAGATGTTTTCCTAAATCCGAAAGATAATAGAAAAAAGCATCCTGAAGGTCGTTGACATCCTGATACTCGTCTACAAGGATTTCATCATAATTTTCAATATATTCTTTTGCTTCTTCTTTAAGGAGAATAACATCGCCGTCGGTTTTGCAAATAAGGGAAAAAGCAATATGCTCAATATCCGAAAAGGTATAAAGATTTCTTTCCTTCTTTTCGTTTTGGAGCGCGGCAGTATATTCCGTTGCAAGCCTTATGAGCATTTTATTTGCTGGAGCGTTTTCAAGAAAGCGCTCTTTAGTAACGGCAAGCTCATCGCTGAAAAGTGTGGAAATTTTGTCAATTTGCCCTTCAACAAGCTTTCTCAGAGCTTTAACCGAAAGAGCATTTTTGTTTTCATTTGACCCTTTAACAGAGCCGAATTTTCCGAAAGAAAAGTCAGAACAATATAGAACAACCTTGTCCCAATTTCCTTCTTCGGCGGCGCTTCTGATTTCTTTTATTTGCTCTGATGCAAGGGTGAAATTAGGTGAGTATCCCTTAGCCACCGCTGCATCATTTTGGAAGAATTCCTCTGCGGCACCAACAAAGCGTGCGGCAATATCGGTGCGCCTTACAGCCTCATCAAAGGCAAAGGAGCACCACATTTCGAAGGCTTCACTATTATATCTGTTCTCCATTGACTGAAGCCAGATTTCAGGGAACGGCAGATTCTGACTTTTTTCATAAATCTGCTCCACAGCATCCATCAGATTTTTTTCGTCATACACAGAGCCGAAGGCATCAAGAAGATGAAGAAACTCTTTGTCCTCACTCTCGAAATACTTTTCGAAAACGAGAGACATTGCCTTTTCGTTCATTAACAGGATATCCTTATCCTCTGCTATTTTAAAATCGGGAGATACCCCTGCTCTTGAGAAATTCTCACGCACCATATCAATACAAAATGAGTCAATGGTGCATATCTTAGCGCTTTGAAGTAAAAGTTTCTGTCTTGCGGCGCCAACATCTTCGGGATGCTCTCTGCAATAATCATCAAGTCCCTTTTCAAGGCGAGAGCGCATTTCTCCTGCGGCAGCCACGGTAAAGGTGACCACAAGGAGTCTGTCGGCACTGAGAGGATTTTCCTGTGAAGTGAGTTCATCTATTATTCGCTGTACTAAAACTGCTGTTTTTCCCGAGCCTGCGGCGGCTGAAACAAGGATACTTCCCTTTTCTCTTACCGCTGCCTGCTGAGGAATTGTCAGTTCATCAAACTTCACTGTCATCATCTCCTCTCATCTTTGCAAATATATCTGAGTTAGAATATTTTTCCGCTTTACGACATTCCTCGTCTTCTCTGCCGCATACAGTTTTGTAATCACAGTACTTGCATGCACTGCTATCTGCACTCTCAATGGGGTCAACCGATATATTGCCCTTATGCAGTTGCTCGCCCATTTGGGCTGTTAACTTTTCAATATAGTCGAAAATTGTATCAAAGGCCTCTTCGGGAATAAAAGAGGTGTTGCTTTTTGACGGACTGCCGTCTTTATTTATCTTGTATTTCGGAATAAATGTGCCTGCATTGTCTTTTTCCATTGCCTCAACAACATCTCTGTTTTCACATATAATTCCGTTCATTGCAAGTCCTGTTTTCTTTATATCCTTTTTTGAAGGAAGATATAAAATACCTGCAGGATTTTTGCCCTTATACTCCTTATTGTTTCCTCTGATTACACAGTACAAATATAAAAGCATCTGCAGATTAAGACCGTACAGAGTGTCAGAAAGCTTAAAGGTCTTGCCGCCGGTTTTGTAATCTACAATGCGTATGTAACTGCCCCATCTATCCAGTCGGTCAATACTGCCGTAAAGGGAAAGCATTCCGTTTTTGCCGAACGGGAACTGTACGGTGGGAATAGTTCCGTCATTTCCAATGGAAACTTCACATTTTTCGGGTCTGAAGCTGCTTTGCGCAAATTCGTTAACTATTCTTTCAATAACCTCAATTATACCCTCTGCAATATTTCTGAGCAAAAATCTAAACCTTGCGGTAAAAAGAAATTCACTGCCGCGCACACTTTTAAAATAATCAGAAATATATTTGTCTGTTTCCTCTTTTATCTGATGTCCCGACACAGTTTCAATATCTTTAAGATGGGCATTGCAGAACTGTTCAAGGACATAGTGAACAATGGTACCTCTCTGCATAACGTCCAGTTTTGCAGGCTGAAGCACCGAAGTCTTAAGACCATACTTGCAAAAATACTTAAAATGACAGCCGTGATAGGAATCAAACCTTGTGGCAGAAATGGGAATATTGTAGCCGAAAAGGGCTTTTGCATTATCTTCAGACAGTTTTTTCTCGTACCCTGCAGAAGCGCTTACAACACGTGCAAATTCCTTTTTCTTTTCTTCATCTGTCAGCACAGCTTCAATTAAGGTAGCAGTGCCCTTTCTGTTGTTTCCGGCGAAACTGCAAAGTGTACGGAATGCCGCATCTGCGGTTTCAGGCAGATTATGTTCATTAAGACTTTCCTGCGGCTCGAAATAAAGACCTGCTCCGGTTATTGCACGGCTCAGTTCACCGAAAAATCCGGCAGGTTCATTAGCACTGCCGTCACTTCCCGTCTGATTGCAGGAAACAAAAAGCATTTCTGACGGACAGCAGACGCAGGAATACACAAGCTGGTTTTCTTCTACCGTCTGAAATACGGCTTTGTTACGCACTTCAAGACCCTGCTCAATAAGAGTCCTTCTGTCTGAGTTGCCTAAAATACTGTTGTTTTCGGGGAATTTTGGGAATATACCCTGATTAGCTCCTAAAATGAAGGCAACCTTTGGGCGTGAGGGACGGATTCTGTCTGCGGCACCGAAGGTAACTTCGTCAAGCATCTGAGGAATTCTTCCCACAGTAGTCATCTCGCAGGAAATAGCGAACATTTCCTTAAACTGTTCACAGGATACCTTGTCATCTCCGAAGCAACGCACAACGCCGTCAAGAACACCCATTACGCTTTCCCAGCTCTGGCGCAGCGCATCAATGTCCTCGGGAGAAAAATCAGCCGACATAAATGACAGCAAACCGTTCATTCTGTCTGCCGTGCGGCAATCTTCAAGCAGTTTTACCAACGCCTGCGCCTTTTCTCTTACAGTCTCTCCGAATTCACGGCGCAAACTGATAATTGGGTCAATTGCCTTATGCTTTAATATATCAAGTCGGTCCAGTGTCTCTTTTATTTCTTCTTCCCTATTTGGGTCGGTCTCAGAAAATCCGGTAGGGTCCATATCCCATTTTTTGTTCCAGCCAATAGCGGATATGTTCCACAGAAATACATAATTTTCAAGCTCACTGATTTCCTCATCGGTCATATCTGAGGCGAGTCCCGTTTTAACAAAACGGAAAATTTCGTCACTGTCAAAGGTGGAAATGCAGTTGAGTGCCGCTTCAATAAAGGCAAAAAGCGGCGAGACTGTCAGAGGGATACGCTTATCAAAGAAACAGGAAATATCGTGGGTGGCAAACTCTCTTTCAATTGCGCTTTCATAATGCTCGGGATTTCTTGCTATAATTACAAAATCCCTATAGCGGTAACCCTTTTCACGAACAAGCCGTCTTATATTTCTTGCAGTAAAATGCACTTCATCAGCAACGGTCTTTGCTACACAAAGGCTTATATTTTCTCCGCTTTCTTCTGCATCAGGCGCATTACCCGAAAGGATACTTTCTACGCATTTCATATCTGCACTCTCATAATGAGTCTCTGTTAAATGCAGGCTCTCTCCGACACTGACACGGTGGCGCTTTGCAATATCGGTTATTTTTTTTACAGCAGCAGTGGTATTTGAGAAAATATCCAGTCTTTCTTCTTCAATATTATCACTCAGTGCGGTAACGGTCACATCATCGGCAGTAGCAATAATAATATCAATTATTCTGTACTGTTGACCTGTAAAGCCTTTAAAGCCGTCAATAAAAACGGCTTTGTTTTCAAAGAATTTATGCTGTTTTAAATCGTTATAAAGCTTGTCCAGCTTATCTGCAGGGTCAATAAATTTGCCGGCAAGCATAGCATCATAAGCCCTGTATACAAGAGAGAGAGCCTTAATTTTTTCTTTCAGTGCCGACTCTTCAAGTCTTTCGGCAACCTCATCCAAATCCTCGGGGAAAACGGCGCTGACTTTAAATTCGCCAATCATATCTACCACTTTAGAAGCAAATCCGGGTGAGGAAAGATATCTGCGCCAGATATAAAGCTCGTCCTTTAAGGACAACAGCGTCCTGTTCATAAAGAGTATTTTGTCGGCGTCGGTAAGCACTCCTCTTGCACCGCCTCCACAAAGTCGTGTGAGGGTTTCTGCAAGACTTGTAAAGCTTAGCACGGTGACATTATGGGATAACTTATCTCCAAGGAGTTCAAGCACTGCTCTTTCGCTTTCAAATGTAAACTGCTCGGGAACAAGAAATACGATATTTTTACCGACTCTTGCCTGCTTTTCTATAATAGACAGCATTTCGGTTGTCTTACCGGTAGCCGCGCGTCCGTAAATAAAATTAAGCATTGTTTCCTCCCAAAAAGTTTCTTCCTGTATATTGTACCATACTTTACTGATTTTCGCATCTATTTTTTAAATGAATATGCAATATCTCAGTACTTCAAGTAAAACAGTTCCCGGCGCACCCAGTACCCCCGAAACAATAACAGTAGCAGGATTTAAAGGAATATGAAGTCCCGTTAAAAAAGAAGAAAGTTCAAGGACAGCAAAGCACCACCACCCGCAAAGGGCATTAAGAGCCATATATCGGAAAGGCTTCCTTGAAACAATAAGCATATAAAGGTAAAAAAGGCTGTAAATACCCAGAAATATCCAAAATACAGTTGTCAGAACTTTCATTTTTAATCATCTCCTATGAATAATATGAGAAAGGAGTCGTAAAAATGAAAAACGCGGCTTACTTTAAGTAAGCCGCGCCGAATTTTATGAATTATTTGGAAATAATTGTAGCAATTACTGTAGCTGCAATAGCAAGAACGAAAAAGGCGATAGCGCAAATAGTGGTGAAGCGCTTAAAAAGTCCGTCGGCAGTTCTTGCCTTGTTCTTAGAAAGGAAGGTCTCAGCAGCACCGGAAATAGCTCCGTTGATACCTGCGCGGTGACCCTGCTGGAAAAGAACAAGAATAACTATTGCTATAGAAAGTATACCTAAAATTACACCTAAAATAATCTGTAAAGTTTGCATTTAAAAATCCTCCTAATCCGTTAACATAGCAATTCTATCACAACCGTAATGAAAAATCAAGTGTTTTTATTGCCGCAACTGTGACAACTTTTAAAAAGCTTTGAAATATCAAGGGTCTTTTCCTCACTGCTGAGTATAAAGCCGAGTTTTTCAAAGATTTCCACAGGTGAAGTTTCATTATATTCTGCTCTTATCACCTTTGCGCAAACAGCATTATGAAGAGCGCTTCTCAGTATGCCGTCTGCAAGAGCGAGGTCATCTTTAGGCTGAATTTCAAGCACCGTCATTTTTTTGCCGTCAAGGTCAAAAAGGCAATATCCAAGCCTTTCGCCGTTACACATTGCACACACTGCGCCCGAAAACTCACCGAATTCAAGGTTATGAGCCGAAAACAGCTTTTTAACTTCGCTTTCGTTTTTCAAAGGAAGTACGCTAATCATCCGCCATTCCCTCCTTGCTTGAAGAAACAGAAGTAAGACGCTTCATTTCACGCTCATTAAGGTCACGCCATTTGCCCTGAGGCAGCATACCCAATTTAACCCCTGCAATCTCGGTGCGTTTAAGTCGAATAACCTCAAGTCCCACTGCTTCGCACATTTTTCTTATCTGACGGTTTCTCCCCTCATGGATAATGAAAATAAGCACTGTGCGATCCGCCTTTCTTTCTGCAACAAAGCAGTCGCAGGGCAAAGTCTTTTTTCCATCTATTTCAACACCCTCGGTGAGAGAAAGCAATTGTCGGTCATCCACCTCACCCTTAACGGTGGTTCTGTAGGTTTTATTAACGTGCTTTGAGGGGTGGGTAAGGTTATTGGCAAACTCCCCGTCATTGGTCATTAAAAGCAGACCCTCAGAATCCTTATCCAGTCTTCCCACAGGGAAAACCCTCACTCCTACATCCTTTACAAGGTCGGTAACGCATTTTCTGCCCAGCTCGTCAGAAACGGTGGTCACAAAGCCTCTTGGTTTATGAAGCATAATATATACTTTGCGGTTTACGGGAACAATAGTTTTACCCGAAACCGTAACCTTATCTCTTATAGGGTCAACCTTGTCTCCAATGGTTGCTATTCTGCCGTTAACCTTTACTTTTCTGTTTTCAATCAGCTCTTCAGCCTTTCTTCGGGATGCAACTCCGCATTCCGCAAGATGCTTTTGAAGGCGAATTTTATTATCCTTCATATTTACTCCTCTATATACATTTAAGTAGTTTTTTAAAAGAAATTAAAAATAAATCTATGAAATCTGTCTGCGGCAGGGCATTCACCGCTTCGCCTGCAGTCAGTGTCTGTTTTGCCACAAGATTTTGGCCGCAATAATACTCTATATATCCTACAGCCTCTCCTGCACTAATAGGTGCGCTGATATACGGCAGGATATATTCCTTCTCTCTCACACTTTCTCCTTTAGCAGTGCGGAAAGCCACTTCATCACTTTTTGCCGTAACCCTGTCTGTTTCTCCGCCGTGCACCGCAACGGTATAGCTTTTTGAAGCAAAGCTCTGAGGCGAATCGGATAAACAGGTAAAACCGTAATCCAGCATAGCTTTATGGTCCTGCCAGTCGTTGCCGTCATTAAGGGTCACTGCAATAACAAGTCCCTCTTCCCTTTTTGCCGCCGATACAAGACACCTGCCGGATTTTTTTGTAAAGCCGGTTTTAACCCCTACCGCACCCGAGTATGTAGAAAGCAATCTATTATGATTAGTAAGAGTGTGCCTCATTCCCCCATAGGTAAGGGTAATGGATTTAGTTTGCGCCGCTTTGGCAAATGCTTCGTTTTTAAGAGCCTCGCCGGTAAGCATCGCAAGGTCATAAGCAGTGGTATAATGGGTAGGGCCGTCAAGACCTGACGGGGTATCGAAATGGGTGTTAACAAGACCCAAGACTGCTGCCTTCCTGTTCATCAGAGCAACAAAGCCGTCCATTGAGCCGCCAATAGACACTGCGGCGGCATTTGCGGCATCATTGCCGGAAGACAGAAGCATACCGTAAAGTAAATCATAAAGGGTCACCTTTATACCCACAGAAAGCCCCATTGATGTGCCCTCTACCCTTATCATTTCCTCTGTAACGGTTATTTGGCGAGTAAGGTCCTCCTGCTCACACAAAATCAGAGCGGTCATTATTTTAGTGGTGCTTGCCATTGAAAGGCGCTCTTTTGGATTAACGCTGTAAAGCACCTTGCCGCTTATACCGTCAATAACCACAGCCGCCCTTGCCGACACACTGAGGGCATGTGAATTTAGCGAACTGCAAAGTAATACTACAATTAAAAGGAAAACAACAAACCGTTTCAAGAAAGACATCCCCTTTCTTAATTATCCTATTAAGAAAGGGGTTTAATTATTCTTTAGATGTAAAAACTTCCTTCACCTTATCAATAAGCTCGGGAGCAGCCGCAATAGCACGGTCTACTATTGTATTTTCACTGCTTAAGGGAATCATTCTGACATTTTCACCGCAAACGCTTACAAATCCTACGGGAGAAATTGTAACGCCTGCTCCGCTTGCGCCGCCGAAAATTGCCTGCTGAGTACTGCTGGGGAAATCACTTCCGCCGGTAGCAAGTCCAAAGGCAACCTTTGACACAGGGATAAGAGTAACCTCTCCCAGCTTAATAGGAGTACCGATAACCGTATCTGCATCCACCATAGCGCGGAGTTTTTCCATTGAAACATCCATAATACCCTTTAAATTGTTTTCGCTCATATAACTCACATCCGTTTCTTAGTATTTCCTAAAATGCTAAATTATTCCTCTTCACTGAGCACTGCTTCAACAGAGAGCTGTTCACCCAAATCAGGCTGAGCGCCTCCCTGCTCATCGTGAGGCAGAGGCGGAAGCTCGCTTAAATCGGATATACCGAAACAGCGAAGAAAATTTTTGGTAGTTCCGTAAAGCAAGGGCTTTCCGGGGAGCTCAAGTCTTCCTCTTTCTTCAAGTAGCCCCTTTTCTATCAGAGTGGTAACTGTGCTTGAACAATCCACACCTCTTACCTGCTCGATAAAAGATTTTGTTACAGGCTGATTATAGGCAACCACAGCCAATACCTCAAAGGCAGCCTGAGAGAGGGGTGTTTTGCGGTGTATATCGGCATTTTTTCTGATATACTCGCCGTATTCACTTCTTGTGCAAAGCTGATAGGCATTAGCAATTTTTATAAGTTCAATACCCGAGCCGCTTTTATCAAGGCGTTCTTTAAGGGTATCCATAACTTCATTTATTTCATCCACTGTAATACCGAACACTGTGACAAGTCGGTCAATGGTGACAGGCTCTCCTGAAGCGAATAAAACCGCTTCAAATGCCGGCAAAAGTGACAGGCTTTCTTTACTCATTTCTTTTTCTCCTTAACGAGAGTGATTTCGGCAGACTGCGCGTCGCCTTCAATTATAACGCGGTTGGCTTTGCAAAGCTCAAGAACCGCCAGAAATGTTGCAACCAGCTCGGAACGGCTTTTTGCACCCATATAAAGCGCTGAAAGTTTTTTCTTGCCGCCTCTGAACAGATTACGCATTACATAGACTATCTTACTTGAAACCGAAACTATTTTCTTTGCAACAATTCTGGTAAATGGAGCAGTTGACGGCGGAAGTTTTCTTTTTCCCCGTCCTGCCGCCGAAAGATATGCCTCATAAATAAGTCCTGCGTCGTGACTAAGTGAATAGGTCTTGTCCAACTCCACAGGGGAAGCATCTTTTACAAAACGGTCAATATCTTTGCTCATCTCATTAAGACTTGCGGCAATATTTCTGCACATCTGATATTCGAGGAGTTCTCCTGTAAGCTCCTGTTTAAGCTCCTCGACCTCTTCGTGCCGCGGCAGCAGACTCACCGTTTTAATATAGATAAGTCGTGAAGCCATTGCAAGAAAATCACTGGCAATGTCCATATCGGCAAGCTCCATTAGTTTTATCTGCTCAAGATACTGGTCTATAAGGACAGTGAGCTGAATATCGTAAATATTAAGTTTATTCTTTGCAATAAGAGAAAGTAAAAGGTCTAAAGGGCCTTCAAAATCTTCGACCTTATATGAAAGTACAGTTTCCATAAATCAACCTATCCCAAAACCGAAAATAAGACTGGGGAGAAAATCTATAACATAGGCTATGAGATTTCTCAAAAAAGCTAACGGTACATCAAGAATACCGGTGAAGATAATAAGAATAAGAGCGAAGCTTATGTAACGCTCATAGCTCATTATCTTCCAGTAGGTTTTAGCGGGCAAAAGTATGCCTATAATTTTCCATCCGTCGAGAGGAGGAATGGGAATAAGATTAAACACCGCAAGTCCGATATTAAGAGAACTGAATGCAGAGAAAAACATCGAAATGTATGCAAAAGCAATACTCCCGTTGTTCATATAAAAAGACATAAATGCATAGGTAAAAAAGCTCCCCACAAAAGCGAGAATAAGATTCATCGCAGGGCCTGCAAGAGCAGTCAGCGCCATATCCCTCTTGGGATTTTTAAAGGCAGCCGGATTAACAGGCACGGGACGCGCCCAGCCAAAACCGAAAAGAATGATACCTAGAGCGCCGATATAATCAATGTGGGAAAGAGGATTAAGTGTCAGTCTGCCCTGATAACGGGCAGTTCTGTCGCCGAGTTTTGTTGCCACAAAGGCGTGAGCAAATTCATGAAAGGGCATAGTTACAAATATAACCACAAGGCTTGCCAGAAGATATGTTATCGCCACTGTGTAATTTGTGCCGCCTCCGAGTAAACTGTATAGCAAGGATACCGCTCCAATCTTAATTTCTATATTCCATTTAATTATATACCATATTTAAAGATATTTCAAGTATAAGAAATTTCTGTTGCAGTAAGATAAAATATATGTTATTATATTATGTAATATTATTCAGATAAAAGGAGGAAATGATATGGCTGATAAGCGTCCTATCGGTGTTTTCGATTCGGGACTCGGCGGTCTGACGGTAGTAAAAGAACTGCTGTGTGCTCTGCCCGAGGAAGATATAATATATTTCGGTGATACCGACCGTGTACCCTACGGCACCAAAAGCCGTGAAACTATTCGAAAATTCGCCCGTCAGGATGAAGCCTTTCTCCTTTCCAAGGGTGTAAAGCTTATAGTTGCCGCCTGCGGCACCGTGAGTTCTGTTGCAAGCGACATCGGTGAGCAGCTTCCCGTTCCTTATATTGAGGTAGTCTCCCACGCAAGCAAAGTGGCAGCGAAAACTACCAAAAACGGCAAAATCGGTGTAATCGGCACCAATGCCACAATTAACAGCGGTGAGCACCGACGACATATTTTAGAGTATTTACCAAATGCCGAGGTCATAAGCCAAAGCTGTACCCTTTTCGTCCCCTTGGTTGAATCAGGCTTGATAGACGAAAATGACCCTGTAGTTTACGAAACCGTTAAAAAATATCTTGCTCCTATGATAGAGGCAGGCGTTGACACGCTGATTTTAGGCTGTACCCATTATCCTGTGCTCTCCCCTGCTATCAGACGGGTTATGGGAGAAAATGTCACACTTATTAATGCAGGCGTTTCCACAGCGCAGGCTGTTAAAGAGACGCTGAGCCACAATGATTTACGAAATGACCCTGAAAATAAATCAAAGCAGGAATATTTTGTCAGTGATATTACACCGTCCTTTTCGAAAATTGCCGCACTTCTTTTAGGCAAGGAGCCCGAGGACGGCGCAGTAAAACAGGTGGACATTGAAAAGATATGAAAAAGGTAGTTATATCCGTTAAGGGTTTTCAGTACATCGACGGAGATGAAGGTGTTATTGAACTGAAAACTACGGGAAAATACGGAGTTAAAAACAATAAACAATATATCATTTATGAAGAAATAGAAGAAACGGGTGCTAAAACCGAAACTATGATAAAGGTTTCCCCCACCGAAACCGTAATGCAAAGAAGCGGTGCGGTAGATAGCCGTATGGTAGTTGAAGTCGGAAAAAGACACAGCAGTCTTTACAGCACCCCTGCAGGCAGTCTTGTTCTGGATATATACGGTGAAAGCATTAAAAGCACGCTGACCGAGAACGGCGGAACACTGTCCCTTATATATTCCCTTAATATGAACGCTTCGCCTGTAGGCAAAAACCGAATAGAAATCACTGTAAAAGAGGTTTAAATTTTATGTCACTATTAGTAAGTAACGCAAAAAAACAAATTAAAGACATTATAATAAATGCCGCCAAAAAGGCTATGAGCCAAAACCTTTTATGTGAGGCAGAGCTTAATGATTTTATCATTGAAACCCCTGCTTCCAGAGAACACGGCGATTATGCAGTTAATGCGGCGCTTGCTTGGGCCAGAGCTTTTAAGAGCGCGCCCAGAAAAATTGCAGAAACCATTATGGAAAATGCAGATTTAACCGATAGCTATATTGAAAAATATGAAATTGCAGGCCCCGGTTTTATTAATTTCTTTTTAAATGATAAATACTATGCCGACATTCTCTCGGATATTGATAATAAAAAGCAAGCCTATGGTGAAAGCGGATTTGGCGAAAACAAAAAGGTGCTTATAGAATTTGTATCTGCTAACCCTACAGGCCCTATGCACATTGGTAATGCAAGAGGCGGCGCTCTTGGTGACTGCCTTGCCGCAGTTATGGAAAAAGCGGGCTACTATGTGGAAAGAGAATTCTATATTAATGATGCAGGCAATCAGATTAATAAATTCGGTCTTTCTTTATCACTTCGTTATCAGCAGCTTTTTGACAGCAGTATAGAAATGCCCGAGGACTCCTACCACGGCGCAGATATTGTTGCTCATGCCAAAGATTTTGCCGATATCCACAAAGACGAATTTATGAAGGTTAGTGAAGAGGAAAGAAGAAAGGCTTTAGTCCAGTTTGCCCTGCCCAAAAACATTCAGGGACTTCACGATGACCTTTTAAAATACAGAATCGAATACAACACCTGGTTTAAGGAAAGCACTCTTCATCAGAACGGCGAGACCGCAAAGGTTATTGAAATGCTTAAAAACAGCGGTCACACCTATACGGAAGAGGACGCACTTTGGTTTAAGGGTGAGGATTTCGGAAGCGACAACTTTGTATTGGTCCGCTCTAACGGTGTTCCTACCTACATTGTACCAGATATTGCTTATCACTATAATAAGCTTGTCACCCGCGGTTTTGATAAGGCTATAGATATTCTCGGTGCCGACCACCACGGTTATGTTCCCCGCCTTAAAGGTGCACTGACCGCTTTGGGAATTGATGCAAAGAAGCTTGACGTTGTACTTATGCAGATGGTTCGTCTTGTAAAGGACGGCGAAATCATAAAGGCAAGTAAGCGTAGCGGCAAGGCTATCACCCTTGTCACACTTCTTGAAGAAGTGCCAATTGATGCCGCCCGTTTCTTCTTTAATCTAAGAGAGCCCAACTCTCATTTCGATTTTGACCTCGACCTCGCTATTGACGAGTCTAACAAAAATCCCGTTTACTATGTTCAGTATGCTCATGCACGCATTTGCAGTATTATAAGAAATCTTGCTAATGACGGTATTACCCAGCGCAAATGCAGTATAGAGGAACTTGAGAAGCTCTGCACCCCCGAAGAAAGAGAGCTTACTCTTCATCTGGCTTCCTATACCGATGAAATAATCTCCGCCGCAAAGGCTTACGACCCTGCAAAGATTACCCATTATGTGGAAGAGCTTGCCACCAAGTTCCATAAATTCTATAACTCCTGCCGTGTTAAAGGCGACGACGAAG
>JAZLDA010000037.1:0-2799 GCA_045614505.1 Acutalibacteraceae bacterium | reverse complement strand
ATTGACTGGCCAAGTCTTATTAAGGAATCAATTTCACAAACCGTTTCCGTGCTTGCCTTTGATTCTGTTACCCCTATAAAAGCAAAAATCCCTGAAGAAATCTATAAAAAATGGTTTAATCATTCCTATTCTTCCATTGCGGTAAATTCCTTAGTTGAAAAAAGTCAGAGGGAACTGACAGAGCTTCTTACAAAGGGCGGCTATAACTACATAATTTTAAAGGGTCTGTCTTCAGCAGGCTATTACAGACAGCCTGAACTGAGATTACTTGGAGATGTTGATTTTCTTATAGATTCCGAAAAAAAAGAAGAAATCAAACAGCTTCTCATATGTGAAGGCTATACGGCTTCTTTGGAAGACCATATCTGCCATATAGTTTTCACTAAACCAAAAGCACACCTTGAGATGCACTTTGAAATTTCGGGTATACCCCATGGGATGTTGGGCGATAAGGTACGCTCCTTTATGAGCAATGCCGTAAAGGAATTTGAGGTAAAAAATGTTTGCGGCAACTTATTCAATGCGCCAAAAAATAAATACCACGCGGTTATATTGCTTCTTCATATGCAACACCATATGCTGGGAGAGGGAATAGGTCTTCGCCATTTGCAGGACTGGGCGTGCTTTGTGAATGAGACCTTTACGGAATCTTTCTGGAAAGACGAGATTATTCCTTTTCTTAAAGAAATAGGTTTATTTACCTATATGAACACCCTGACAGCAGTCTGTGTGAGATATCTTAAAATTCCCACACCCCATTGGCTTGAAAATGCTAACGAGGACCTTTGCGAAGAAATAATTGAGGATATTCTGTCGGGTGGTAACTTCGGCAAAAAGGATGAGCTTCGCGGAAGAACTGCTATGAAAATAGCAAAAAGTGATTCCGGCAAGCTGAAAACTGCTTATAAAACTCTTAAAAAATCAAGTGAGGATATGTATCCCATTGTTAAAAAATATAAAATACTCTATCCGTTTATATATTTTTACAGAATAATACGGTATATTTTTCTTTCCTGTATCGGCAAAAGACCTTCTATTACTAAGGTAATTCCTCTTGCAGAAAAAAGACAAACCTTATATAATAAACTACACATTTACGAGGTGAACGGTAATGAACAAAGGATTTAAAAACAACGGAAAATTAAAGCTTCTTATTATCGTGGGTACCCGCCCTGAGATAATACGCCTTGCCGCTGTTATAAACAAGTGCAGACAGTATTTTGATACCGTCCTTGCACACACCGGACAGAATTATGATTATAATCTTAACGGCGTATTTTTTAAAGATTTAGGACTAAGCGACCCCGAGGTCTACCTCAATGCTGTAGGAAACGATTTGGGCGAGACAATGGGCAATATTATTGCCAAGTCTTATCAGCTTATGGCAGAAATAAAGCCCGATGCCGTGCTTGTATTGGGAGATACAAACTCCTGTCTTTCGATTATCGGTGCAAAGCGTCTGCATATTCCTATTTTCCATATGGAAGCAGGAAACCGCTGCAAGGACGAATGTCTGCCTGAGGAGACCAACAGAAGAATTGTTGATATTATTTCCGACGTAAACCTTGCCTACAGCGAGCATGCACGCCGTTATCTTGCTGATTGCGGACTGCCTAAAGAGAGAACTTATGTTACAGGCTCTCCTATGGCGGAGGTGCTTCATAACAATCTCAGTAGCATTGAAGCAAGCGATATCCACGCTCGTCTGGGATTACAAAAAGGCAAATACATTCTTCTTTCTGCCCACAGAGAAGAAAATATCGACACAGAGAAAAACTTCTTGTCTCTCTTCGGTGCAATAAATAAAATGGCTGAAAAATACGATATGCCTATCCTTTATTCCTGCCATCCCCGTTCCAAAAAACGTCTTGAAACAAGTGGTTTTAAACTTGATAAGCGGGTTATAATGCACGAACCATTGGGCTTCCACGATTATAACTGCCTGCAGATGAATGCCTTTGCAGTGGTTTCGGATAGCGGTACGCTTCCTGAGGAAAGCTCCTTCTTTACGAGTGTAGGAAAGCCTTTCCCTGCAATTTGCATCCGCACCTCTACCGAGCGCCCCGAGGCTCTGGACAAGGCTTGCTTCATTCTTGCGGGAATAGATGAGAACAGCCTGTTGCAGGCAGTAGATACTGCAGTAGAAATGAATAAAAATTCTGATTTCGGTATCCCCGTTCCCGACTACAAAGAAGAAAACGTTTCCACTAAGGTTGTTAAAATTATACAGTCCTACACCGGTGTGGTAAACAAAATGGTCTGGAGAAAAGACAGTAACTAAAACAAAAAGCTCAGGTCACTGACCTGAGCTTTTTTTGTGCTTATACTTATTTATCCTTTTTCTTGGGTTTCTTAATTCTGTTGAGCTTTTTGTTAAGGTCTAACAGCTGTTCTTTTGTAAATTTAACATCCATCATACCGCCCATAAGGGTAAAGAGTCTCAGCACCGTAAATCCACCCATCATAGCCATCATTTCGGGGCCTACTTCAAAGCCTGCGGCTTTCATACCGCCCTTCTTGTTGCCGCCCATTAGTTTCTTTACAAGGGAAGCAAAGATGAGCTTACCGCGGAAGGTTGATATTACATCACTCATTTTGTCATTAAGGGACAATCTGCCTTTGGGCATATCAATGTCAAACCAGTTAAGCACTGCACCCTTTTCAACAAGTCTGTAGTCTTCGTTGAAGGTGTCAACCTTGCGGATTGTGCTTTCGTCCCTATATTCTCCTGCAACAGCAGTAAGCTGGGTTTCGCCCTTGTTTTCAACTTCAAAATAGAAGAAGTGGTCTTCGGCTGTC
>JAZLDA010000036.1:0-10154 GCA_045614505.1 Acutalibacteraceae bacterium | reverse complement strand
CGGTGTAAATCGAATGATGGTGATTTGTACTACTTATTATTTGTGCGGAATGATGGACGTTGTGGGAGGATGTCTGAGAGGAATGAAGTATTCCTTCTCGTCAATGATAATTTCGATGATAGGCGCTTGCGCCTTCAGAATCGTTTGGCTTTCTACCGTATTTCAGGCAGAAAAAACAACATTCAACATTTACATATCGTATCCCATATCGTGGATTTTGACTACTCTTGCGTATTTTGTGTGCTATTTGATAGCTATGAAGAAAATCAAGTCGATAATTGTAATTAAAGAATAAAAAAGATACCGACCGCTTGGTCGGTATCTTTTTTATGGAGCAATGTCGTAATCTACCATAAGCTCATAGTTGCCGCTTTTCAGTGTTTCGAGCAGCTGACTTGTAGTTTCAATAGGCGTATCTGTCAGTATTCCGCCGCAACAAACGTGTGAAGCTTCGTGAAAATCTGAGCCCGACGAACGTTTAAGTCCATAGATGTCAGCCCACATTGAAGCTATGCGGTTTCTTGACTGGTGAACGTTATGTCCGTTAAAAACCTCAATTCCGTCAAGATATTTAGGCTTTATTATCGTCATATCGTTGCGGAAAGGGTGAGCTTGGAACAGAAGCATGCCCGATTCGTGAAGATAGTCCGACATATCTCTTATTCTCATCTGGCTTATTTTTTCGGATGCGCGAAGCCATTCCTCGGTAACTCCGAAAACGAGATAGTCATTGGCAATTTTTGAATTAAATTCGCGGAATTCCATACCAAGTATGATATTGAGACGTCCGTCTGCCGCTTTGACAAGATTTTCATATCCCGTAAGAAAGAAATCTATCTTTGTCTGCCAGGAATCGACTTTGCCCGTAGATTTAAGATACTCACAGTATTTTCCTCTCGAGCCGTCAAAAGTAAAAGGACTCATATGGTCTGCGACCATAAGGGAAGTGTACCCCGCATCAAGATATCTTGAAACTATATACTCTGCTTTTTCCTGCCCACAGTTGCTTACGTCGCCCGTGTGGCAATGAAGCTCTGTTTTAAATTTCAAAGCTTACACCTCGATTACTTGCAGATAACTTTCTTGAAGTTCTTCTTGCCGCGTCTTACAACGATTCCTTTTTTGAGCTCGTCGACAGTAAAGGTCTTTCTGAAATCAGCAATCTTTTCGCCGTCAACAGATGCGCCGCCCTGTTCAACAGTACGTCTTGCCTCAGACTTGGAAGCAACGAGTCCTGCCTTTACCATGATTGTCATGATGTCGATAGCACCGTCGATAAAATCTGCTTCTTCAAGCTCGGTTGTGGGCATATCGCCGTCAGCACTGCCGCCAAATACAGATTTTGCGCTTGCCATAGCCTTGTCAGCCTCTTCCTCGCCGTGAACCAGCTTTGTAAGCTCGTAAGCGAGAATTTCCTTTGCCTTGTTGAGCTGAGCGCCTTCCCAAGCGTCCATTTCATTGATCTGCTCAATAGGAAGGAATGTAAGCATACGGATACACTTGAGAACGTCTGCGTCCTCAACGTTTCTCCAGTACTGGAAGAAGTCGTAGGGAGTGGTCTTGTTAGGATCGAGCCATACTGCACCAGAGGCGGTCTTGCCCATCTTCTTGCCCTCGGAGTTGAGGAGAAGGGTAATGGTCATAGCGTGAGCGTCCTCGCCCAGCTTTCTTCTGATAAGCTCGGTACCGCCGAGCATATTGCTCCACTGGTCGTCACCGCCGAACTGCATATTACAGCCGTAGTGCTGGAAAAGGTAGTAGAAGTCATAGCTTTGCATTATCATATAGTTGAATTCAAGGAAGGAAAGACCTTTTTCCATTCTCTGCTTGTAGCAGTCGGCTCTGAGCATATTGTTTACCGAGAAGCAAGCGCCTACTTCTCTGAGCAACTCCACATAATTAAGGTTTAAAAGCCAGTCGGCATTATTAACCATTGTTGCCTTGCCCTCGCCGAACTCAATGAAACGCTCCATCTGACGCTTAAAGCACTGCGCATTGTGCTCAATGTCCTCTTTGGTGAGCATTTTTCTCATATCAGATCTTCCCGAGGGGTCGCCGATCATAGTTGTGCCGCCGCCGATAAGGGCAACAGGCTTGTTTCCTGCCATCTGCAGACGCTTCATAAGGGTAAGCGCCATAAAGTGACCTGCGGTAAGGCTGTCTGCGGTACAGTCAAAGCCTATATAAAAGGTTGCCTTTCCGCTGTTAATCATTTCTCTGATTTCTTTTTCGTTTGTTACCTGAGCAATAAGACCTCTGGCAACTAATTCTTCATAAATTCCCATTTTTAAATTCCTCCAAAACAAAAAATCCTCTGTCAGAAAACTGACAGAGGGCGAAAATACGCGGTACCACCTCTATTTATATGCTTCTCACAAAGCATACCTCGGCGTGTCCTTGACACAATGCTTTAACGGGCATTACGCGGCAATAAGCGGCTGTTCAAACTGTATTCACAAAAGGTCTTTACAGCCCCTCCCACCAAACGGAGCCTCTCTGAGTAAAAAACAATTTGCTACTTGTTTTCGGTCATAGCCTTTAAATATCTTAGGAAATTATATCTTATTTTCGCAATTTTGTCAACCGCATTGTTGAATAAAGGCTTAAAATATGATATAATTGCAAAATAAAGAAGGTGCAAAAATGCTTAAAAAATTTATATCTTATTATAAGCCTCACAAAAAGCTGTTTATTGCCGATATGGCGGCATCTCTTCTAATTTCTCTTATAGGACTGGTTTACCCTATAATAACCAACGTGATGCTAAATGAGCTTATTCCCGGTAAAAAATACAAACTTATAATTGCCGCAGGCGTAGGAGTGCTGGCGCTTTACGTTGTGCGTATGCTGCTCCGCTATTTTGTGCAGTATTACGGTCATCTCATAGGCACTCGTATGCAGGCGCAGATGAGAACTGATATGTTCCGCCATTTACAGACTCTGCCCTATTCCTATTACGACAACACCGAAACAGGACATATTATTTCCCGAATTACCAACGACCTTTTCGATGTTGCCGAGCTTGCCCACCACGGGCCCGAAAATCTCATTGTCAGCACCCTTACGGTAATAGGCTCGTTTATTTATCTTTCCACCATAAACCTGCCTTTAACCTTAATTATTTTTGCCGTTGTGCCGGCTCTTCTTATAATATCTATGTACCTTCGTAAACGAATGAAGGACGCCTTTGCAGAGCGAAGAGTGACTACCTCGGGCATTAACGCCGCCACAGAAAGCAGTATTACCGGAATAAGGGTAACAAAGGCTTTTTCGGGCAGTAAAAGGGAAATGGAGAAATTCGAGAAGAACAACTCCCTTTTCGTCAGTGCCTGCCACAAGGCTTATAAGGCTATGGCGCAGTTCCATTCCTCCTCCACCTTTATTACCGATGTTTTCAATGTAATTATTATAATTGCAGGCGGACTTTATCTTTATGCAGGTAAAATTGATTTCGGTGATTACTCCACATTTATAGTATCTGTAAACCTCTTTATCAGCCCCGTTACTCAGCTTATAGGCTTTATGGAGCAATATCAGAACGGTGTTTCGGGATTTGCCCGCTTTGTGGAGATAATGGAGGAAGAGCCTGAAAGGGAAAACGCAAACGCTAAAGATATTGGCAGAGTGCAGGGAGAGATAACCTTTAAGAATGTTTCATTTTCCTACGGAACAGAGGACGGCGAGGTGCTAAACGATGTTTCGTTCACCGTAAAGCCCGGCGAAAAAATGGCGCTTGTGGGTCATTCGGGAGGCGGAAAAACCACTATCTGTCACCTTATTCCTAATTTTTACAAGGTCAATGAGGGTGAAATACTCATTGACGGTGTCAATATAAACGATATTACCTTTGATTCCCTGCGACAAAATATCGGTATTGTCCAGCAGGATGTATTTTTGTTTTCGGGAACCATTCGCGATAATATAATGTACGGCAGACTCTCTGCAAGTGAAGAAGAAATGATTGAGGCGGCAAAGAGCGCTAATATCCACGATTTTGTTATGACACTGGAAAAGGGGTATGACACCGAAATCGGGGAACGAGGCGTGCGTCTTTCAGGCGGACAAAAGCAGAGAATAAGCATTGCAAGGGTATTTCTTAAAAATCCTGCAGTGCTGATTTTGGACGAAGCCACCAGCGCGCTTGATAACACCACCGAAATACTTATACAGGAAGCTCTTGACTCACTGTGTAAGGGCAGGACTACCCTTGTGGTTGCCCACCGACTTTCCACCATAAGAACAGCCGATACCATTGCTGTGGTGGACGGCGGTCAGATAAAGGAAAAGGGCAGTCATGCTGAGCTTATAGAAAAGAACGGAATATACAAAGACCTTTATTCCTTGCAGTTCAGAGCAAACGGGTAAACATTGCCGAAAATCGTAAAAAGCGTTGTGAAATTGCACAAAAACGGAAGTTTGATTTTATGCAAACTTCCGTTTTTTAATTTTTTTGTAAATTTTTGTCACAAAATGGGGGGTCTGCTCCGTTTATATATATAGAGGGGTTTACAAAAAGTGTGCCTCTTAAAATAAAAAGGAGTGAAAAATTATGAAAAAAAGAATCTTTAGTTTAGTGATGGCGGTGCTGATGCTGTTCCTGTTTAATTTCAGCACATATGCCCAGTCTGCCGTGCAACCAAGGTATAGTTATACCTATTCTGTAAACGCAGGATTGACCATTAGCGGTCAACAAGCGCAGAGTACAGCAAATATTGTGGGTTATCACGGAACTACCACAAGAATTAAAACAAAAATAACACTTCAGAAAAAGGGACTTCTTTCATGGAGCAATGTAACAAGCTGGTCGGATGATGTTTATGACTATGTCGCTTCTTATGGCTACCATTACGGACCTTTATCCAGCGGTACATACAGAGTAAAGGTGGAGGCTACTGTTTATGCCGGCTCAGCCAGTGAAACTATTACCGATTACAGCTCGCAAGTAAAGATTTAGTTTATTATAAATTTTTACATTAACTAATATTATATTTAAAATTATATTGAGGTGAGTCCAATGGGTATTGAAGGATAAAACTTGTAATGTTATAATTAAGGAGAAGAAAAATGAAAAAGTTTATTTCAATTATGCTTTGCTTGTGTTTAATGTTAATTCCTGTGAATGTAATGGCATTGAATTCAACTGAAGCAGTAACAAATACTATTGATAGCCATGACATTATAGAAACACCTAAACATGATGATATTACAATAACCCATGCTCCCGGTAGTCCGGAAGAACAGGCAATACAAAAAATTCTTGTTCATAAAAAAGCTATAGGTGAAGAAATACCTAATGAAACAAGGTGGCTTACCCAAGACCTTATCGACGGCGGTGTTTATTATATTAAAAATTTTTTCTCGGGAAAGTATCTGAATGTTCATTACGGTGTTGACGCAAATGGTACAAATGTGTATCAGTGGACAGGAGACAGCAGTAAAGAACAAAAATTCAAGATTGTTTATGATTCTGCTACCGATAGTTATAAAATATATGCGATGTGCAGTTCAAACGGAACTAACCGTGTTCTGGATGTAGTAAGAAACGGTTCTTCCCTCGCTTCGGGACAAAATGTAGATATCTGGACTCCCGTTGACCATACCGCACAGAGATTAATTCTAACACCTCTCATATATGACGACCTTTTTCATATACAGATGCTAGGTAATGATGACCTGTATTTTACTACTATAGATAAGTCAAACGGTACAAGCGGAGGAACAAAACCAACATCCGCAGGAAATGTATTTATACAGACATTTGACATAAACGATAATCAGCAGTGGCAGTTTATTCCCGTTAGTATACCTCCTACTTATGCAGCGCCTTACGGATGGTTGGATGAAGTGAATTCCAACGGAATAAGAGGTTGGGCGTGGTGCGAAGATTTGCCCAATACAGCGCTGAAAGTAGAGATAAGACTTTCTAATAGTAATACAGGGCAAAGCTTTACCATACCGCTTACTGCTAATATATATAGAGCAGATGTAGCGCAGTCAGGTTTTGGAAGCGGACATTATGGTTTTCATTATGATATAGATTGGTCGCAATATCCTGCAGGCAGTTATACTGTACGTGCTTTTGCCGGCATAGATACTCCGGATACAGAAATTCATGATAGTCCGATGACATATAATAATTCCGGTACAGCATCTTCTACACCTTTAACTCTCAATGTTGCTAAAAGTGCAACTTTAACTGCTGGTTCTGAACATACCTACAAATTTACTCCTTCCGTAGCGGGAACATATGTTGTGCAGACCACAGGAAATACTAATACATATGGTACAGTTAACATAGATATTAATGGAACGACTGTAACCGAAACTGATGACAATGATGGCAAAGGTAATAATTTCGATATTGTATTTTATGCTACTGAGGGTCAAACTGTGGAAATAAAAGTTAGGCATTATAATGCCACATCGGGCACAGGCTCTTATAATATAAAAGTTCATAGAGCAACTGCACAAATATACACGTTTAATTACCCTCTTTTAGATATAAATACAACATCTGAAAAAGAAATCCCTTTATCCGGCTTACCTCAACTTGGATACAACACTATATCTAATATAAATGCAACATCTGTTCATGCTACGACCATAAATTCAAATGGGTTTCCTAATTTTAACAGCGAACTGGTGTTTTTTTCTGGTCATGGAAATACTAGAACTGATTATCAAACAAGCCTATACTTTTACAGTGATGACATATTAGATTATGATGAACTGACTAGTAGAAATTTGCCTCAGGATATGAACAATGTAAGAGTTGCTCTCTGGTCTTCTTGTTATTCCGGACAACAGTTTGATGAAAATCAACATGAAATTTATAGCATTGCACAAAGCGCATATGACAAGGGGGCGAAAGTTTCTATTGGTTGGAAGACAGCTATATTAAATGATGAGGCTAGTAAGTGGAACAATGCATTTTTATATTATTTGTGTATGGGTAACGATGTTGAGATGTCTATGATATATGCCAACAATAAATTTGATTATTCTGATAATATAATTACATCTCAAATTGTATATGGTGACGAAACTGTTTGTATTGAACCGCTTACATTTTTCGGTAATGTTGATTTGACTGAATTTTCCAACCAAATTAATTCATATAGCATTGATACTACCAATGAATATGTTCAAAAATCACTTCCTTTTGGTGTAAAAAGATATGTAAGAGTGATTAATGGATTAGAAACTAATGAATACTATGATGTAACCAAGAATGGTACTATTCTGCATTCCGAAAACCATTTCACACAGGAAGACATAGACATAATAAACTCCTTTAAAACATCAACCTATGTCAATAATACTTTTAGTACAGCTAATTCGGAAGACACGGAAAATTATCGTGATGTTTACTATAAAATCAATGGAAGCGTTAACCATGTAAGAATATTGAATTCGGGAAAAGGTAATTTTTATATTAACCTATCTAATGGTAAGGAAATACCTAGGGAAAATATATATTCTATAAATATCATTGACAAATAGTATATATAAATATAAATCAGTTTTCAGAAAGGAAGATTTTATGAGATTTTTTAAGAAAAGTATTTGTTTAATACTTATCGTTACGATGCTGTTTTGGATTGCCGGTTGCGGTAATTCAAACGCCGGTGCTGAAGTCATCAATCTTTCTGAGAATATCCAGCCGTTGGAAGTCAAACGACAAAAACTCAGCGATAATTTTATTAAGGCTCAGCAGGATTTCGCTTTAAGGCTTTTTGTAATAGAGTCGAAAAAGCATCAGGATAACCTTAATATATCTCCTTATTCTTTATCCTTTGCTCTTAGTATTGCTGCCGGCGGTGCAGAGGCTGAAACCCTTTCTCAGTTCCAAAAGGTGCTTATGAACTCAATGGGTAGAGAAGAATGGAATAATAATATGTACAGTTATCTACAGAAGAATAAAAATTATTTATCTCAGGCAGATTCTTTGTGGATAGCCAAGAATGAATCAGATGTCAAAGAAGCGTTTTTGCAGAACACATTGAGTAATTTCGGCTCTTCAGTATATTATGTGAATTTCGGCAGTGAAGAAGCAGTGCGGGAAGTCAATAACTGGGCAAAGGAAAATACACAGGGTAAAATTCAAAAGGTCGTTGATAAATTTGATAAAAACACCGCTATGTATTTTGCTGATGCCGTGTATATGGATATACCTTGGGCAACCACTCACCGCACAAGTGAAGTTAAAGAGGAAATTTTTACATGTGCAAACGGAGAAAAAAGCACTGTTAAAATGATGTACAGTACACTTAGCGCAAATAAACAAACCTATATAAGTGACACAAATGCCGAAGGTTTTATAAAAACTTGCATTGGTGATTATAAGTTTATTGCGCTAATGCCAAAGGAAGGCATTGATATTAATGATTATATTGCTTCTCTTGACGGAAATAGGTTGAGAAACATTTTATCCAATGGTGAAAAAGTAACACTAAAGGCAGGAATGCCCTATTTTAGCATTGAGAACGGTATAAATTTCAAAGAAACATTAATAGAAATGGGTATAGGAAATGCTTATGATGTTCACAATGCCGATTTCACAGGGATTTCGGATAATGGTATCCTGTATATGGGCGACACCATACAAAAAACCTATATTAATGTGGATATAGGCGGTATACACGCCGCCTCTGCTACAGGACAGGAAATGGTGTATATGAGCGTGGTGCCCACTGAGGAAAAAGCAATTGTTTTAAACAGACCTTTTGTTTATATAATTGCTAATCAATATAATATTCCTGTGTTCGTTGGCGCGGTAACAGTGCTTTAATTATTTTATCAAACAACGCTAAGCGTGTTTGAACATAATCTCACTTGGGGAAAGTCCTCGCAGAATTTCCTGCGGGGGCTTTTCCGCATTAAAATGATAGGGGGAAAATTATGCTTGCCGTATGTCTTGCTATGCTTGACG
This sequence comes from Acutalibacteraceae bacterium, assembly GCA_045614505.1. Lineage (GTDB taxonomy): Bacteria > Bacillota > Clostridia > Oscillospirales > Acutalibacteraceae > SIG607. Next base: position 1,222 of record JAZLDA010000036.1, on the reverse strand, counting down.
CACAAGAGGAAATAGATAAATTTGAATTACTATACCATAAATACAGAAAAATTATTAAATATATTGCTACAGATTATATGGGGGATGATATCCTTGCAGAGGATGCCACACAGGAAGCCTTTTTAAAGCTTACTAAATACATAGGAAAAATTGAAAGCGTGGATTCCCCGCAGACCCTTTCCTTTGTGAGCATTGTAACCAAAAGTGTTTGCCTTGATATGCTGAGAAGTGAAAATGCCTACCGTAAAACCAAGGAAAGCGTTCACACCAAACAAGCTGATAACACAGAAATCGTTAATATGCTTTTAGATAAAATCAAATCACTGCCCGAAATATATAGAGATGCTTTAATGCTTAAATACTATTTTGATATGCCCAATAAGCAAATAGGGGATATTTGTCATATATCAGAGGAAACTGTACGAAAAAGACTTCAGAGGGCAAAGGAACTGATTAACGAGGCGAAAATATGAACTTTTCATTAAAGGAAAAAGAACTTTTAAAGAAAGCACTTCATTTATATGTAATGGAGACTGGGGGGCAATATGATTTTGTCAATGACCTTGATATTACGTTCTCTCCAGAATTTGAAGAAAGAATGGAAAGGCTTATAAAACGGCGCAGAAAGCCCTTTTATTATCTTTTTAATACAGTGGCAAAGAGGATTGCCTGTATTATTGCGGCGCTGATTATTGCAACGGTAAGCACAGTGCTTAGTGTTGATGCGCTGAGAATCGGGGTTAAAAATTTCTTTGTAGAGGCTTATGAAAAATTTTCTACTGTGTTTTTCCATAAAGACAGCTCTGCACCCGATACAATAGAAGAATATTATTTGCCTTCTTATATTCCCGATGGATATGAACAATGTAGAATTAAAAGAGAAGCTTGGTTATATTCCTTAGAATATAGCAATGAACAAGATAAGATTATTTTTCAGCAACATCGCATTAGAAGTGATGGTGAAACTATAGATACGGAAGATGCTGTTACAGAAGAAATTGGTAATGGAATCTATGTATTTAAACCGCAGGTAAAAATTAAAACATTTATGTGGAGTGATGGAAAATACCAATTTGCTATCTATGCCTATGACGATATATCAAAAGAGGAACTGCTTAAAATGGCTGACTCAATAAAGGCTGAGCAATAATTTTTAATTTATATATAAAGACGCTTATGAGCTTTTCATAGGCGTTTTTTCTGTCTTTAAAACAACTTGATT
>JAZLDA010000035.1:0-22801 GCA_045614505.1 Acutalibacteraceae bacterium | reverse complement strand
ATTGCGGGGGAAACAACTGCATTTGCAAAGCCTGTAATTGGAACTAAAGTACCTGCACCTGCAAATTTCGCAATTTTTTCAAATACTCTCAGCCCCGTTAAAATTGCCGCTTCAAAAATCAGTGTTGCCGAAGCAAGCATTCTTGCATACTCTTCAGAAATATTAAAACGAGAATAAAAATTAAAAAGCAGTTCACCCATAGAACATATAATGCCGCCTACCACAAATGCTATTATACAGTTTTTAAGATGTGTGGAATTCGGCGAAGCCTTTTTCACCATTGCGCTATATTCCTTAGTGGTCACCTTCATAAAAAACACTCCTTTGCCATTATTTTTAGCAAAGGAGCATTTTTTATTCTTATTTTTTAAGAAGCTCGCCTACCACAGTACCTATATAGTCTGCCATTCTTTTTGCACCTGCATCATTTGGGTGACAGCCGTCAACGGTATAATCCATACGGTCGCCGCCGATAAAGAATGCATTTCCGTCAATAAAGTAAACGTTTTTGTCGCCGTTTTCACGGGCAGTAAGATAATTTCTCATAATGATATCCTTACGCGCCAGAGAAAATTCTTCAGTATGACGGTAGGCATCAGGCTTTGTTATGAAAATAATGGGAAGCTCAGGATTCGCCTTGCGAATAGTTTCATAAAAAGCATAATGAGTGTTTTCGAGGTGTTCAACGGAAGGAGCATTGTAGTCATAATCAAAAACAAACACCGACATATCAATATTCTTAAAATACTCAGCAAGCTGAGGCTCACCCTTTGCACTTCCCGAAAAGCCGAAATTCATAATATTTGTTTTCAGCATTCTGCCGATTCGGTTTACATAGGTGGTTCCCGGACGGGATGCGGCAAAGCCGTGGGTAATGGAAGATCCGTAGAACACAACGGGTTTTTCATACTTATAGGGATTTGGCTCTAAAACCTTAGCATCGGGTTCCAATGCAACTTCTAAATCAAGCACTTCATTTCCAATTGGGAAATAAATAGTAATACAACGCATTTTGTTGTCTTCAAAATGCTTCATTCCCTCGTAACCGTCAAAAGCATCTTTAGGAGGATAGTAGCTTGCTTTATAAACATCAACGCCATCTTCTTCAACATAAATATCGAAACCGGTTTCATTAAGTCTTGTAACATGAGGCGAGGGTAAAACATGATGAGCAAATTTTGCTCTTATTCCTACATATTTTGAATCGGTATTAAAGCGCACGCGCACACCGGTGGTTGCCTTTGCGTGAGTAGCAACATCACCGCTTGCAGAAATCGCAATATCTTTTGGCAATCTGTTATATGTATTCATAGGGTCCACAAGACCGTAGATTTTAAAGGGAGCAGTTCTGACATTATAAAACTTCGCATCAGCCTCTTTGATTTTTAGGCCTTCAGTAGTATAGCCTTTCCAAATATATCCTATTTCAACCTGCATAAATAAAACTTCCTTTCGGTCAAATTCTATGTTTTAAGTCTATCACATACCGTATGTATTTGCAACAAAAAAAGCGAATGTTTTTTGAACATTCGCTTTAAATTCATCGTTCTTCTCGGAAATAGTTTGTGCCAAGACTCTCAGGAGGCTGATTCTTCTTGCGGCTACGCATACTTGTGAAAATAAGCACAACAATGGTTACCACATAAGGCAGCATTTTGAAAAGCTCCTGAGTTTCAGTACCGAGACCCTGAATATAGTTATTAGCATTGCAGAGCGCACCGAAGAGGAAGGAACCGAAAATCGCAATAGAAGGCTTCCATACAGCAAAAATAACAAGGGCAATAGCCATCCAGCCTCTGTCGCCGAAGGCATTATTAGACCAAACACCATTTGCATAAGCCATAACGTACTGAAGACCGCCAAGACCTGCTACGGCACTACCGATACAGGTTGCAACGTATCTGTATCTTGGTACGTTAATGCCTGCGGCGTCTGCAGTTGCAGGGTTCTCACCTACTGCGCGAAGATTAAGACCTATACGAGTACGGTTAAGAACAAAGGTAGCTACAATAGCTATGATAATTGAAAGGTAGGTAAGGAAATCGTGAGACAGGAACAAATCTCCAAACCAGCCTAATTTATCGGCAAGGGGTATCTTAGTCAAGAAGAAGGAACTTGTCTTTGAGAGAGCAATTGAAGGAAGCTCGCTCTTAGTAATGTTAATAAGAGAAGCACCAAGGAAGTTGCCAAGACCGATACCGAGTGTGGTAAGGGCGAGACCTGTAACGTTCTGATTGGCGTGGAGGGTTACGGTTAAAAAGCTGTATATAAGACCCATAATAACAGAGCCTACAATAGAGCAAAACAAAGGTATAAGCACTGCAAGAAGGGGATTCATTCTTGCCAAATCGTTTCCGCAGGCATTTTCATAAAGGAAGGAGCCTGTAACACCACTTATAGCACCAACGTACATAATGCCAGGAATACCGAGATTAAGGTGACCTGATTTTTCGGTAATAATTTCACCTGTCGAACCGTAAAGAAGCGGTACACCAAGGAGTATTGCACGGCAAATAAACTGAATAATCATGCTTTAACCTCCTTTTTATTGTGACGGAATTTAACGGAGTAATGAACGAAGAATTCACAGCCAACCAGCATAAGAATTACAATACCTACTATAATCTCAGAAAAAGAGGAGTTAAGGAGCGCAGTATCAGCAACCTTAGCTACACCTATTTCAATAAAGGTAATTATTGCAATCATAACAGCCATAATAAATGGATTGAACTGACCAAGCCAAGACATAAGAATTGCCGTAAAGCCTTCTCCGCCGACAAGGTTGGTATTTATACTATGATCCTTACCAGCAACAAGAAGCATACCGGTAACACCGCAAAGCGCACCAGAAATTACCATAGTACGGATAATAATCTTTTTAACGTTAATACCAATATAGCGGGCTGTATTCTGGCTTTCACCGACAACCGCAATCTCATAACCCTGCTTACTGTACTTAAGGTAAATGAACATAAGAACGGTAATAACAGTAACAATTGTAATGTTTACAAAGTATTCGTTATTACCAACTGTGGGGAAGTTACCAGCAGAAACGGGATTAATTACGTTAGAGCCGCCACCCTTAATATAAAGGTAATAAGCAATTATCTGGGTAGCTATATAATTCATCATAAGTGTAAACAAGGTTTCATTAGTGTTAAAAAAAGCCTTGAAAATTGCAGGAATAAAGCCCCAAATAGCGCCTGCAAGAATACTTGTAACGGCAATTACCGCAATAAGCACGGGATAGGAAAGCTTGTCGCCCAACTCTATCATACATACCATAGAAGCAAGACCGCCCATAAGAGCCTGACCCTCTGCACCGCAGTTCCAGAATTTCATTTTAAAGGCGGGGGTAAGAGCAAGGGAAAGAGAAAGAAGAATAGCAATTTCCTGAAGATATTTCCAAAGCATTGTGGTCTTACCTTCAAAAAGTCTGCCGAATACACCTATAAACATAATTTCATAGGTCTCGCCGAAACTTTTTCCGCTTATTGCCATTGAAAGAACACCGATAAGAACAAAGGAAACGGCAAGAGTGCCAAAGCGCACCAACCAGGCTTTTCCTGCAGACATATCGTCACGCTTTACAACCTTTAATAGTGGCTCGCGGTGTGTTTTAACTTCATTAGCCATTTGCACTTTCCTCCTCTTCGTGTTTAGATTTTGTCATAAGAAGACCGATTTCTTCTTTAGAAGTAGTGCGTCCGTCAACTACACCTGTAATTCTTCCCGAGCCTATAACCATAATTCTATCGCAAAGTTCTATAAGAACGTCAAGGTCCTCACCTACGAAAACAATTGCAACGCCTTTTTCCTTCTGCTCATTAAGAAGGTTATAAATGGTATAAGAAGAATTAATATCAAGTCCTCTTACGGGGTAAGCAACCATAAGCACTGTAGGAGAAGCGGCGATTTCTCGTCCTACGAGCACCTTCTGTACATTACCTCCCGAAAGACGACGAACGGGAGTGCTGGCACTTGGAGTAACAACCTCAAGGTCGTGAATTATCTTCATAGCAAGGTCCTTAGGCTTCTTTCTTTCGAGGAATGCCGAATGACCTTTACGATAGCTTCTCAGCATCATATTATCCACAATATCCATATTACCCACAAGACCCATACCGAGTCTGTCTTCGGGAACAAAGGAAAGTCGAACACCCATATTTCTTATTTGCATAGGCGTTTTATCTCTGAGATTTTCCTTATTACCCGTTTTGGGGTCAAAATAGAAAATATCACCTGAGGATAAATGCTGAAGTCCTGCAATAGATTCAAGCAATTCTCTCTGTCCGCTACCTGCAATACCTGCGATACCAAGTATTTCTCCGCTTTTTGCGGTAAAGGAAACGTCGTCAAGAATGGTGGCACCTGCTCTGTCAACGCAGGTAAGATTATTAACAACAAGTCTATCCTCAGAGTTTTTAGGCTCGTTTCTCTGAATATTAAGGCTTATCTTCTTACCCACCATCATTTCGGTAAGCTCGTTTTCGCTTGTTTCGACAGTATTAACTGTGCCTACGTATTCACCCTTTCGAAGAACAGAAACTCTGTCAGAAAGAGAAAGCACCTCGTGAAGCTTATGTGTAATAATGATAATACATTTACCATCGTCACGCATACGGCGAAGAATAGTAAACAGCTTCTCGGTCTCCTGCGGAGTAAGAACGGCGGTAGGCTCGTCAAGAATAAGAATATCCGCACCACGATAAAGCACCTTAATAATCTCTACGGTCTGCTTTTCGGAAACTGACATTGAGTAAATCTTTTTATTTACATCAAGGTCAAAACCATACTGCTCACTGATTTTTTTTATTTCGGCAGAGGAATTTTTAAGGTTATACTTTCCCTCGTCAATGCCAAGCACGATATTTTCAGCGGCAGAAAAAACCTCAACCAACTTAAAGTGCTGATGAATCATACCGATTTTATAGGTAAAGGCGTCCTTGGGAGATGTTATAACCGCTTCCTTTCCGTCTATAAAAATTTGACCCTCGTCGGGGAAATAAATACCCGAAATCATATTCATAAGCGTGGTTTTGCCGCTACCGTTTTCTCCTAAAATGGAAAGAATCTCACCGCGGTAAGCAGTAAGATTAACGTTTTTATTGGCAATAACCTTTGCACCAAATCGCTTGGTGATATTTTTTAGTTCAATAGCAGGTTGTTTAAACACGTTAAACCTCCGTTCATATAATTCTCAAGAAATTGTTATAACAAAAGCTACAGCAATTTCTTCAAAATTAGTCTGAGGCGAGAGTTACCTCTCGTCTCAGACTTAAGTTATCAGCCGTAGTTTCTGTCAAGAAGAGTAATACCGTCGATTTCAACGTCGAAGTAAGGAGCAGAACGATGCTTAGACTCGTAGAATACGCCGTTCTCTACAACCTCTGTATCCTTCTCGAAAGCTGCATCGGTATTAACGTCAGCCTTGTAGGATTCAAGAGCGTTACCGCCAACGGTGAAGTTAGCACAATCGAATACCTTAAGAGAACCGTCAAGAAGCTTAGCCTTAACTTCTGCAATCTTTTCAGCGGTGCCTGCAGCAGCAGCCTTGGTATTGATATCGGTAAGAACAACGGAACCGGTTTCAATAGTACCGGTCCAGTCGGTAGCAATAGCTTCACCCTTCTGAACGCACTCTATCATATACTTGAAGTAAGGAGTCCAGTCAATTCTGGAAGAAACAATAAATGTGTTGGGGCAAGCAGCAACGGTAGAACCGTTGTAAGAAACGTTGGGAACGCCTGCGGTTTCACAAGCGGTAGGAGCACCCATGGAGTCAGCGTGCTGAGAAATAAGTACGCAACCGCCGCTAATAAGAGCCTGAGCAGCTTCCTTTTCCTTCTGCTCGTCGTACCAAGAACCGGTAAATTTAACGTCCATGGTAACAGAGGGACAAACAGACTTTGCGCCAAGATAGAAAGAGGTGTAACCGGACATAACTTCAGCGAAGGTAAAGGCACCAACATAACCCATTTTTGCTTCTTCAGCCTTAATTTCGCCCTTGTCTATCATTTCATTGAGCTTAAGACCTGCAGCAACGCCTGCAAGATAACGGCCCTCGTAAATGGAAGCGAAAGCATTATGGAAGTTTTTGAGACCTGCAGTATGAGCCTGAGTACCTGTAGCATGACAGAACTCTACGTCGGGATACTTTTTAGCAGCATCAATAAGGAAGGACTCGTGACCGAAGCTGTCTGCGAAGATGATATCGCATCCGTCAACCTCAATAAGTTCAACGGCAGCATCATAGCAATCCTTAGACTCGGGAATCTGAGTCTTCTGAGCGTAGTCAACACCCATAGCTTCACAAGCAGCCTTAGCTGCATCCATGAAGTTCTTGTCATAGGTAGACTGTTCGTCGTGAAGGAAGATAAAACCAACCTTCAGTTTGTCGGCAGATTCTCCGCCGCCGCAGGCAGCTAAGCTGAAGAGCATAGCCACTGCAAGAAGAAGGGCAAGAAACATTTTCATTTTTGTTTTCCTCCTCGCCTTTCGGCAATTTTTTATAAAAGCCGTCCTAATTATTGCGGACGGAATTTAACAGAATCATCGGTCATAGAATCGACAATAGCCAGAGAATCAACCCTTATGCCCTGGCTTCTAAGCTTGTCTCCTCCGCCTTGGAAGCCCTTTTCAATAGCAATGGCAATACCCTGTGTGACACCGCCTACCTGAGAAACTATATCCATAAGGCCGTTAATTGCATTTCCAACAGCCAAAAAATCATCAATAATAAGGATATTTTCGCCCTCATTTAAATGCTCCTTACTAACCACTACCTGATACACGGTGTTGTGGGTATAGGAAGTAACCTGTGAAGAATAAACATCTGCAAGAATATTGGTGGTTTTGTTCTTTTTAGCAAAAACAACCGGCACATGCATATGTGCGGCAGCAGCCACAGCGATAGCAATACCGGATGCTTCAATGGTTAGAATTTTATCGATTTTGGTATCGGCATAAAGACGCGCGATTTCCTCTCCCATAAGCATAAGGAAATCGACATCAAGCTGATGATTTAAAAATGAGGAAACCTTTAAAATATTACCGGGATACACTTGACCCTCTTTGAGAATTTTATCCTCCAACGCCTTCAAAAAAATCCCCTCACTTTATTTATCCTTTATGCCTATAATTTTATCATTTAATACAAAAATTGTCAATAGTTTATAGCATCTATTTGCAGTTTGAATAAAACAAAAAATTATTTTATAAGCTGTTTTTTGGCTGCCTGCAGAGTTTTATTAGCAATACTCATTGCACTTTTTCCGCCATTCTCATTTCCCTCTGCCACCACAACAAAGGCAAGTGGCAGGTTTTCATCCTTGCAAAATCCCACAAAAAGAGAATTTTCCATTTTGTTTCCAACCTCTGCGGTACCTGTTTTTCCGCAGACGTCAAGGGTACCGAAGGTGGATTTACCGTAGTTATCCTCTGCTGCAAAGTCCATAAGCGAAGCAAGAGCGTCAGCAGTTTCCTTTTTTATCATTCTTTTTGTATCGGGAGAAGCCTTGTATACACTTTTACCGTTGGAAGCAGAAATAGAATGAACGATATAAGGCTCTACATATTCGCCGCCGTTTGCAATAGCGCTTACCATACAAAGATACTGCAAAGGATTGCAAAGATTTGTATGCTGGCCTATTCCCGACCAGCCGAAGTCAATATTTCTCGAAGACTTAACCGAATAGCTTGATTTCGCGGCGGCAATGCCGTCAAGATAAAACACACTGTTAAAGCCGAATTTCTCAGCGTATTTCGTCATTGTACTTTTACCCAGTGTCAGCGCCATATTGGAGAAAAAGGAATTACAGGAATGGGAAAAAGCACGTTTTAAACTAACGCTTCTGTGCTTGCCCAGACAGTTAAGCTCTTCGCCCTCAATAACAGTGCCGTAATCACACATAAAAGCAGTTTCATAGGCATCCTCGCCCAGAGTTTCAATAGCCGCCGCGGCTGTAACGATTTTAAAGGTTGAGCCGGGAGTATAAGCGGAAGAAATAAAGCGGTTCATAAACACACTGCCAAGTTCACCGTTTTTAGCCTTTTCATATTCCTTTACATTTTCAATATCATAAGTGGGGGTACTTACCATACAAAGCACCTCACCTGTTTTATAGTTGCATATTCCCACACAGCCCGCCGAATTTCCCAGCGCCTTCATTGCGGCAACGCTTATATTGGCGTCAATCGTCAGCACAGCGTTATTGCCAAGACCCGAATAGGTATAAATACCGTTTATCTGGGAATAACCAACCAGTCTGTCTCTCAGTGCATTGGTGACACCCGTACTTATAAAGCCGTCGTGGTCCCCTACCGTGTGAATGGTTGCCATTCGTATATCGGCGTCTTCACTATATACACGCTCCCCGTCCTTTGTTTCGGAAAGCAGTCTTCCCTTCCTGTCTGTTATGGTGCCGGGCTGTGTCATTTTTCCGTCTGTGTAAATGTGTCCGTTGGTTTCATAAAACGCCCAATCCTCTGCTTTGGAAGTGTATTTCACCAAAAACACCACACAAAGAACAACAAAGAGCAGGAGAATAGCGCGTATTATATTAGCTCTGAATTTGATTCTTTTCATTTTTCGCGCCTTCTTTCTGTTTTAAAACCCGAATTTTCCAGTACAAGAGGAGTTCTTAAAAAGGCGGTAAGCGCAAGACAGGAAATAAGGGATGAACCGCCGTTACTGATAAACGGTAAAGTCACTCCCGTGAAGGGCAACATATCAAGGCTTCCGAAAACATTAAGTGCGGTCTGAACAAGAAGCAACACCGCCGCGGCGCAGGAGGTTAGTCCGTAATAGGCGCTTCTTGAAGTTGACAGCACCTTAATTGCATAAAGAGTAAAAAGCACAAAACAGAAAAGAACCGTGAAGGAAACAATCAGTCCCCATTCCTCGCTGATAAGACCGAAAACAATATCTGTATCTGCGGCTGAAACCTTAATGAGGGTACCATTGCCGCCGCCCACACCGAAAAGTCCGCCCGAAGCGGTGGCTATCATTGCTCTTGTCTGCTGGTAGCCGCTGTCAGAAGCATTTGCCCAGGCTTGTCCGAAGGAGAAAATACGCTTTGCAACATAAGGGAAAATAAGCATTACAGCGCCGCCCAAAGTAACCGCCGCGCCGCCCAGAACCGCTAAAAGCTTAAAACTGCAAAATCGCAATGCAAGAACGGTAAAGAGAACCACTGCATATATAAGCGCCGTACCGAAGTCACTGAGATAAAAAAGAGAAGCAAGGCAGAACACCGAAAATACGGCGAAGAAGATACTATCCCTTATACTGCTTAGTTTCTCCACACTCGTTCCGCAGATAAAAATAAGAATCACCTTTATAAGCTCCGAGGGCTGAAAAGAAAAGCCCGCGATATTAAGCCAGTTCTGCGCGCCGTTATAAATAACGCCAAAAACCATATTCACACTAAAAAGAGCGATACCTGCAATAAAGGCAATGCTCCTTAAAGCAATGGCACGTTTTGAGGACATTATTATTTTGGATAAAATAACAGCACCGATTATGCCGATAACAGCGCATATTATCTGTTTTAACATAATGCTTGTATCTTTGTGCGCCACTACAGACATACCGATTCCAATTAGAAACATAACGGGAATTTCTATAAACGCTCCCGCAAATTTTGTTATAAGCAAATAGACCCACTCAGAAATTATGAGAAGCGCGTAAACTCCGCCTATTACAGCTCCCTTTGAAGGAAACGCAAACATAAGGGAAAGCATCATAAAAAACTGAATAAGGGTAAGACAGCAGAGAGCCGCCGCTTTATATATATTGCCGTTTTCCTTTTCCTTTTTGCGGCTGCTTTTAATACGAAGAGAAAACTCCCTGTCCCCTGCCGAAATAATATCATCAGGTGCGAAGGCCGTCTCGTTTTTTACAGAACGCTTGTTTACGCCTATTTTGGCTTTACCGAAAGGACGGACAGAAAAGGCTTTGCCGCACACAGATATTACACAATGCTTTTCTTCTAAACCGTCTATTATAATATCACAGTCTTCGCCGCTTCCCACAAGCAGTTCGCCGTCCGATATAATCTGCTCTGTCATATCGTCACTGAGCAAAACCCTTTTGTATGTTTTTCTGCGTTTCGAGAGTAAACCCAGCGCGCAAAGGGTGACAAGAAGAACGGACAGTATGGGTAAAAGATATCTGACAATAGCTAAAAAGCCGCGTATATATTCAGCCATATTATCCGTCCTTTCTGAGTTTTTATTATTATACTACATTTCAACAGTTTTCTCAAGTATAAGAAAAGACCCCTGAAAATCAGGGGTCAAAATTTTATTTATAGTAGAGAACTCTGTCGGAGCCTGTACCGAAAGCATATTTTTGCACTTTATTCTTACTTGCGCTAATAATATCGAAACAGCACTGACTGGGGCTTCCCAGTTTTCTATAATACCAGGTCCAAGCATAAGACTTACTATTCATAGTGGTTGACTGAGCAATTTCCTCAGAAGGCTTGTTTATTTCTCCTTTGTTTTGATAAGCGCCGATATTGGCACAGGCAGTACTTATTTGCCATAAATCAATATCCTCGCTGTAAAGCACAAGCTCTGTATGCTGATGACCAAAACTCATCACAGTAATTTTACCTGTGGTACCACTGTAATCGAGAGTACCCAGCTCGTCGCTTTCATAAATGGTATTATACTGATAAGCCTTTAATATTTCTCTTATATACTCCGAATTATACATTGTGTTACCGTAGGAATTGGTGGCACCGTCTATACCCATATGAGAAAGATATACATAATTCCAATCATCGGGCGCAGTCATTGCTTCGTTAGCAAGCCACTCAACCTGGTCAATATCGTAACCCCAGTAGGAATATCCTGTTTTATAGCGACTGGAAACGGTAGAACTCTCCAGATTAAGAGGAACAAGCTCGGTAACTACACCGTTTTCATCATATTTAGCCCGACTATCAATGGTATCAAAGAAAACAAGCCTTGTTTTCTTTTCCGGCATATCGTAATAGTAATACTTGGAATCCTCGTATTGGCTGTCCTTTACAATATCATCAGGGCAATAAATATCAATAATATTCTTACTCCAATCATAGTCACTCATTATCAGCTCTAACTTATATTCGTTGTAATCTGCCACGTGGTAGGAGTTATCATCATGGTTACCGGACAGCACAAACACAGGCTTTTCGCTTTCCTTAAATGGATTTAAAATATCCTGTGTATTTGTTATTGCTGTTTGCTTGTTTGTTTTATAAGCACCATCGGTAATGTCACCGCCTACCACAATAAAGTCAATTTTATCGTTTTCGTTGGCAATTTTAACAACGGTGTTCATCTGACGAATCATATAGTTTCTGTTAGATGAAGATATTGAATGATGAAGGTCGGTAATAAAGATATAGTTAACCGCGCCGTCGCTCATCAGTTTTATATTCTCGCTCATTTTTAATGTTTCTTCGTCAAAGGAAAGGTAATCCTTACTTCCCTTTTCAACCATAACAGCAACATCAGCGGGAACATATATTTGCAGGTCGCTTATGCTTCCCTTTGCGGTAAGCTTTACATAAGAGGCTTTTTCCATAACATATTCGCTGACAAAAGCGGGGTTAGCGTTGCCATCTACAGTAAAGAAGGGATCATAAAGAACAACCTTGAATTCTTCACCTTTTATTTCGGTGCCCTCAGGGAGATAAACGTAATAGTCGTTCATACTTTCGTATCCGTCCTGAGATACGATATCGGCACCACTCTCTATTATACCGCTTCCCTCTTCTATATCGGTAACTGCAGCGGTAATTATATCGGAATAGAAAACTCTTCCGTCATTAAGCTCAATATAACCTCTTGCGCTTATTCTGCGGCTGTCAGCAATATCCAATTCATTTACATAGGTGCTGAAAACTACATTTCCGGTAATAGTGTTATAGCTCCAACAGGCATCCATTTCCGCACTCTTGCCTGTGTTTATAACACCGTTTCCTATATTTTCCACAGTAAGAGCAGCAGAAAGTCTTTCACTCTTCAACAGAATTCCGCGCTTGGCGACTGTATGCTTTTTGCCGTCTATATATATTTCATTTGCGCTTTCTCCTGCTTTATATGCAAACATAAATCGGAGTGCCTGACTGCCATCTTCTGCCGCAATGCTGTCTTTAAGCCTTAAAGCGCCTATGCCTCCTACAACGCTCGAAACCGTAACAGTGTCAATATAAACATTGCCGTCGGTAATGATTTTTCCAACCAAACAGGGGTCGGTTTCAAGGTTTTTAATATCGGCAAAATCGGCTGTAACGGTAACCTGAGCGTTCTTCCACTCGTGTGTGTTTTCGAGAGTGTATTCTGTGTTTGCCGCATTATTGTCTATATTGTAAATTTCACCTAAGCCGAAAGCTATGGTTGATGCTTTATCTGCCTTATAGGCAAAGGAAATATTATAGGTAGTTTTGTCGGTAACGGCAAAGAAGTTATCATTTCTTATTTCGAATACGCCGTTGCCAGTTGCCTTAAGGCTTTTTTCGCCGGTGTAAGCCTCGGTGTCACTTACCTGCAAATTGCTGTCAAGGACAATTCCGGTGCTTTCAATGTCTTCCTTATACAGGTCAAATCCGCAGAAACCTATCTGGTTATCAATGTCAGATGCAACGGTTTTGGCATTGGCATAATACACAGTGTCGGTATCTGCCGCTCTCACTTCTCTTTCAGAGGGAACAGAAAGCTCATTGTCCGAATACCAATTATTAACCACCGAAGAATAGGTGGTTGCTGTATTATCGCTATCACTGTACACCTCTTTAGTAATACTATCTGGAAGGGTTATAAAGTCACCCGGCTGATAATATTCCGACTCTCTCAGCTCGGTTTCGCCGTTTTCAACGGTGTAAAGGTCAAGTGAGGTCACCTTTTGCAGAGTAATATCATCAATGTCATAATCAAGTTCAACACTTCCGCCTGCGGTAAAACCTAAAAAGCAGTTAACCTTTCCTTCGGCGTATTCCTTTGGTGTGGTGAAAATAAGCTCGTAGGTTTCAAATCCGCCACTTTCCTCAACACCGCTCAGCAGTACACTGTAGTTATTTGCCGCAGCGTTAAGCGCGCTGTTAAAGGAAACTCCGTAGCTGACAAAGAAAGTCCCCTGTCTGCCCGAAAGGTTATTGGTGCGCATACGCACTATTGCTCTGTAGGTGGTGTTTTCGGGGAATTTAACATTGTTTTCTCCACTACCTGAAGAGTTATAGCTTCCGCTTGCAGTAAGGGTCAGTGTGTAGCTTCCAAGCCAGCTTCCCGCCGTGCCTGCATCACAGTGGAAATGGAGATATGCTCCCCCACTGGCACCGTCATCCTTGACCACAGACTGATAAAGCGGACTGTCATCAGTATAGCTCCAACTATTGCTTTTACTTGCGGTATAAGAAGAATAATCTATATATCTCTCAAAACGATCATAGCCCTTATATAAATCTAATTCCCATACTGCATAGAGAGTTTTTTCATTCCAATCCTCACGAGCAATTGTGGCAATAACCTCTCCGTCAGAAGTAAAACTCCAACCCTTAAAAACATATCCCTCACGCACGGGAAGCTCACTGGGTGCAATACCGTTTCCGATATTGGGAGTACATCTGAGAGTTGTTCCCTCATTAAATTTTCCGCCGTTGGCATCAAGGGTGATATTTACGTTTTGTGCAATTTTTGTAATGGTAATGTTGTCTATATTGAAGGAAACAGGACCACTGTTTACCAAGGTTCCGCCATTGTAGCAATTAACGGTACTGCCCGAAAGATAAACCGCAAAATATGCTCCGAATGTATAAGCGTTTCCGTCACTTCCCACTAGTTCAAAGCAACCATTTTCTTCATTATAATCACCTGTTTTAAAGGTAAGGGTACCTGTACCGTACTGACCCACATTGTTTCTCAAATCATAGTCTGTAAAGTAACGTACCTTTATGGTCCCGTTTGCAGATGAAGTATAAAGTCCTGCTGTTTCGCTATAGTTATGAGATCCCGTACGGAAAATGGGATAATTTGCCGCATAGTTTTGCGGATTTCCGTTGCCGGTGGAATCAGAAAATGTCACTGTTCCGCCGTTTGTGTAAGTGCTCTTGTTTGCATCAAGAACACCTCCTCCGAAGAAAAGCTGACCCCAGGTGCCTACCCTTTTTGCGTAGGTAACAACCTTGACGGAATATGTACTGTTGGGCTCAAGTTCAAAGGGAATTCCGTTTTTATCCACGGGGATAAACATACCGTGTCCGCTTGAAGAAAAGCTAACCGTACTTACCACAGAAGCATTACCCTTTGCATCAACCACGGTAATATCCTCCTGAACGACAGTAGTTTCCTTCTGAGCTCGGATGGGATAAAAGGTGTTTCCCTCACTGTCCACAGAGGGCGTTCCCGCAGAAAGCAGGGGCATATCTCCCGCGTTAAAATCAAAGGTATAGCTGTCACTCACATTTGGTGTGCTTGCCGCTTCTGCCGTAAGCTGTACAGGCACAAAGCAGGCAGTAAGTATAAGAACAGCCGCGCATAAATAAGCGATTATTTTTCTCATAGCAATTCTCCTTAAATTATTTATGCTTTCAGTATAAATCCGCAGGTCAAAAAAGCACATATTATTATGTGACAACTTTTTAGTATTTTGTTGGTTATAAAAATATAAATATTGCTTTCCAAAAAAGTTTTTGATATATTGTAACTAACAAATATGCAAATAAAGGCGGTGTATTTTAGTGGTGGAAACAACAGAAAGATACTTGATTGCCAAAAGTAT
Source organism: Acutalibacteraceae bacterium (assembly GCA_045614505.1). GTDB lineage: Bacteria > Bacillota > Clostridia > Oscillospirales > Acutalibacteraceae > SIG607. Next base: position 8,031 of record JAZLDA010000035.1, on the reverse strand, counting down.
AAACAGCAGTAAAGGTCCCTACGGAAGCATAAACCCATTATTTGTAGGACATTCCCTCTGTGAAAAGGGCCATATCTACGGTCCATTCAGAAGAAAGCACTTTGTATTCCAGTATATTCTCTCGGGGGAAATGATTTTTGAAAGCCCCTATGGTGTCTATAAAGCCGCAGCAGGAAATATGCTTATTATGCATCGAGGTGACCTTGTTAATTACAGTTGTATCGAAGAACCTTTGGAGTGTATATGGATAGAATTTGACTGCACTGAACCACTGCCCAATATATTTGACACCGGTATGCTTTTCTGTGAAGAGCTGCGGGAAATTTTTCTAGATTTAATTAAAGTAAAAAGCCTTTTGCACGGTCACTGCGCCTATGTCTGCAGTATAATATGGCGAATAATCGCCTTGCTTGACACCGGCGAACCAGAAATAAAAAACCACAGCCATTATATAAACGAAGCTATTCGGCTTATCAAAAAACACTACATTCAAAAAATAACCGTCAGCTCCCTTGCCGAAGAGCTAAATTTGAACCGAAGTTATTTTTGTACCCTCTTTAAAAGGGAAGTGGGTATGTCACCCAAAGAATACATTGACGATTACCGTATTTCCGCCGCCTGCGAGATACTGAAGCAATCAGAGCTTTCCATAAGCGAGGTTGCTGAAAATGCAGGCTATTCCGATTCATCCTCCTTTTCAAAGGCATTTAAAGAAAAAATCGGCACCTCACCTAAAATCTACAGAGAAACCTATAAAAGGTAAAAAATCCGTCGAACGGAGTGTTCGACGGATTTTCTGTTTTTATTTAGAAATAATAGCGTATTTCTTTGCGTACTCGCTGTACATCTCCTTAAAATCGGAATTTTCGGCTTTAATTTTGTGAAGATATTCGTGTACCTCAAGGCTGTCGTGAGACATTTCAAGCACACATCCTGCGATATTGGAGCAGTGGTCGGCAACACGCTCAAGGTTAGTGAGTATATCTGACCAGACAAAACCTACCTCAATGGTACATTCGCCTTTTTGCAGACGAAGTATATGACGGGCGCGTAACTGATTTTTAAGAGAGTCAACTACCTGTTCAAGAGGCTCTACCCTTGACGCAGCAGAAAGGTCCGAATTGCGAAGCGAAGTGTAGGCAAGGTCAACTATCTCGCTTACCGCCGAGCAAATGGCATTCATTTCTTTCATAGCCTGAGAACTGAACTTCATATCCTTTGCCCTTATTTCTTCAGCCGATTCGAGAATATTAACGGCGTGGTCGGAAATTCGTTCAAGGTCGCCTATACATAAGAGCAACTTACTGGATTCATTGGAGTCTTTATCACTCATAGGATAAGTATTAAGCTTTACGAGATAGGAACCGAGGGCATCCTCATAACGGTCGGCTTTACCTTCGTCTTCTCTGATTTTTACAGCCGTATCAGTGTCAAAGGCGCTTAACTGAGTAATAGAATCTTTAAGAGCGCCTATGGATATTTTTGCCATTTTGTTTGTAAGAACTCTGCAACGCTCAATAGCAATGGCGGGAGTAGTCATAAGACGCTCATCAAGCATTGTAAATTCATTGGAATGGTCAGTTTTCTCTGCAGGTTCTTTGATAATTATATAGGAAAGCTTTTCAAGTAATCCTGCCATAGGAAGCATTATACAGGTACACAGCAGATTAAATACGGTATGAACTACTGCTATATTAAACTGATTTGCCCTTATACTTTCAAAGCCGAAGCCTATTATAGCATTAAGCACACTGTATATGGAAAGAAGCACTACTGTACCGATAACATTAAAGGACAGATGCACTATAGAAGTTCTTCTTGCATTTCTGTTCGTTCCAACAGAGGAAATAAGAGCGGTTACACAGGTACCGATATTCTGTCCCATAATAATCGGAATGGCAGAGCCAAGGGAAACTGCGCCGGTAGAAGAAAGCGCCTGCAAAATACCTACAGAAGCAGAGGAAGACTGAATAATACCTGTAAGAACAGTGCCTGCAAGAACACCGAGTATGGGATTTGAGAACATTGTAAGAATGTTTGTAAACTGCGGAACTTCTTTAAGTCCCGAAACCGCGTCGGACATAGCGTCCATACCGAACATAAGTGTAGCAAAGCCTAAAAGAATAACACCTATATCCTTCTTTTTGTTGCTCTTTGACATCATATAAAGAGCTATACCTATAAGAGCGAGTACGGGAGTGAAGGACGAAGGCTTGAACATTGTTACATACCAAGCATTACCCTCAATACCCGAAAGACTCAGTATCCAGGCAGTTACGGTGGTACCTACATTGGCACCCATAATTACGTTAATTGCCTGCCTCAGTGTCATAAGACCCGAGTTAACAAAACCTACCACCATAACCGTTGTGGCTGAGGAGGACTGAATAACCGCAGTTACACCAAGGCCCGTGAAAAAGCCTGCGGCTTTTCCTGTTGTCAGTTTTCCGAGAATGGTTTTAAGTCCGTTTCCTGCACTTTTTTCAAGCGCCTCTCCCATAAGGTTCATACCAAAGAGGAAAAGGCAAAGTCCGCCTATAAGGGCGAGCACTTCAGTTATACCCATAAAATTTCTCCTTAATAAAAATATTTTTTTCGTATACCTGCATTTTATACTTCTTATATTAAATCCAAAACCCTTTTTATGTTAAATATAAGTAAAATCAGCAGAGCTTAGCCCTGCTGATTTTTAAATGTTACGGTTATTTCGGTACCTTTATTCACTTCGCTTTTAAGGGTTACATTAGCGCCGTGATAAGCGGCGGCGTGCTTTACAATGGAAAGTCCCAGTCCCGTTCCGCCGATTTCCTTTGAATGGCTTTTATCCACGCGGTAAAAACGCTCAAAAACACGGTTCTGGTGAGAAAGAGGAATTCCTATACCTGTGTCACTCACCTTTACAAAAGGAGACCCTTCAACGCTTCCTACAGTTATTATTACCTTGCCGCCGTTTTTGTTGTATTTAACAGCATTGTCACAAAGGTTATAAATCATCTCAAAAAGGATTTGTTTTTCTCCCAAAACAAAAACGCTGTCTCCTTCTTTTATAATACTTATATTCCTTTTTTCGGCTATGCTTTCAAGCTGTTCGCATACCTCGCAGGCAATTTCAGCAAGGTCAATTTGAGCATTTTCGGAAAAAGATACTCCTTCATCAAGCTTAGAGAGACGTATAATATCGTTAACAAGGCTTAAAAGTCGGTGCCCTTCTTTATAAATATCTCCCGAAAACTCCTTGATTTTATCTCCCGTCACAAGTCCGTCACGCATAAGCTCGGCAAATCCCGTAATAGAGGTAAGGGGAGTTTTCAGCTCATGAGAAACATTTGCCGAGAATTCCTTTCTGAGTTCATCACGCTGTTGCTTTTCGGTAACATCCAGAGCAATAATAACACCGCCTATTACCTGACCGTAGCTGACAACAGGGCTTGCAATAATTTCAATAAAAGTTCCATCCTTTTCAATAAGTTTTTCGGTGCGCTCCCCCGCAAGGGCAAGCTCAACGCTTTTCAGAGCCTCTTCGTCACAGTCGGATTTCCTTAGCTCGGTTTGCACCTTTTTTCCACCGAAAAGAAACTTAACGGCACTATGGTTAAAGGAGAGAACCTGCATATTATAATCAACCAGTAAAAAACCCTCGCTCATATTGTCTGTTATGGCAGAAAATTGTTTTTTGCGCAGCCGCAAGTCTTCCTTTTGGTCATAAATAATTTTGTTCTGCTCTTTTAAATGGCATATAAGCGGGTAAAGCTCCTTGAAATTTTCACCGTAAACCGGATTTTCAAAGTTTATTTTTTCTATTCCCTCATTAAGTCGGCGGATAAGTATAAGCGATACCGTAAAGCACAGTAAAATAGTAATCGCCACAATAAGCATTGACGGAGCAATTGTAAAGCCCAGAAGTTCTCTGCTTCTCTTTGCCATAAAAAAGCACATTACAGATATAGCCAATGCATCAAAGCACAAGCCTATAATAAAAACATATTTAAAGACAAGCCTTCTCATACCCTGTCTCCTATTTTATAGCCTATTCCTCTTACGGTTTCAATAAGCTTTCCTGCTTCTTTAAGCTTTGAGCGAAGCGTTCTTATATGTACGTCCAGTGTTCGGTTTTCCCTTTCAAAATCATACCCCCACACACTGTCCATCATTTGATTTCGGGTGAGCACCGTTCCTCTGTTTTTGAGAAGCAGGTAGAGTATTTCGAATTCTTTTAAAGTAAGAGTAATACTCTCTTCATCAACCTTGACGATATGCTTCTGAGGGCAGACATAAAGGCCGCACACTCTGTACTCTTCAAGTTTTTCGGTCGCTGTGCTTCTTCTCAGCACCGCTTTTATTCTGGCAACCAGCTCCATCATACCAAAAGGCTTTGAAATAAAATCATCGGCACCGCTGTCCAGACCTATTACCTTGTCATATTCACTGTTTTTTGCAGTAAGCATTATTACAGGGATATTCTTTGAGGCGGGATTGGATTTAAGCCTTTTAAGAATTGACAGTCCGTCTTCTTCGGGAAGCATTATATCAAGAAGTATAAGGTCGGGATACTCGTTTTTCATTGCATCATAAAACTGTGAGGGCGCAGCAAAACCCAGAGCTGAAAAGCCCTGACCCTCAAGAGTGTAAACAACCAGTTTTCTTATGCTGTCATCATCTTCAAGAAGATAAATCATACTTTCTCCTTCTAACATTTTTCTTTAATCTTATCTCTTTTTTGTAAAATCCTAAACCTTTAATATGTTAAATCTATGTTAAATCTCTTATCTAAAGGTCACTTTCATTTCAAATGTCTTTTTTCCTTCTTTATTAATTGTAATAAAGCTTTTATTTCCCTCATCACAGCGGTTGCAAGTAAGTTTTTCACCCTCCCTGCATTCACCTATATAGTGTACCTCCATACCCGAAACCTCTTTACTGCACAGCTCATCAACAGAGAATAAATCCAACGCCATTCTTATGTATTCGATATTATTAACGTGGTGGGACATATCTATATGCTGTGAACGAACGGTAAGTTCGTAAGAACAGTCTACCCCTTGTGGAGTCGAAAATTTTTCAAACTCTCCCATAGGCTCTTCCTTGTTTTGTCCCACGGGAAGGCAGGTCTCGGAAAGTCTTTTGGGATGGTGGGTGTCTTTATCCAGAACGCAAAGTTCCTGACAACCCTTAACAATAAGCTCACCCTTTTGGTCAAAAACCTCGGTTTTAATATTAACACGCAGCTTACCGTCATTAATGTAAACAGACTTTACATCAACTTTTTCTCCCCAATTAGGTTTTCTCATAATATCAAGCCTTGTTTTTGTGACCGCCCAATAGGCGTTGCACTTTTCACCCAAGCCTCTGTTTCCGCAATCATAAACCTCGAAGCCGTCTATCATTGCATTCTGCAAAAGAAAGAACGCCTGAAAATTTCCAAGTCTCATGGTATAATCACAGTATTCAGCGGGAATATATATCTTCTTTTCGTAAAACATAAACAGTCCTTCTTTTATTATTTTCAAATGTATTATACACTTTTTAAAAAAATCTTTCAATATTTTTAAAATATCTATTGACAAATCGGAATTTATATGTATAATTAGATTTAAAATAATTCTAATTCTTGATTGTGGAGGTGTTTATGGCTACAACAAGACAACGAAGTCTTATTCTTGACATAGTCAAAAATATGGACGGACATCTCTCGGCAGATGATATATATATTATTGCAAGGAAGGAAATGCCGGGAATCGCACTTGCTACGGTTTATAATAACCTCAACGCTCTTTATAACAACGGGCAAATCGGCAAGGTTAAAATTGCAGATTCGGCAGACCTTTATGACCGCTCCCCCGTTTTACACGACCATCTTATTTGTGAAAGCTGTAAAGCAGTAAAGGATGTAGTCATTCCGGATTTTCTTGAACACTTAAAAGAAACTCTGGGCGAGGATATAGAGTCTTACGATTTAAATTTACAGTATACCTGTAAAAAATGTAAATCAAGGCATTGCTAAAAACCGCACTGTCGGTTATAATAAAAGAAAAATTTATTTAAAGGAGATATTTACCATGGAACTTAAAGGAACAAAAACCGAAAAGAATTTACAGGCAGCTTTCGCAGGCGAATCTCAGGCAAGAAACAAATACACCTATTTTGCTTCTGTTGCTAAGAAGGAAGGCTACGAGCAGATTGCAGAGCTTTTCCTTAAAACCGCCGAAAACGAGAAAGAGCATGCTAAGCTCTGGTTCAAAGAGCTTGGCGGTCTCGGTGACACCGCTGCCAACCTTTTAGCTGCTGCTGAGGGTGAAAATTACGAGTGGACCGATATGTACGATACCTTCGCAAAGGAAGCTGAAGAGGAAGGCTTTACCGCTCTCGCTTACAAGTTCAGAGCTGTAGCTGCAATTGAAAAGGCTCACGAAGAAAGATATCGCGCTCTTCTTAACAATGTTGAGACCAAGGCTGTATTTGAAAAGAGCAGTGTTACAGTTTGGGAATGCCGTAACTGCGGTCATATCGTAGTAGGTCTTAAAGCTCCCCAGGTTTGCCCCGTATGCGCTCATCCTGAGGCTTTCTTTGAAGTAAGAAAAGAAAACTATTAATTTACTACCCAGACAATTTAATATATACCCGTAAAGAAAGACGGCTGCGATGCAGTCGTCTTTCTTTTTTACTAGTAAAATATTTTATTTATTTGCTTCTTCCTCAGCCTTTTGACGAGCAATTTCCTCATCAATCTCTGCTTTTAATTTAAGCTCTTCCTTTTCGGGATTCTGATAAAGACGCACCCAATCGATAAAGTAGTCGACAGGAAGCTCATCCTTATCGTTAAGCGGCCAACCCTCAGGCTTCCAACTGCTACCCTCAGTAAAGCACTCATTGTTCATAATTAAGAACTGGAAGTCATGGAAGCCCATAACACCGTCTATAACATCATATCCGAAGTTACCGTTAACAGGGTCGATAGGAGCTCTCCAATGCTCTTTTCCATCAACAAAGAACGCTACATATTCCGGGCACCATTCATAACCGTAAATATGATATTCATCATTTATTGTTTCGGGCTCGCTTACCTTATAGCCCCCGCCACCGATTGAACTATGCTTTGAATATCCCCATTTATGAAGTGCGGATTTAAGCTCGCAATCGTTTGAAAACACCTCGAAAATATCTGCTTCTGCCATCCAAGGTGTCTTCTTAAAAACAGTAGAAGACTGAGTCCAGAAGGAAGGCCATGCGCCGTGTCTAAAAGGTACCTTTGCACGCATTTCAACATATCCGTACTTAAAATTCATAGTGAACTTTGTAGTAAGGCCTTCAGGAAGTGTAAATGGACGCTCGGGATCATCTGTTCTGTGAATCTGCATATGAACGTTTTCATTTTCTATTCTAACGTTACCCTCGCCGTTATCATATATTCTGTCATTTGTACTCATAGTACGGTGGAACACCCATTTATCGGTATCAATTTTTCCCTTGTCAAACTCATCGTGCCAAACAAGTACTCTGCCCTTTTTGTAGTATTCAATACCGTATTTCTCTGCTTCTTTTATCATTTTTTCATAAGACATAATAAAAACCGCCTTTCTGCAATCTTTACTTGCATAATAACACATGCGCTCTTAATTTGCAATATAGAATTTATGCCTAAAATTCACAAAAATTCCCCTCAATCATTTACTTATTTTTATAGCTTAATTTCTTGACACATATAGTAAAATAATGTATAATTATTACATATTAAAAACTTACAAGCTTTTTGCAACTGACGGATGAGCGGATTACCGCGTGGGAGCATAAAGTTAAAACATTTGTCGACCGTCTGGGCAGTTCCGAAATTCATATAGCGGGACTGCCTTGTTTTGTTGTTAAAAGCAGAATGGAGAAACTTATGAAAAAAGTCGGAATTCTTATGGGAAGCGACAGCGACCTTCCCGTAGTTCAAAAGGCTATGGACACCTTAAAGGAATTAGGAATTCCTTTTGAGGTTCATGTTTATTCGGCTCACCGCACACCGGTTCAGGTAAGAGAGTTTACCGAAAA
>JAZLDA010000034.1:0-5050 GCA_045614505.1 Acutalibacteraceae bacterium | reverse complement strand
CTTTTTATATATTTATCTTGTTTTTATTCTCCCTTTATGGTAAAATTTCCTTAGAAATTGTCGAAGGAGATAAAAATATGAATATTGCCGTTGCTCAATCGGGCGGTCCTACCTGCGCTATAAACGCTTCCCTTTTAGGTGTTTTCACACAAGGGGCAAAATGCGATGAAATTGATTTAATTTACGGTTCGGTTAACGGAATCGAGGGACTGATTTACGACAACCTTGTAAAGCTTAACGATATTATTGCAGATAATAATAAGATTGAGCTGATAAGGCAGACGCCCTCTACCCTTTTAGGCTCTTGCCGTTATAAGCTTCCCGCTTTTGAAGAAAAGCCCGAAATATACGAAACTATTTTGAATAATCTTCAGAAACATAATATTTCGGCTTTTTTCTATATCGGCGGTAACGACTCTATGGATACCGTAATGAAGCTGAACAAATATTTTAAGGCAAAGGGCATTGATATATCGGTTATGGGTATTCCGAAAACTATTGATAATGACCTTCCTGAAACCGACCACACACCGGGATTTGGCTCTGCGGCAAAGTATCTCGCCACTACGCTTCATGAAATCACCAGAGATAGCAGTGTATATTCTGCCACTTCAGTTACTATTGTTGAGATTATGGGCAGAGACACCGGCTGGCTGACAGCGTCATCGTCTGTTTTGCACACCATAGGCGAAACCGCTCCCCATCTTATTTATCTTCCTGAAAAGCCATTCTCCGTAAAACAGTTTTTAGAGGATATTAGGCAAGTCCAGAAGCATCACAATTCGGTTATTGTGGCTGTTTCAGAGGGCGTAAGCCTAACCGAGGAAGACATCGGTGAAGAATTCCAGTCAGGCAAAAGTGACATCTTCGGTCATAAATATCTTGCAGGTGTAGGCAAAGCCCTTGAAAAAATAGTAACTAAAGAGTTAAAGTGCAAGGTGCGTTCTATTGAGCTTAACGTAATGCAACGTTGTTCTTCTCATTTAAGCTCCAAATGCGACATTACCGAAGCCGAGCGTATAGCAGGAGAGGCTGTAAAGCTGGCTATTGACGGATTTTCCGGCAAAATGATGACCTTTAAACGCTTATCAAGTAATCCTTACAACGTCACAATAGGAAATGTTGATGTAGAGAAGGTTGCAAACCATGTGAAATATTTCCCTGATGAATGGATAAATGAAAGCGGAAACGGTGTAACCAAAGAGGCTATAGAATATTTCCTTCCTTTAATCCAAGGCGAGCAGAATTTCCATTATGAAAACGGAATACCTGCGCATTATGTTTTGAAATTTGATTCACCCCATAAGTGAGAGAAATTCTTTCAAGGCAGTCTTGAAAAAATTTAATTTTATCCTTGCCACTTGTCGAATTCTGTGGTAAAATAGTGACAAATAATGGGAGGTGAATAATGTGAAAAGAATTATCGCAATTGCTTTGCTTTTCGCTATGGTGCTGACCTTTGCCGGTTGTAGCGTAAAGGATACAAAGAGTAAGGTTTTTACCTGCGAAGAGTTATCCGTGACCCTTAATGAAGGTTATGTTGAAACCGAAATGGAAGGCTACGACGCTTGTTTTGATTCCTCTACCGTTGCAGTTTTCATTCTTAAGGAAGAATTTTCTTTAATGGAAGGTTTCGAAGACTACACATTAGAGCAGTACGCTGACCTTGTTCTGCAGGCTAACAGCGCAAGAAGCCCTGAGCGTGCAGATACAGACGGACTTACCTGTATGAAATACTCTTTCTTCAATGCTGAAGAAAATGAGACATACACCTATCTGGCATCCCTCTACAAATCCGATAATGCATTCTGGATGGTGCAGTTTGTCTGCAAGGCAGAGGATTATGCCGAGCATGAGGCTTATTTCATAGAGCGCGCAAAAACAGTTACATTCAGCTAATCAGCTAAATTAAAGAAGGGCAAATGCCCTTCTTTTTTTGCCCTAATTTGACATTTTTCGACACTGGGTGTATATTATGTTGGGGTGAAAAGTATGAAAAGATACATAGCACTTATATTTGCACTTCTGCTTTTATTTACCGCCTGTGGCTGTAAAGAGGAGCCGATATTACCGCCTGAGAGCGATAATATATCGGACATAAAGCTTTATATTGATAACTCCTACAACGGCGAAGACTGTCTTTTGTATGCCGTTTACACCGTCACTGCCACCGACAAGGAAATAGAATTCTTTTATTATACTCAAGGGAAAAGCTCTGTAGGCAGCGGCGCCACCGTTACATTAAACGGACTGAACAGCTACTCTGACCTTTTTTCCGCCAACGAAACCTTAAGCAAGGCCTTTGAAATTACTACCCTTAAAAGTCCAAGTGAGGGTCAGCTTATTTCGGTGGGAGAATCCTCTGAATTCATTTCGGCATTCTTTGTTCCAAAGAGTGATATTGAAAACGGCGACACGCTGGTTCTCACCATCAAAGCAACACACGGCTTCAATGAAAAAGAAGAGGTAAGCCTTGACACTGTTTCTCACATTGATTCAGCCCTTTCCCTTGCCCGCACCATTTCACCCGACGGGCTGACAAAGGAAGAAAAGGCGGCGGCAGAGGAAATAGAAGAAATTGACAAGAAGCTTTCAGAGGAAATCGAGGAAGCTCTTATGGGCAGTTGGGAGTACACAAAGGATAATACCAAAGTAGAAATGACTTTTGAAAAGGGAAAGTTCACCGAGACAAAAACCGTTAAAGATGGTGAAAGTAAAACCACCGCTAAGGGCAGTTATTCCATTCGCAAAAAGGTCATTTTAGTAACACTTAAAAACGGAGACGAGCTTCGTATTCCATATACATATTCTGAGGGCAAACTTAGCCTAAGCACTTAAATCCGCAGAATAATAAAATACCGTATCTTTTTATAAAAGGATACGGTATTTTTATTTGCAAAAGTAATCGGGTTGTGCTATACTTACTAACTGTGCGAAAAATATGAGAGGGAGAAGAGAATTATGGCAGGAACTCACGTATTAAGACGAACTCACCATCACCGTCATCACGGTATAGATATAAAGCCCTTATTAAACTTTATAAAGAGTAACACCGTTATGCTGGTTGCCTTTGTTGCCGCTCTTATTACGAGCATTATTGTGCCCATAGACAGCGCTTATGCCTCTTATTTCGATTTTAAGACCCTCACCTGTCTTTTCTGTGTTTTGGCGGTGGTTTGCGCCCTTAAAAACATTCGATTTTTCTACACCCTTGCCACGGCTATCGTACATCGCTTCGCTAATACCCGCTCAAGCGTGTTGGTTCTGGTTTATGTCACCTTTATCGGCTCAATGCTTATTGCCAATGATATGGCGCTTCTCACGTTTTTGCCGCTGGGTTATTTTGTATTAAGTACTGCTAAAAAGGAAAAGTATATGGCGTTTACCTTTATAATGCAGAACATTGCCGCAAATCTGGGCGGTATGTTGACCCCCTTCGGCAACCCACAGAACCTTTATCTCTACACAAAATTTCAAATCCCCACCTTTGAGTTTATGGGTATTATGGCTGTTCCCTTTGCCGTTTCGGTACTGCTTATTACCCTTTGCTGCCTTATTTTTGTTAAAGTAGAGCCTATTGAAGTAAAGGACAGCTCTGAAAAGCTCCCATTTTTTAAAACCGCAATTTATCTCTTGCTTTTTGCCTATTCAATAGCAATTGTATTTCGCGGTGTTCCATACTGGACAGGGCTTATAATTATCCCTGCCGTGCTGATTTTTATGGACCGCGATGCGCTTAAAAAGGTGGACTATCCTCTGCTTCTTACCTTTGCTTTCTTCTTCATATTCTCGGGAAATATGGCGCGTATTGATATTGTTCGTGAAACCTTCTCTGCCCTTTTGGAAAAAAGCACCCTGCTTTTCAGCGCGCTTTCCTGCCAGTGTATAAGCAATGTGCCCACCGCTATACTTCTATCGCAGTTCACTTCAAACTACAGTGACCTGTTGCTTGGGGTAAACATAGGGGGTGTGGGAACTCTCATTGCTTCTCTTGCCAGTCTTATAACCTACAGAGAATATACTCATCACAATCCCGACAAACAAGGATACTACATAAAGCTTTTTTCAGCCTTTAACTTTGCTTTTCTTATTATTCTCACAGGAATTATGATGTTGATTAAATAAAAGTCATTTGCTATAATAACAGTTAAAGTAAGGCGGGTGAAAACTTTGAAACAGTATTTATTTAATATAAATAACCTTAAACCCCAAGAAGCGGAAAAATGCCTTTCTCAAATGACAGAGCAAAGAAAAAAGTACATTGCTTCTGTATCAAATCCCAAAAGAAAAGCGGAAAGCATTGCCGGTGAATGGCTTGTTAAGAAAGCGGTTTCAGAGTTTTTTTCTTTAAAGGAAGAGGAAATAGTCCTTGAGCGAAACGAAAAGGGCAAACCATATATTAAAGACAGAGACATTTTTCGCAGTGTCAGCCATTCGGGAGATTTTGTTGTCGTAGCGGTTGACATAGTCCCCATAGGAATTGACATTGAAGTAATAAAGCCTGCTAATTTAAAGATTGCCGACAAAGTGTGCAGTGAAAGTGATAAGCAGTTTATCCTTACAGCCCAAACGGACGATGAAAAACTCCTTAATTTTCTTAAAATATGGACTGCAAAGGAAGCCTACTTTAAAATGAAAGGCACAGGAATAGTTAACTTAAAGAAAATCTCCTATAAGGACATCTGTGCTGTACACAATTTTGAAAATAATCTTATTATTACAACAGTAAAATAAAACGCGAAGTCAAACTTCGCGTTTTACTTTTTTGAAATTACCCAGCGTTTCGTTTACTGTCTCGTAAAAAGAAAAGGTATTGTCGAATTTATTTATTATTTTCTTAAAATCGGTGAGCTGATGCTTGTTTATAACACATATAAGCACAGTTTTTCCTTCATCCGTATACGCACCTCTTGCCGTTATTTTGGTGGCTCCGTGGTGCAGTATATGGGTTATCTCCGCGATTATTTCGCCGGGATGGGTGGTAATAACAGTAAATTTATAAGCAGTTTTTGAACCCTTAATAATATAGTTGCCAGTAAAATTACATATA
>JAZLDA010000033.1:0-48220 GCA_045614505.1 Acutalibacteraceae bacterium | reverse complement strand
AATAATGCCTTTTTTACCTATAACCAAAAAGGAAATGCAGGACCGTGGATGGGAGGCGCCCGATTTTGTTATTGTAACGGGAGACGCCTATGTTGACCATCCCTCCTTTGGTACTGCAATTATTTCCAGAGTGCTGGAAGCGGCAGGGTACAGAGTATGTATTTTATCTCAGCCCAGAAGTGACGCTGATTACACCCGCTTCGGCAAGCCCCTTTTAGGCTTTCTCGTTAACAGCGGAAATATAGATTCAATGGTCGCTCATTACACAGCCGCCAAAAAGAAGAGAAGCGACGACGCTTACACTCCCGGCGGCAGGGCAGGAGCGCGCCCCGACAGAGCGGTTATCGTTTACAGCAAGGCTATCCGCCGTCTTTATCCCGATTCCTTTATTGGTATAGGCGGTATCGAAGCGTCACTTAGACGCTTTGCTCATTACGACTACTGGGACGACAAGGTCCGTCCGTCAATTTTAATTGACTCCACTGCCGATATTCTTATGTACGGTATGGGTGAAAAGCATATTGTGCAGATTGCAGAGAGACTTAAAAACGGTGAAGATAAATCCACTCTGACTGATATTTTAGGCACCTGCTATGCAGTTTTAACTCGGGATTACAAGCCTATGCCGGTGAGAGAATGTCCCAGCTTTAAGGAAGTCAGCCAGGAAAGTGAAAACGGCAAGAAAAAATATGCTATTGCTACCAAAATTCAGCAAACAGAGCAGGACGCGGTGCGTGGTAAAACCGTTATTCAGCGGCACGTCGATTTAATAGTTGTGCAAAATCCGCCTATGCCGCCCCTCACCACGCAGGAAATGGACGAGGTTTATTCTCTGCCATTTATGAGGGATTACCACCCTTCCTACAAAGCTTTTGGCGGTGTGCCCGGTATTGAAGAGGTGAAGTTTTCCATTATTCACAACAGAGGTTGCTTTGGCGCCTGCAATTTCTGCTCTCTCGCTTTTCATCAGGGCAGAACAATATCTGTTCGCAGTCATGAATCGGTAATCAGTGAAGCAAAGAAAATCACCGAAATGGATGATTTTAAGGGATACATTCACGACGTTGGCGGACCTACTGCAAACTTTCGAGCGCCCTCCTGTAAGGGTCAGCTTAAAAACGGAGTTTGCGCAGATAAAAAATGCCTTGCTCCCGAAATGTGCAAGGCGGCAGAGGTTGACCACAGCGACTATCTCTGCTTGCTTAAAAAAATAAGAGCACTGCCTAAAATAAAAAAGGTCTTTATCCGTTCGGGTATCCGTTTTGATTACCTTATTGCAGATAAAGACGAGAGCTTTTTTAAGGAGCTCATTAACCACCATGTAAGCGGACAGCTAAAGGTTGCTCCCGAGCATTGCTCTAATAATGTCTTAAAGCGTATGGGCAAGCCTAAAATTGAAGTCTATAACAGATTTAAAAAGCGCTTTTATGAGCTGACTGAGAGTGTGAATAAAAAGCAGTTTTTAGTACCGTATCTTATGTCTTCACACCCGGGAAGCACCATAAACGATGCAATAGAGCTGGCGCTTTTCTTAAAGCGTGAGGGACTCCACCCCGAACAGGTGCAGGATTTTTACCCGACACCCGGTACGGTGTCCACCTGTATGTTTTATACAGGGCTTGACCCTATGACAATGGAAGAGGTTTATGTGCCGAGAACTCCTCAGCAAAAGGCAGAGCAAAGAGCACTGCTTCAGTATTTTAAACCCGAAAACAGGGAAATAGTGCGAAAGGCTCTTAAAAAAGCGGGGCGATTTGACCTAATCGGAACAGGGAAAAACTGCCTTGTTCCCCCTGAAAAGACTGTTTCCCGTGCAAAACCCTACGGCAACAAAAAGCCAAGAAGAAAATGAAAAGGCAGACTCATTGTCTGCCTTTTTTATATTTGCTGTGCAACAAGGTCACTGAACTGCTTTACAGCTTCTTCGGTGTCCTTTTCATTTTTGTCAATTTCATTTTTTATTGCTTCAAGGGAAGCGCAAAGTTTTCCCAGTTCCTCGCAGTAGCTCTCTGCAGTGGCAGTGATTTGCTCACGGACACTTTGCATAGATTCATTAGTTTTACTAAGTGTGCAGAGCTGTTCCTCGTTTTCCTTTGCTATGAGCTTTCTGCTTTCCTCAGCCTTTTCTACCATAAGCTGTGAAGTGGTTTTTGCTGAAAGATACATTCTGGCAACGTTTTCACTCATCAGGCGAATCTGTTCCTTTTTGCTTTCATATTCTTTATTCTTTTCTGTAAGAACTGCATTTTGCTCTTCTAACTCTTTTGCTTTTTTCTTTAGCTCGTCAATTTTACCGTTTAGCTCGTCAGTCTTTTCCTTTGCCACCTTATCTGAAGCGGCAATATATGACAAAACGTCCGTCGTATTAAAGCCGAAAAGACTTTTTCTGAATCCTTTAGACATAATTATTCCCCCTATAACGAGTCTATTATACCAACAATTTCGACATTTTACAAGTATATTTATTTTAGAGTTAACTATTGCTTGCAAATTTATGCAAAATAAGATACAATGTATTATGTATAAATATGATTAATTTGGTAGGTGCCTTATGAACAGAAGAGAAGAAAGAGAGCAGGCTTTTATTCTGGTGTTTGAAAAAATGTTCAGAGAAGAGTCAATGGAAGAAATTTTTGAATGTGCTGCAGAAGCGAGAGATTATATAGAGAGCGAATATGTAAGAGAAGTAAGCAGTGGAGTTTATTCGCACATAGAGGAAATTGATTCTCTCATTGCCGATAACTCCAAAGGCTGGTCTATAAACCGCATTTCCAAGGTGGGTCTTGCCGCTATGCGAATTGCTACCTATGAAATGCTCTACAGAGACGACATTCCCGTTTCGGTTTCCATTAATGAAGCCGTTGAGCTTATAAAGAAATACGCCACCGAAAAGGATAGTGCCTTTGCTAACGGAATTATGGGTACAGTGGAAAAGAGTGTTGAAAAGTGATGGAAAGGGACAGAGCACCCCTCACCGTCCGTCAGTTAAATCTCTACGCTAAATCTCTCCTTGAAAATGACGCAAAATTAAACTTTTGCTCAGTCAGCGGAGAAATTACCAATTTTAAGAGACACTATGCCAGCGGACATCTTTACTTTACTTTAAGCGACGGCTTTGCCGCAATAAAATGCGTAATGTTTAAAAGTAATGCTCAAAGATGCCGTCTTGATTTAAAGGACGGAATGAAGGTAGTTGTTTCCGGCAGAGTCTCCATTTACGAAAAGGACGGCGGTTATCAACTTTATGCTGAAGCAATAAACGAGGACGGCTTGGGGGAAAAACTTTTAGCTCTCAAAAAACTAAAGGAAAAACTCGCCTCCGAAGGGCTTTTTGACCCTGCCTCAAAAAGAAGAATTACCGCATTTCCTAAACGCGTTGCCGTTATTACTTCGGGCACCGGAGCGGCTCTGCAGGATATTATAAACGTTATTTCCCGACGTTTTCCCCTTTGTGAAGTGGTGCTGTGCAGTGCCTCCGTTCAGGGTGAGTTTGCAGTAAGGGAGCTTATAAACGCTCTTGACAGAGTGTATAATGTTGCCGACAGCATTGACACTATTATTATCGGCAGAGGCGGCGGCTCAAAGGAAGACCTTGACGCCTTTAATGATGAAGCACTTGCCCGAAAGATTTATGCTTCACCCATTCCCGTTATATCGGCAGTGGGTCACGAAACCGATATGACTATATGTGATATGGTTGCCGACCTTCGTGCCCCCACACCCTCTGCGGCGGCAGAGCTTGCCGTTCCCGATAAAGAGGATTTTATCACTAAAATTGCTTCTCTTAAAGATAAATGCAGATTAGGCCTTGTGCGAAAAAGAGAGCTGATGGAAGTGAGAGTCAAAGGAATTCTTTCACGCTCCGTTATGCTTCATCCCGAAAGGCTTATTGATGATAAATCAATGATTGTTGATAAATGCACAGATAAAATTGCCGCTTATATTACCTCTCGCTTGGAAAGAGAAAGTGTGCGTTTTTCGGGTCTGATTTCAAAAATAGAAGCACTCAGTCCCATGAAAACTATGTCCAGAGGCTTCGCTTTTGCCGAAATTTCGGGAAAGCCACTGTCAAGGCTCTGCGATACACAAATCGGTGACAGAATTACTTTGCACTTAACCGACGGCAGACTAAACTGTACAGTAGAAGACAAGGAGAACTGAAATGACATTTGAAGAGTCTTTAAACGCCCTTGAGGCTATTGCAAAAAAACTTGAAAGCGGTGAGTGCAGTTTGGATGAATCCATAAAGCTGTACGAAGAAGCTATGGCACTTTCAAAGCAGTGTACCGAACTTTTAAACATTGCTAAAATTAAAATTAGTGAAATCAGTGAACTTGAAAAGGCAGAAGACAAGTGATTAATAAGATTTTAAATGATTATAACAAGAGAATAGAAAAGGCTATTGATATATACCTGCCCGATAAACAGAGCAATTATAAAACCGTTACCGACTCTATGAGGTACAGTTTACTCTTGGGAGGTAAGCGTATACGCCCTGTTTTGCTTCTTGAATTTTATAAGGCAAGCGGGGGAGAGGGTGAGTCCGCTTTGCCCTTTGCAGTTGCCCTTGAAATGATACATACCTACTCCCTTATCCACGACGATTTGCCCTGTATGGATAATGACGATAT
Organism: Acutalibacteraceae bacterium; assembly: GCA_045614505.1. GTDB lineage: Bacteria > Bacillota > Clostridia > Oscillospirales > Acutalibacteraceae > SIG607. The sequence continues at coordinate 43,589 of JAZLDA010000033.1, read as the reverse complement.
GCGCAGAGGTAAACCCTCTAACCACAAGGTTTACGGTGAGGATATGGCTCTGCTTGCAGGCGATGGACTCTTAACCCACGCTTTTTATGTAGCTTCTTTAACACAGAATCTCCCAGTAGAGCGTATTGTTGCCGCCATAAGAGAGCTGAGCTTTTTTGCAGGATATAACGGTATGGTAGGCGGTCAGGTAATCGATTTGGAAAGTGAAGGCAAAAGGGTAGACGAGACCGTTATTGAAGAGCTGAATCTTCTTAAAACGGGAGGACTGCTCAGAGCTGCGGCAAAAATCGGAGCTGTTCTTGCAGGTGCAAATAATGAACTTGTAAAAGTTGCCGATGAGTACGGAAGGTCTTTGGGTCTTGCTTTCCAGATTGTTGATGATATTCTTGACGTAAGCGGAAACGAATCAGCTCTCGGCAAGCCCACAGGCAGTGACCAAAGAAACAATAAATCCACCTTTGTCAGTCTTTATGGTGTTGATAAATGCAGGCAAAAGGTTGAAGAACTTACAAACAATGCTCTTAACTGCCTTGAGGCATTTAAGGGCGACACAGAGTTTTTAAAAGAGCTTACGCTTTATCTTGCTGAGCGTGAAAAATAAGGAATGATTTTTTGGATTACAGGATTTTAAATACAGTAAAATCTCCTGAGCAGTTAAAATCTATGTCCTCTGATGAGCTTAATGCTCTATCTGAGGAAATAAGAGACTGCATAATAAATACCGTATCAAGTAACGGCGGACATTTGGCATCAAGCCTTGGTGCAGTGGAGCTTACCCTTGCACTGCACAGAGTTTTCAATTCTCCGGAGGATGCTCTGCTTTTTGATGTTGGTCACCAGAGCTATGCCCACAAGCTCCTTACAGGCCGTTTTGAGAAATTCTTTTCCCTCAGAAAAGAGGGTGGCATTTCTGGCTTTATGAACCCTGAGGAATCTTTACATGATGCTTATGTCAGCGGTCACAGCAGTAATTCGGTCTCTTTTGCCTACGGCTTATATAAAGCAAAGGCTATTGCAGGACAAAAAGGCACTGCAGTTGCAGTTATAGGGGACGGAGCAATGACCGGCGGAATGGTCTTTGAGGCGATTAACAATATCGGCACCGACAAGGCTAAATTTTTGCTTGTACTCAACGACAACGAAATGTCTATTTCTCAGAATGTAGGCTCACTTGCTCGACATCTGAACAAAATCCGTTCAAAGTCGGGCTATCATTCCTTTAAGGATAAGCTCAGCCGTTTTTTAAACAAAATCCCTCTCATAGGAAAATGGCTTCACCGACTGCTTTTCAGGTCCAAAACGGTGCTTAAAAACGCAATTTACCACAGCAATGTTTTTGAAGGACTGGGACTTAATTACTTCGGTCCCGTTGACGGACACGATTTAAAGGCAGTGGAGAATATTTTGACTATTGCCAAAAATCAGGACAGACCTGCTATTGTTCACGTTGTCACCGTTAAGGGCAAGGGCTATTCCTTTGCCGAAAGTGAGCCGTGGAAATATCACGGTGTGGGCGCATTTGACAAAGAAAAAGGCTGTACCGGCTTAAATAAAGAGGATTACTCTGCCGTTGCGGGAAGAACTCTTTGCCGTATGGCAATTGAAGACGAGAGTATTTGTGCAGTTACCGCCGCAATGACAAGTGGTACGGGACTTGCTGATTTCAGTGAGAAATTCCCTAACAGATTTTTCGATGTGGGCATTGCCGAGGAGCACGCTATGACCTTTGCCTGTGGACTTGCTAAGGGCGGAATGAAGCCGTATTTTGCGGTGTATTCATCCTTTTTACAGCGTGCCTACGACCAGATTATTCACGACACCGCCATTGCAGGACTGCCTGTTCGTATTCTTGTTGACAGAGCAGGAGTTGTGGGGGAAGACGGCAAAACCCATCACGGACTTTTTGATTTATCCTTTTTATCAAGCGTTCCCGGTATGACGGTTTATTCTCCCACTTCTTTTGACGAGCTTGAAAAGACTATTTTAAATACCGGAGAAATTTCCTCTCCTGTAGCAGTCAGATACCCCAGAGGAAGCGAAGCAGTGGAGGGGCTATTCCCCTATACGGGCAAGGATTTTGACCTGTTTTTTGAAGGCAGTAAAACCGCTCTTGTCTCTTTTGGCAGACTTTCCTTTGACGCCTTTGACGCGGCAAAGGAAAAGGGAGTTACCTTTATTAAACTTAACAAGGTTTATCCTGTTGCAAACAGCCTTATAGAGCTTCTTATGAATTTTGATAAAATATGCATTTTTGAAGAGGGTATACGCTCGGGAGGAATCGGCGAAAAGATTATGGCAAGCCTTTCGGAAAAGAGCTTTAAAGGACATGTAACTCTAAATGCGGTTAACAACGAATTCGTTAAATGCGCCGCCGTACCGTCTCAGCTAAGCAGTCTGGCTCTTGATAAAAATGCAATGATTGGAGTAATTTCGTGAGTGATAAAAAAAGACTTGACATTGCCCTTGTAGAGGGCGGTCACGCCGAAAGCCGTGAAAAAGCAAAGGCTCTTATAATGGCGGGAATCGTATATGTCAATAATCAGAAATGCGACAAAGCAGGAGACACCGTTAAAGCTGACGACATTATTGAAGTAAGAGGAGAAAAGCTCCCTTACGTCAGCCGTGGAGGACTCAAACTTGAAAAGGCAATGAAGGTGTTTCCCATATCCCTTGAAGGCTGTGTCTGTGCTGACATTGGCGCTTCTACGGGAGGTTTTACCGACTGTATGCTTCAAAACGGCGCCGCTAAGGTGTATGCCATTGATGTAGGTTACGGTCAGCTTGCCTGGAAACTGAGATGTGATAAGCGTGTAGTAAACCTTGAGCGTACCAATTTCCGTTACGTAACAAGTGAGCAGGTGGATACTCCTCTTGACTTTGCAAGCGTTGACGTTTCCTTTATTTCTCTTTCTCTCATTCTGCCGGTTATGAGAACACTTATGAAGGAGAACGCAACTGCCGTTTGCCTTATTAAGCCTCAGTTTGAAGCAGGCAGAGAGAACGTGGGCAAAAAGGGCGTTGTCAGAGACAAAAACGTTCATATAGCTGTAATCGAAAAGATTATTGCTTTGCTTTATGAAAATAAATTTTCTTTGCTGGGACTCACTTTTTCCCCTGTAAAGGGGCCTGAGGGCAATATAGAATATCTCTGCTTCATTCAAAAAAGCGACTGCCCCGAAAACAAGGCGGACGTCACTGCACAGCAGGTGGTTGAAGCGTCTTATGAAGAATTAAACTGACAGAAGGTGTTAACTATGGTTGTGGGCTTACTGCCGAATCTCGATAAAAGAGGCGTTCCCGATGTTATGGAACGGCTTAAACCCATTCTTAAAGAAAACGGTATGAAGGCTTATCTGCCTGATTATATCTCCTTTATCGGCTATGAATCCATAGCGGAAGAGGAAGTATTTAAAATAAGTGACGTGCTTATAACGGTGGGCGGTGACGGCACTATAATACGCTATGCAAAGCTGGCTGCCGTTCACAATAAGCCTATTCTCGGTATAAACGCAGGCAGACTGGGTTTTCTTGCAAACCTTGAAGCAAATCAGCTTCATTTGATAAGTAAGCTTAAAAGCGGAGAATACGAAATAGAAAAGCGTATGGCTCTTTCGGTAAAGGTTGTGGAGAACGGCGAGACGGTGTCAACCTTTACCGCTATAAATGATGCTGTTATTTCCAGCGGCTTTATGTCAAGGCTTATTGATATTTCGGCTTTCATTGCAGACGAGCCCATTAGTTACAGAGCCGACGGTCTTATTGTTTCCAGTCCAACCGGCTCCACAGCCTACTCTATGTCGGCAGGAGGTCCCATTATCGACCCTGCAATTAATAATATTATCATCACTCCCATTTGCTCTCATTCTCTCAGTGCTAAGCCTATTATTTTAGGCGGTGACACAACCGTTAAGTTTAAGGCTTTTTCAATGAAGAAGAGTGATGTTTATCTGCTTATAGACGGCAGACGGTCATTTAACGTTAAACCCTTTACCGAAATTTATATCACCAAAAGCAGTAATGATATTTCCCTTATAAAGCTGGCAAAGCGCTCCTTCTATAAAACCCTTTCGGAAAAATTCAGATAAAGGCAGGCATTATTATGAAGAACAAACGTCAGGAAAAAATTCTGGAGCTAATCAGAGATAGAGCCTTTCTGACTCAGGATGAATTGCAGGAGGCACTGAATTCTCTCGGGTATAATGTTACCCAGTCCACCGTTTCCCGTGACATTAAACAGCTTCGCATTATTAAGGCGCTGGACTCCTTCGGTAACTACCGTTATATTTCACAGATGAGGGATGAATCCCTTGGTGAGCGAGAATCCGATTCTCACTACAGAGACATATTCAATCGCTCTGTAATTAAAGTGGACTGCGCCTTTAACGATATTGTTATAAAATGCTATGCAGGTATGGCAAGCGGTGCCTGTGTAGCCGTTGACTACTTTTTCTCAGGTATGATAATGGGAAGCCTTGCAGGGGACGATACCATTCTCATTATCACCAAAACTCCCGAAATTGCAAAACAGCTTACCGAAAGACTGCTGACTATGTGTAAGGAATGACCTTTTATGCTTAAATTTTTGCATATTGAAAATATAGCTGTAATAGAAAAGGCCGGTATTGAGTTTTCAACCGGTCTTAATGTGCTTACCGGTGAGACAGGCGCAGGTAAATCTATTATTATCGACGCTATTTTTGCCGTACTGGGGTATCGTACCTCTAAGGAGCTTATTCGTGGCGGCTGTGACTGTGCCTTTGTTTCGGCTGTATTTTGCTCATTGCCTGACAGTGTAAATAATGAGCTGAACGAAATGGGTATCTCGGCTGACGAGGACGGAAATTACATAATCGAAAGAAAGCTGAGTCTATCGGGCTCGGGTTACATAAAGATAAACGGTGTTCCGGTTACAGCTTCATTTTTAAAAAGCCTTGCTCCGCAGATAATCAACATTCACGGTCAGCACGACAATCAGGCTCTTCTTAATCCCGATAATCATTTTCTCTATCTTGACAGACTTGCACAGAATGAAAAAGAGCAGGAAGCATATAAAGCCTGCTTTAAGGAATTCAATTCCATTCGCTCTTCACTTCGTGAAAAGGAAATGGACGAGGATGAAAAGCTGCGCAAAATCGACCTTCTTAAATTTCAGATAAAGGAGCTTACCGACGCCGCCCTTGTTGAGGGTGAAATGGAAGAATTAAAAGAAAGGCTCAGCATTGCAAAAAATGTTGACAAAAGAATAAAGGATTTAAATTCTGTTCTTTCAAGTCTTAAGGACAATGACGACTCAAGCGGTGCAGTGACTATGCTCAGAAATGCCGTTCACTCTGTATCCGTTCTGGGGGATGATTCACTAAGTGATGAATACGAAAAGCTCCTTGAAGCCCTTGAAAATGTGAATTTATGTACAGAAGGAATTGAAAAGCGCATTGACTCGCTTTCTTCCGGTGATTATGATGTAGAAAAAATTCAGGACAGACTCTCTTTCCTTAAAAATCTTTCGCCAAAATACGGTAAAGACGAAACCGCAATGCTTTCCTTTTTGGCTGATGCCGAAAAAGAACTTAACACCATTTTATTTAATGATGAGGAAATAGAGCGCCTTGAAAACCAGCTTGTTATTGCTCAGGAACGCTTAATTGACGCCGCCGACAAACTTAGTGAGACCAGAAGAAAAGCGGCTCAGAGCTTTGAAAAAGAAGTAAAAGAGGTGCTATATAGCCTTAATATGCCGGGTGTTTGTCTCACAGTTCAGCAAAACAAGGGCAGATACTCAAAGGTCGGCTGTGACGAAATCCAGTTCCTTTTCTCTGCCAATGCAGGAGAAAGCAACAAAGCCCTTTCGAAAATCGCTTCGGGCGGAGAGTTGTCCAGAGTTATGCTTGCCATTAAAAGTGTTCTTGCCGAAAAGGATGAGGTTGATACCCTTATTTTTGATGAAATTGATTCGGGTATAAGCGGCAGAACAGCCGACAGGGTTGCAGTTCAGCTTAAAAAGGTTGCGCAGAGCCATCAGGTTATATGCGTTACTCATCTTGCGCAAATCGCAGTTGCCGCAAACCACCACCTGCTGATTATAAAGGAAGAAAAGCAGGGAAGAACCTATACAGGTGTTACCCATATCGAAGATGAAGAAAGGGTAAATGAGATTGCCCGAATTATGGGCGGCACCAATGTAAGCGAGACCGTTCTTGCCTCTGCAAGAGAACTTCTTGCAAAATAATAAAACTCCCTTAATTTAGGGAGTTTTTATTTGTGTCATAAATAATTGTGATGAATTTAATGTCCTTTAAATTGCAGACGACCGTTGTGGGACGCTCAGCGTTTAATTGCAGAACAAGGAAATCAATACCCACTTTAAAAAGTCTGCCTATATGTGTCTCTATGTTGTTTCCGAGATAATGCTCTACCTTCATCCAGCGACCTATATTCTTGCCTAAAAATGAGGGCAAAAAGGCGTCGTTGTTCATCATATCACTGTAGTCGGTGTAATTACCTAACATCTGCTCTGCATAGGGAATAATATCATTCATAAAAAAACTCCTTTCTTTCTATTATATTCACGGGAGTTATTTTGTGACATATATGTAAATTTGATATTATTACTATTGAATTTTAAACCTTTGTTTGATAAAATATTATGGTAATTTTTTGAAAAGGAAAATGTGTAATGAAATACTGGTTTAAGTATATAAAGCCGTATATTGTTTACTTTATCACCGGACCTCTTTGTATGATAGTTGAGGTTATCGGTGAGGTTGTTATGCCTTTTTTTCTCTCCCGTATAATCAATCTTGCGGAAGAAGGTAACCTTACTGTGCAAAACAGTATAGGCATAGGCCTTGCGATAGTAGGCGTTGCAGTGGTTATGATGTTAGGCGGTGTAGGCGGCTCATATTTCGGTGCCAAATCTGCCGTTTACTTTGCAAGTGATATCCGCCGTGATATTTATAAAAGGATACAGAGCTTTTCTTTTTCGAATATTGATAAGTTCTCTACCGGCTCACTTGTAACGAGAACCACAAACGATGTTACTCAGCTTCAGAACTTTGTTAATATGCTTTTGCGTATGGCGCTTCGAAGTCCCGGAATGCTTATAGGAGCACTTATTATGGCTGTGTCCTTAAACCCCGGCCTTGCCACAGTTTTTGCAGTTTCCATACCGCTTATGCTGATTGGTATCGGCTTGCTTATTTCGGTAGGCTTCCCACGCTTCCAGAAAATGCAGGCAAGAATTGACGGACTTAATAATACAGTTCAGGAGAATATTTCTAATCAGCGTGTTGTAAAATCCTTTGTGAGGGAAGAGCACGAAAGCAAAAAGTTCAGCAAGGCAAACGCTGCTCTTAAAAAAGCGGGTATGTCTGCTATGAAGGTTGTTATTTTTATGCAGCCTATGAATACGCTTTTTATGAATCTGACAATAGTTGCCGTTGTATGGTTCGGAAGCAAAATGGTGCTGGGCGGCAGTATGCCTGTAGGCGACCTTTCTGCATTTATTACCTATGTAACCCAGATTCTTATGTCCCTTATGATGATAACCTTTTTGCTTATTACGTCTTCCCGTGCTCTCGCTTCTGCAAAGCGTATAAAAGAGGTACTCCATGAAAAGGTTGAGATTAATGACGATAATGCGGCTTACCCGAATAAGCGTATCGAAAAGGGTGACATAGAGTTTAAGAACGTAATGTTCCGCTATTATAAAAACAGTACCGATAAGGTGCTCAGTAATATTAATCTGAAAATAGAGGGTGGCAGTACCGTTGGTATAATCGGCTCAACCGGTTGCGGAAAAACTACACTTGTTTCAATGCTGCCGAGACTCTATGACTGTGATGAGGGTGAAATTCTCATTGACTCGGTCAATGTAAAGGATTATAGCCTCTATAACCTGCGAGAAGACGTTGGTATGGTGCTCCAGAAAAACGTTCTTTTCTCGGGAAGCATTGAGGATAATCTTCGCTGGGGCGATATGGAAGCAACCGTTGAGGAAATAAGAGCTGCGGCAGAGAGCGCTCAGGCAGATAAATTCGTAAGCAGCTTTAAGGACGGCTATGATACTTCCCTCGGGGAAGGCGGCTCCAATGTATCGGGAGGACAAAAGCAGAGACTCTGCATTGCAAGAGCGCTGCTTAAAAAACCGAAGATTCTTATTCTTGATGACTCCACAAGCGCTGTTGATACGGCAACCGAGGCTATGATAAGAAAGGCGTTTGCCGAGACTCTTTCGGGAACTACCAAGATAATAATCGCTCAGCGTATATCCTCTGTTATGAATGCGGATATGATTGTTGTTATGAACGAGGGCGAGATTACAGGTGTGGGTACTCACGACTCTCTTATGGAAAATAACACCGAATACAGAGAGATTTACCAGTCTCAGACCCAGATGAAGGAGGCGTGAGAATATGGCAAGAAGTTTAGAAAAACTCAAAGAACAGTACACTGCCGTTTCTCACGGCACATCTCTCAGGGGTGGACCGCACGGACACAGAGGCGCTAAAGGAAAGCCTAAGAATGTTGGCAAGACCATTATGCGACTGCTTTCTTATGTAGGAAAATATAAAGTACTGCTTGTTTTTGTTGCAGTTGCTATGGTGATTTCTACCGTAACGAGTCTTATAGGCTCCTATATGTTAGCACCCGTAATTAACAGAATTACTCTCGAAATCAACCCGAGTGCTGATTTTTCTATGAGTACTATGGAAAAAGCGGCAGACAGTGTTATCGGCAAAATAGCGGGGGAAAATGCAAGGGTAGGAGAGTATATTATTATTGCTCTTGTTATTCTTGTTTCGATTTACCTTGTAGGTATTCTTGCTACCTATATTCAGACCCGCTTAATGCTCTGTGTATCTCAGAACTCGGTTGAGAAAATAAGAACTGATTTATTCAAAAAAATGCAGACCCTTCCGGTTTCTTATTTCGATTCTCACCCCACAGGAGAGGTAATGAGCCGTTTTACAAACGACGTTGATAATATTGACGTTATGCTCAATAACTCCCTTGTTTCGGTGTTTTCAGGGTTTATCACCCTTGTGGGAACCTTTACCTTTATGATTTCCACGAGCTGGATACTCACTTTAATTACCGTTGCCTTTGTGCCGATTTTTGCTAAACTCGGCGGTTTGATAGGTAAGACCAGCTCAAAGTTTTACGGCGGTCAGCAGGCGGCTCTCGGTGCTGTTAACGGCTACATCGAGGAAACGGTTAACGGTCAGAAGGTAGTTAAGGTATTTAACCACGAAGATGAATGTGTAGAAGAGTTTTCGCTTCTCAATAATGAGCTTCGTGACAAACAGTTCAAAGCTCAGTTTTACGGCGGAATAATGGGACCGATTATGGGCAATACCAGTCAGATTTCCTACGGTGTTACTGTGGGTGTGGGTGGTATTCTTATGGTGCTGACAGGATTTACTCCCGGTGCGCTGACTGTCTTTGCAGGTTATTCAAGACAGTTTGCAATGCCCATTAACAATATTTCAATGCAGATGTCCACCGTATTTGCCGCCCTTGCGGGAGCAGAGCGAGTTTTCGGCATAATGGATATGGAAAGCGAATACGAGGGCAGTGGCAAAAAACTAACCACTACCATTAAGGGCGAGGTTGTACTGAGGGAAGTTGACTTCGGTTATCTTCCTGAGAAAAAGGTGCTTCACGGTATTTCCCTTTATGCAAAGCCGGGTCAGAAGATTGCATTTGTAGGCTCAACGGGTGCAGGTAAGACCACCATAACCAATCTGCTTAACCGTTTTTATGACACAAATGAAGGCAGTATAACCATTGACGGCTTTGACATTAAGGATTACGATAAAAACTTCCTACGCAGTAATATCGCAATGGTTCTTCAGGATACCCACCTCTTCACGGGAACAATCAGAGAAAATATCCGCTACGGAAGACTTGATGCAACCGACAGCGAAGTTGAGGATGCGGCAAAGATTGCCAGTGCCCATTCCTTTATTATGAGACTGGAAAACGGCTATGACACCGTTATTGAGGGTGACGGCGACAACTTATCTCAGGGACAGCGTCAGCTTCTTAACATTGCAAGAGCGGCGCTTTCAAAGGCTCCCTTACTGGTGCTTGATGAAGCAACAAGTTCGGTTGACACAAGAACAGAAAGACATATTGAACACGGTATGGACAGAATTATGAAGAACAGAACTACCTTTGTTATAGCTCACCGTCTGTCTACTGTTCGCAATGCCAATGCAATTATGGTTCTGGAGCAGGGAAGAATTATTGAACGCGGCGACCACGATGACCTGCTCGCTCAAAAAGGCACATACCATAAACTTTATACCGGAGCTATTGAATTAGATTAATTATACGGGGAGAGAATAAAATGAACAGAGTAAAGCTTCGTGTTGTTCTCGGCACAGCATTTGTTTTTTACAGTGTGCTGCTGTGTTATTTTCTGTTTTTTGCCGACTATTACGGACGAAGCTTTAATCTGTTTCATGCAGGATATTTTGAAAATTTAAGGGATTATATTTCAGAAAACATTAATTTTATTCCCTCCGCTACCGTTATTCTTTATATCAGAGGGTACTTATCCGGTGCTGTTACACTGTATCCGTTATTTGTCAATCTCTTAGGTAATTTTGCGGCGTTTATGCCGTTAGGCTTTTTTGTGCCTTACTTCTTTTTGAAATTAAGGAGACCCTTATTTTTCACTGTTTTTATTATTCTGCTTATTGTTATAATAGAATTTTTACAGCTTATTATGATGACCGGTGTATGTGATATAGATGACCTTATTCTGAATATGGCGGGGGCGGCATGTATATTCCTTTTATCCAAAAAAATATTGTTTAAATAAGGCAAGCGGTACTTGCCTTTATTTTTATCTTGAAAAAAATTTTTATCTGTGTTACTATAGAATTGTATTATTATATGAAAGAGGTATTTGTGTGAACGTTTTGAAGAAATTAATGCGAGTTCTTACCTTAATATTGGTAGATGCGGTCATTGTAGCTTTTTCGTTCCTTTTTGCACTTTATCTTCGAGTTGACTCTATTTCTCTTTATTTTGCAGATAATCCCGATATCGCCAAAAGTACGCTTTTAGTACTGCCGTTGGTTGTGCTTATTTTTATAGCTGTATTTTGGTTAATGAGGCTATATAGGACTATATGGCACTATGCAGGACTCAGAGAAATCGGCATTCTCGCCATATCATCCTTTATTGCGTCTGTATTTAGTTTTGCAGTGTGCTTTATTTTTTCCGCTTATACAAAAAATGATGGTATGGATGCTGTTTTCCCTCGTTCAGTATTTATTTCTGCCCCATTCTTTATTTTGGTATTTGTTGTTCTTGAGCGCTTTGCTATCAGGGCTGTTCTCAGAATCAGCCACCGTAAAAAGAAACAGACCAAGAGCGAGGTTAACGGTAATATTATGATTATCGGTGCAGGTGACGGTGCTTCGTTGCTTCTTAACAATATGCACGAAAGTGCCTATTACAGCGGTGCAACCCCTGTTTGTCTTATTGATGACGATCCTCATAAAAAAGGCTTGCTAATTAACAACGTTCCTGTTTTAGGTACAAGGCATGAAATTATCGGCCTTGCAAAAGAAAAAAATATAGATATTATTATTTTCTGCATTCCGTCCTGTCCCGCAGAAGAAAAATCAAAAATTCTAAAAATCTGTCAGAAAACTGGCTGCAAACTTAAAACTCTCCCATCGGTTTATCAGATTGAATCAGCAAGAGATATTAATGCAAAGAATATTCGTAATGTAGAAATTGAAGACCTACTGGGCAGAGACCCAATCAAACTGGAAACTGAGGATGTTATGGGTTATGTTGCTGGCAAAACCGTTCTTGTTACGGGTGGCGGCGGCTCAATAGGCAGTGAACTGTGCCGTCAGATTGCTGCTAACAAGCCTGAGAAACTGGTTATTTTTGATATTTATGAAAATAATGCTTATGACATTCAAAATGAACTTCGGCGCACCTACCCGAGCCTTAATTTAGATGTTCGTATCGGCTCGGTAAGAGATACCAGAAGAATGGAGCAGATTTTCAGAGAACTCCGCCCTCATATTGTTTATCATGCCGCTGCACACAAGCATGTACCTTTAATGGAGGACAGTCCCAACGAAGCAATTAAAAACAATGTTTTCGGCACACTGAAAACCGTTCGTGCCGCTGATAAATACGGTGCTGAACGCTTTGTACTCATTTCCACAGATAAAGCTGTTAATCCTACTAATATAATGGGTGCCTCAAAGCGTATGTGCGAAATGGTTGTGCAAGCCTATAACAAAAAGAGCAAGACCGATTATGTTGCAGTACGCTTTGGCAATGTGCTGGGAAGTAACGGAAGTGTTGTTCCTCTCTTTAAAAAACAGATTGCAGAGGGCGGACCCGTTACGGTTACCGACCCCGGAATAATCAGATACTTTATGACCATTCCCGAGGCTGTCTCCCTTGTTCTTAAAGCGGGAGTAAGCGCTAAGGGCGGAGAAATCTTTGTTCTTGATATGGGTGAGCCGGTTAAAATCATTGACCTGGCTGAAAATCTCATCAGCCTTTCGGGATATACGCCTTATGTAGATATTGATATTAAATTTACCGGACTTCGTCCCGGCGAAAAGAAGTTTGAAGAACTTCTTATGAGCGAAGAAGGTCTTACAAAAACCGATAATAAGCTTATTTATATCGGCAGACCCATTGACTTTGATGAAGAGGAGTTTTTAAACAGCCTTGACGAGCATAAAGAGCATATTTATGACGAGGGCGAGGATATCAGAGACTGGGTCAAGAAATTCGTTCCCACATATCATAAGCCTGAATAACTGCAAAAAAATACCCGGAATATCTCCGGGTATTTTTATATATTCAAGGAGCTATAAGTCGGTAATTCTGTGGATAACGAATCATTACCGCCGACAAAACAGGATATCCTCAGGCGCTCCTGCTTTTATTATATGCGAAGCACCTCGTTTGTGACAGGCTAATTAACCTTTGATTTGCGAATGAAGAGCACACCGAGAGTGTTCTGTCCGCAATGGGCGGAAATTGTTGAGCCTGCTCTTGTGAAAAATACTTCCTTAAAGGGAGCAAGGGATTTAACGAGCTCAACACATTCCTTGCAGATTTCTTCATCACAGCCTGCATGGGTGACAAATATCTTGTCAAGCTCAATGTCGGAAGCATCGCCAATCATATCGTTTATATATTCCTTGAGTACTAAACCGAATTTTCCACGGTATTTTTTAATAGCGCCCATCTTGCCGTTACGAACTGCAATGCAGGGCTTGAGCTTCAAAAGATTTGCGCCGAAGGCTTCAAGAGAGCTGCAGCGTCCGCCTTTGTGGAGAAACTCAAGATTGTCTATAACGAAGGAAGCGTCAACTCTTGTAGAAAGCTCTTCGCACTTTTCGGCAATTTCTTTTGCCTCAAGACCCTTTAATGCCATTTCTCCTGCAGAAATAACGAGCAATCCGCCGCCGGTGGAAAGATTTTTTGTGTCAACGACATATACATCCTCAAATTCCATTGCGGCAAGACGGCAGTTATTGTAGGTGGAGGACATTTCGGAACTGATTGCAAAGTGGACTATTGCATATCCTTCATCAACAAAGGGCTTAAAGAAATCTATACACTCTTCAACATTAACTGCAGAAGTTTTGGGAAGCTCACCGGTTTTTGCATAATGCTCGTAAATAAGTTCGGGGCAAATGTCAATACCGTCTCTATACAGCTTTCCGCCGAGAGTAATGCCAAGGGGTAAAATCTGCACATTGTAGCGCTCAATCAGTTCTGCGCTTAAATCTGTTGTGCTGTCACTGGTTATAATAACTTTTTTTGACATAATGAAACCTCCAAATCGGTCTTACATTGATTTTCAATATTAAATAGTATACCATAATACCCTTAAAAAAACAATAAAAAAATAAATATAGCATCTTTACACAGGGTCTTGAAAAATTTCTGTGAAAATAGTATAATAATTTTATGTAATTTTCCGATAATATTATCGGAGGATTGATATTATGTCCGATAATAAGGAAAAAAACAACCAAGGCTTTTACGAGCAACTGAAAAATATGGGTTCAGTGACCCTTTCAAAAAATAATCACCGTATTTATTGTCTTACGATTATCGGTGAAATTGAAGGTCATATGGTGCTGTCTGAGCAGACCAAAACTACTAAATACGAGCATGTTATTCCACAGCTTGTGGCAATTGAGGAAGACCCTGAAATTGAAGGACTTCTTATTATTCTAAATACTGTAGGCGGCGACGTTGAAGCTGGTCTTGCTATTGCAGAACTGATTTCGGGAATGAAAAAGCCTACAGTATCACTGGTGCTGGGCGGCGGACATTCTATAGGTGTTCCTCTTGCTGTCTCGGCGGATTATTCATTTATAGCTCCTTCTGCAACTATGACTGTTCATCCTGTGAGAATGAACGGTCTTGTAATTGGTGTACCGCAGATGCTTAATCATTTTAAGCGTATGCAGGAGCGAATTACTGATTTTGTGGTAAAGAATTCGGATATTGAAAAGGAAACTTTCACAGAACTTCTTATGAATACAGGAGAAATGGTCACCGATGTAGGCTCTGTTCTCGATGGTAAAGGGGCAGTGGAAGGTGGGCTTATTAATTCGCTGGGCTCATTGTCCGATGCTATTGAAAAGCTTTATTCGATGCTGAATAACAAATAATTTATTTACTCTTTAAGGGGTGCAATATGGCAAATAATAAAAAGAAAACAACAAAAAGCACTAAGAAAAACACCAAGCAACAGCCATCGGTAAACCAACTGACGGCGGTTGTTTGGTTTGCCTTTTCAATTTTTCTTTTTGCTCTGGCGATTTATCCGGGGGGAAAGCTGTGGCTCAGTCTGCATAACATAGTTTTTGGAATGTTCGGTATCACCGCCTTTCTTTTTCCTGTTTACATAATCGTTATTACAATAGCCTATTCACTGGACAAGCTTAAAGCCGCCGTAAAGCTTAAAGCCATTGAAGCCGGTTTGCTGCTTTATTTTGTCGGTGCTGCTGCCGATGTTTTTGCCACAAAGGATATTGTGGGCTACGGCAGGCACATAGCAGATGTGTTTACTGCTGCTTCGTGGAAAAACGGCGGCGTTTTCGGTGCGCTTTTCGGTAATGCTTTGTGTCAGCTTTTCGAGAAAATAGGTGCTGTTATTATTATGATAATTCTGCTGTTTGCTGTAATTATGATAATGACCGGCACCAGTGTTGCCCGACTTTACAAAAGTGCAAAGAAGCCTGTCAGCGCTGTGGGAAGAAAAGCAAAGGAAACCTTTGAAGAGGTAAGGGAAGAGAAGCGTAAAAGAAAATTTGTTGACCTCCCGGTTGACGATGCACTCGTTGAGGATGATGAGCTTCCTTTGAGTGATAAGCAAAAGCGTCTTGTTGAAGCCTGCAAAAACGGTCAGTCCGACGCTCCTCTTTTGCCGGAAATCAAAGAGTCTGCTTCTATTGATGTGGAATATGATGAGTGTGAAAAGGCTGAGGAGACTCCCGAGAAAATAAAACTGACTGCAGAAGAGACTGCCGCCGAAATAGAAAGTGTTGCCGAGGAAATTGCTGACACTATGGCTGTAACAGAAGAAGAGGGTTATCAATATCCGCCTATTTCATTGCTCAATGAAGCAAAGAGTGACAGTACCGTTTCGGTTAAAACTGAGCTTGAGTCAACTGCAACTAAGCTTGTAGAAGTGCTTAAAAGCTTCGGCGTTGAAACGAGAATTATGGATGTCAGCAGAGGTCCCACAGTAACACGTTATGAGCTTCAGCCTTGTGCCGGTGTAAAAATCAGTAAAATTACCAACCTTGCCGATGATATTGCCTTGAACCTTGCGGCAGCCGGAGTGCGTATCGAAGCGCCTATTCCTAATAAAGCAGCTGTGGGCATTGAAGTACCTAACAAGGTCTGCAATACTGTAAGCGTAAGGGAAATTATAGAATCTTCCGCATTTAATAATTCGAAAAGTAAGCTCACCGTTGCTATGGGTAAGGATATTGCAGGCAACCCCATAGTTACCGACATAGCAAAAATGCCTCACGGTCTTATTGCAGGTCAAACAGGTTCGGGTAAATCTGTATGCATCAACTCAATTATTATGAGTATTCTCTATAAGGCTGCTCCCGATGAAGTAAAGCTCCTTATGATTGACCCGAAGGTGGTTGAGCTTGGTATTTATAACGGAATTCCTCATTTGCTCGTTCCCGTTGTGACCGACCCGAGAAAGGCTTCGGGTGCGCTGGGCTGGGCTGTAACCGAAATGGAAAGGCGTTACCGCCTTTTTGCCGATAACAATGTAAGAGACCTTGTAGGCTTTAACCGACTCTGCGAGCTGGATAGTGAACTGCAGAAATTACCTCAGATTGTTATTATTATCGACGAGCTTGCCGACCTTATGATGACGGCTCCCGGTGAGGTGGAGGATTCTATAAACAGAATTGCCGCCAAGGCTCGTGCCGCAGGAATGCACCTGCTTATTGCTACACAGCGTCCCTCGGTTGACGTTGTTACCGGCGTAATCAAGGCAAACGTTCCCACCAGAATTGCATTTGCAGTTGCTTCTCAGATAGACAGCCGTACCATTCTTGATATAGGCGGCGCTGAAAAACTGCTGGGCAGAGGCGATATGCTATTTAATCCTGTGGGTGCCTCAAAGCCTGCACGTTTGCAGGGTTGTTTTGTCAGTGATGAAGAGGTTGAAAAGGTAGTTGATTTTGTCAAAGGCAACCGTTCTTCTGAATACAGCGAAGAAATTCAGGGTGAAATCGAAAGACTTGCCGTTGCTCAGAAAAAGGGTAAAGGCGGCTCTGCTGGCGATGACAATGACGGTGCAGGGGATGAAGACCCGATGCTTTTTGAGGCAATCAAGGTTGTTGTGGAAATCGGACAGGCGTCTACTTCACTGCTTCAGAGAAAACTTAAGCTCGGCTACGGCAGAGCGTCAAGAATTATTGACCAGATGGAGGCTCGTGGGATAATCGGTCCTTATGAGGGGGCTAAACCCAGACAGGTACTCATTTCTGCTGCGGAATGGATGGAAAGACAGTCACGTGAAGAGTAAATCCCCAAACAAAATATTTCGAGCAGTTATCAATGCTGTTCTTGTTATTATATTGGCTCCGCTTTTTGTTTCGCTGTTTATTGACAGTCCGTATATACTTTCTGTTCAGGAACTTTTCGGCAGAGGAGCTGTGTCTGACACTGAGAGCGATTGTGTTACTTTTCTTAATGTGGGCGAGGGCGATGCAGTTCTTATCCGCAGTAACGGCAGATACGTTCTTGTAGATACCGGAGACGGGGAAAGCACTGATATAATCCGTTCGCTAAAGCAGAACGGCGTAAAAGGACTTGATGCCTTAATTCTTACACATTGGCATACTGACCATACCGGCGGTGCTGTAGATGTTTTAAGAGAGTTTCCTGTTCTGAATGTCGTTATGCCGCAATTTCCAAATCCCGAAGATAATACATACAGTGCGGCTTCTAAAGTTAACAGCGCTGCAGAAAAGGCGGGAGTTCGCTTTACTACTGCTACACAGGGTCTTGCGGTTAATGTAGGCGATTTCAGACTTACTGTGCTTTATTATAATCCTGAAAATAAAGACGAAAACAACCGTTCAGTAGTTGTTATGGCTAAATGCCGTAACATTAAGTTTCTTTTGATGGCTGACGCTGAGGAAGAACTGGAGAACGAAATTATTGATTACGGTATTGACCTTGATTGTGATGTTTTGAAGGTTGGACACCACGGCAGTGATACCTCAACCTCTTTTGAGCTTATTAAAGCCGCTTCACCAAAATATGCTGTAATATCAGTGGGACTGAAAAATGAGCACGGACATCCTGACTCGTCGGTTCTAAGCCGTTTGTATTCTGAAAAAATAAAGGTTTACCGCACCGATATCGTCGGTGAGCTTGACGTATATGTCCTTGAAGATGGCTTGGACTTTTCTTCGGAGTTAATCAACTAAATCGCATAATAAAAGACTGTATTTTAAATTTCAAAATACAGTCTTTTTTTATTTAATGATGAGCTGCTGCTGCGTGCTCGTCGTTGTTTGTGAAGCTTCTTACCAGTAAAGATATACACCATACACCGGCAAGCGCAATAACGATATAAATTATTCTGCTGATGAGTGATGCACTGCCGCCAAACAACCACGCCACAGCATCAAACTGGAATAAACCGACTAATCCCCAGTTGAGAGAACCGATAATTACCAGTGCCAGACAAATTTTGTCAAACATATCTACACCTCCGTGTATTTTTTAAAATGAGTTTTTTGAAAAAAGTGCCCTATCAAACACTTGGTTTAGACAAGGCACCTTTATCTTAAAGTCGCGTATCAGTTAATTATTTCATGCTGTTTTCGTAAGATTCGATCATCTTCTTAACCATCTGACCGCCGATAGAACCTGCCTGCTTGGAAGTGAGATCACCGTTGTAACCCTGCTTGAGGTTAACGCCTACTTCGTTTGCAGCTTCCATCTTGAAACGGTTGAGAGCCTCTTTAGCCTCGGGAACTACATTTTTCTTAGACATTTCATATTCACTCCTTTTCTGTTTTGTTTGCGTTTGCATTATTATTGTGTTCTGATAGGATAAAAATATAAAAGGTAAATTTATCAAATAAATTCTTTTATTTAACTGAATTTAGTAGATGATTTTTGCTTAGCTTTGTGGTATAATGTAAAATAAAAAACAAAAGGGGAAAATTTTTGCGAAAGATTAAAAATTGGTTTTTGGAAAATAAGAAAAGAATATCAAATTTTTTAAAGAAGTGGATTATGTTTTTTCTTAATCCGCATTTTCTTATTTGCTTTTTAATTGGATGGCTTATTACAAACGGTTGGAGCTACATTTTCTTTGCACTCGGCACATATTTTGGCATCACCTGGATGACGGTGGTGGGAACGGCGTATATGAGCATGCTGTGGGCTCCCTTTACTCCTGAGAAAATCATCACCCTTATTATTGCGATATTTCTACTTAAGGTATTGTTTCCAAGGGACCAAAAAACACTCAAAGTGCTTCAGGATGAGCTGGAACATGCAAAGATAGCTCTTAAAAAACAAAAAGAAAAGCGAAGACAACGTCACATTGATAAAAAGTTAAATAAGAAAAAAATTTCCGCAACCGTTGACATAGACTTAAAGTCGCATTAAAATAAACTTATTATATCTTTGGAGGTTATATTATGATTTCTGTACGCAGCTTCGGAAAAACACAGGACGGAACCGAAACCCAGCTTTTTATACTGGATAACGGAAAGGCGTCTGTTTATATCACAGATTTTGGCGCTCATATCGTTGCTGTAAACGTTCCCGATAAAGGCGGTGTTCTCACCGACGTTGTTCTTGGTGCTGACAACGTTGAGGCATATGAGGGAGCAATTACTTATATGGGAGCAACCATCGGCAGATTTGCCAACCGCATTGAAAAGGGTGAATTTTCACTGGGAGGCAAGGAATATACCCTTGCAACCAATAACGGTCCCAACCATCTTCACGGCGGTAATGTTGGATTTAATCTTCGTATGTTTGATGCATTTGTAGACGGTGAAACACTGAGAATGTCTTATTTTTCTCCCGACGGCGAAGAAGGCTTCCCCGGTAATCTCAAGTTCGAAGTAAGCTTTACTTTAGGAGAAGATAATGATTTGTCCATTGAGTATAAGGCTGTTTCTGACGCAGATACCGTTGTTAACTTCACCAATCACGCTTATTTTAATCTCAACGGTGCAATTACCGAAAAGCCGGTATACAATCACACGCTTCAGATTTCTGCCGAAGCGTTCTGCCGAGGGGACGAGAAGTGTCTTGCTGACGGAACTATCGTACCTGTTCGCGGTACCGATATGGACTTCCGTACACATGAGAGTCTTGATGAACGCCTGCATAGCGAATATGAGGATATTAAAGTGACAGGCGGTATTGACCACAACTTTGTGCTTTCTATGCAGAAGGGTGATTTTAAAGAGGTGGCACAGCTTTACTGCAAGGATACAGGTATTTTGCTTCAGTGCTTTACCGACCAGCCTGGTGTTCAGATATATACCGGTAACGTTACCAACTATAACGCTGGTAAAGGCGGTGCCCATTATGGTAGGCACAGTGCGGTTTGTCTTGAAACCCAGAATTTTCCCAATGCAACTTCCTTTAGTTATTTCCCCAGTCCTGTGCTTAGAGCAGGTGAGGAGTTCTACAGTAAGACTGTTTACCGCTTCTCTGTTAAATAAAAACAGTATATATAATGCCGCATTTTGCGGCATTATTATTTGTGTCCTCCAATGACGCACAGTTTGTTCTCTGTTTCGCAATAAGACACAAAGAAATTTTGATTTATTTTATCCAAAATGACGATATTTCAAATTTGCAGTTGCATTTTAGGCTTTGTTATGATAAATTATTAATAAGGATTTTTTATGAAATATAAAAACTGTTCTTCAGTGACGGACAGTTTTTGAAAGAGGTACAATTTATGAATGTTGCAATTCTTGGATTTGGTACAGTGGGTGTGGGTGTATATGACATTTTAGCTCCGCACTGCGAAATTACAGTAAAATATGTTTTGGATGTTGTTGAGCATCAGGGACTGACTGCTGTATCCACAACCGATTTCAAAGAGATAGTTAATGATAAAGAGGTTGACACGGTCGTTGAAGTAATTGGCGGTCTTCATCCTGCCTACGAATTTATTACTGAGTCTCTTAAGAACGGTAAGAATGTCATAACCGCAAACAAGCTGCTTGTCAGCACCTATTACGAAGAGCTGACAACCCTTGCCAAAGAAAACGGCGTGGCGCTGAGATATACTGCTGCTGTAGGCGGCGGAATTCCGTGGCTTGTTAATCTTGAACGTGCCGCACGCTGTGCAAAGATTTGTGAAGTTAGCGGTATTATGAACGGCACCTCAAACTACATTCTTGACGCTATGCACACCGACAAAGCTGATTTTGCCGATTGTCTTAAAACTGCGCAGAATCTTGGTTACGCCGAAAGAGACCCCAGTGCCGATATTGACGGCATTGATACACTTTGCAAGGTTGTATTATCTGCCAATATCGCTTTTTCTGCTGTTATTGACAAGGAAAAGGTTGATGTTGCAGGTATAAGATATATAAAGGATTCGGATATAAGCATTTGTGAGTTACAAAACAGAGTTTGCAAGCTAATGGGCTTTGCATACGACAATAAGAATTCCGTTTCAATTTTTGTTGAACCTACCTTTGTAAGTGAAAAGGCACTTGAGGCGTCCGTTCACTCCAATTTAAACCTTATAACCTTTGAAGCAGAGCATGTGGGAAGAGAGAGCTTTTACGGTTACGGGGCAGGAAGATATCCTACTGCATATACTGTAGTTGAAGATTGTATCGATGTTGCCGGCGGTCTTAAAAAAGCGTATAACAATACTATGAATGTTCCGGTTATTGATAATTCAGATACTATTCACAAATATTATGTCAGAACCGATTATAATAGTGATTGGTTTTCTAACCTGCAAAAAGAAGTGTGCGGTAATGGTGTTGTTACCGAGGCTGTCTCGGTAGCCGAAATGCATAAGTTCTGCAGGGAAGCGTTAAGCGCCGGCAAGGAATGCTTTATAGCCGGAATTTCTGAAATATAAAGGGGTATTAAAATGTTAAAAGTCCTTAAATTTGGTGGTACATCTATGGCCGATGCAACTCAGTTTGCAAAGGTTAAATCAATTGTTGAGAGTGACCCGTCTCGCAGAGTGGTAGTTGTTTCTGCCGCAGGTAAGCGTTTTTCCGACGACCACAAAATCACAGACCTGCTTTTACTCTGCCACGCTCACGTTAAATACGGCGTCTCCAGTGATAGCGTTTTTGATATGATTGCAAAAAGATATATTGAGATACGTGATGAGTGCGGACTGAAAACCGATATTGAAGCAGAACTTGAAAAGATTTCTGCGAAGCTTCAGAAGGGTATTACCAAGGATGAGCTTGTATCCCGCGGCGAATATCTTTCGGCACGCCTTATGGCGGATTATCTCGGTTTTGAGTTTGTTGACTCTGCCCACTGGGTTCGTTTTAAGTTAGACGGAACTATTGACACCGAAAAGTCTTATGAGCTTCTCCGTGAGCTTGCAGAAGGACGCAAGGTTGTTATTCCCGGTTTCTACGGCACTATGCCAAACGGTACTATTCGTATTATGAGCCGTGGCGGCTCGGATATAACAGGTGCTCTTGCCGCAGCGGCACTGGAGGCTGATGTTTATGAAAACTGGACCGATGTTTCGGGTATTCTTATGGCAGACCCGAGAATCGTCGAGAATCCCGAGCCTATTAAATATATTACTTACGAGGAGCTTCGTGAGCTTTCGCATATGGGTGCGCAGGTTCTTCATGAGGGTACTATTTTCCCTGTAAGGCAGAAGAATATTCCTCTTAATATCCGCAACACCAATGCTCCCGAAGATGCAGGAAGTCTTATTATGGAGAACTTCCCCGATGATGAAAACGATAAGCAGTTTATAACCGGTATTACAGGAAAGAAGAATTTCTCCATTGTTACCGTTGCCAAAAGCGGAATGTCCTCTGAGGTCGGCTTCCTACGTAAGGTGCTTGAGGTGTTTGAGAAGTACAGTGTCAGCGTTGAATATGTTCCTTCGGGAATTGACAGTGTTTCGGTTGTTGTTGCTTCCAAGGCTGTTGCTGACTGTCTTTATGCCATTATGGGTGACCTTCAGAAGAGTGTTAAACCCGACAGCATAAACGTTACCGAGGATATTGCCATTGTTGCCGTTGTTGGCAGAAAGATGGCTTATAAGCCCGGTATGTCAGGCAGACTGTTTGCGGCCCTCGGAGAGAGCAAAATCAATATTCGTATGATTTCACAAAGCTGTGAAGAACTTAATATCATAGCAGGTGTCAGCAACGAAGACTTTGAAAAGGCAGTACGCGTACTTTATAGCAGTTTTGTAAAGAAATAAGGAGAAAAATTTATGAAAAAGTATAATTTAGCAATCCTCGGCGCAACCGGTGCCGTTGGTCGTGAAATGTTAAAGGTTTTAGAGGAAAGAAATTTCCCTGTAGGAAACTTAAAGCTTCTTGCAAGTGCCAGAAGCGTTGGCAAGGAAATTCCCTTTGCAGGAAAGATACTCAAGGTTGAAGAAGCAGGGGAGAATTCCTTTGAGGGTGTTGATATTGTTTTAGGTGCCGCCAGTAACGCTCTTGCAAAGCAGTTGGCACCTCACATCAAAGCTGCAGGTGCAGTTTTTGTTGATAACTCCAGCGCTTTCCGTATGGATGACGATGTACCGCTTGTAGTTCCCGAAATCAATCCCGAGGATGTTAAGAAGCATAACGGTATCATTTCTAACCCCAACTGCTCCACCATTATTACTCTTACTGCCGTTAATGCTCTTAATAAGGCAAGCAAAATTAAAAGTATGATTGCTTCTACCTATCAGGCTGTTTCCGGAGCAGGTGCAGGTGGACCTGTTGAATTGCTTAACCAGACCGAAGCTATTATGAAGGGCGAAGATGTTGAACACAGCGTATTTGCTCATCAGATTGCATATAACGTAATTCCCAAAATCGGCGGTGTAACCACCGAAGGCTACACCTCTGAAGAAATGAAAATGCAAAACGAGGGCAAAAAGATTATGCATCTGCCCGAGCTTAAGGTCAGCTGTACCTGTATCCGCGTTCCTGTTCTTCGTTCTCACTCAATATCTGTGCTTGTTCGCACAGAAGAGCCTATAAGTGTCGAAGAGGCAAAAGAGCTGATTTCGAATGCTCAAGGTTGCCGTTATGTAGAAGATATGGATAATGAAATTTATCCTATGCCTCTTGAAACAAGTGACCAGGATATTGTCTTTGTTGGACGTATCCGTCCCGACCTTACCGATGAAAACGGTCTTAATATCTGGTGCTGCGGAGACCAGGTTAGAAAGGGAGCTGCAACCAACGCAATTCAGATTGCAGAGCTTCTTACAAAAGAATAATTTAAAATTAAAAGCGCATCAACCAAAAAGTTGATGCGCTTAAATATTTACAACTCTTTTAAAAGTTCTTCTTCGTTTAAAACCGTGACCGACAGGCTCTTGGCTTTTGCTAATTTACTTCCTGCGTTTTCACCGCAGAATACATAGTCGGTTTTACTTGAAACCGAGCCGGACACCTTAGCACCAAGTGCTGTCAGCTTTTCGGTGAGCTCGTCTCTGGTAAAGCTTTGGAAGGTTCCGGTTATAACGATTTTTTTGCCGAAGAATTTTGACTGAGTGTTAATGTTTTTTTCAGTCTGCCTTATAGAAAGAAGGCTTGCGATTGCCATGAATTCGTCAAGATTATCCTGATTTTTAAACCAGCTTTTCAGATTATTACTCATAATCTCACCGAAGCCTTCAATTTCGGTAAAATCAAAATCTTCGTTTATTGCGGTGAGAAGCTCATCAGTACTTCCGGAAAAACGTTCTTCAATAAGCTTTGCGGCGCTCTTTCCGATAAGGTCGATATTCATCGCAACAAGAAAATTGGAAAGGGAAGTGGACCGTGAGTTTTCTATGGCTTTTATAAGATTATCATAGGACTTTCTGCCGAAGCCATCCATATTTACTATTTGTTCCTCAAACTGAGAGAGACCGAAAATATCCCTCAGTTTATTTAACCATCCGCATTTTATAAATTTTTCAATTGTCTGTTCCGAAAGACCGTCAATGTTTAGGGCTGGCTTACTCACAAAGTGGGTAAACTTCTTGATGTTCTTGCCGGGGCAGGCGTTATTTTTGCAGTAAAGCACTTCAACAGTGCGTTTATTATTTACGGTGGTGAGAACATTGGTTGCATTACCGCAGACAGGACAAACCTCAGGATAGTCAAGGGAATAGTCGCTTCTGCCGACACTGTCGAGATTTTCTTCCACATGCGGGATAATCATATTCCTTTTTGAAACCATTATGCGGTCTGCTTTTTTTAGTTTTAAATCCTTAACAAAGGTCATATTGTGAAGGGAAGCCCGCTCGACAACGGTATTATCAATTTCAACGGCATCAAACAAAGCAATTGGAGTAAGCTGACCGGTTCTTGAAATGCTCCATTCTATGTCCTTTAGGGTTGTTTCAAAGTGGGGGTCACCGAATTTAAAAGCAATACCGTCTCGAAAGTGATGTGCTGTTCTGCCCAGTGTTGCGGAATAAACAGCGTCATCATAGAAAAATACTATACCGTCAATAGGCAGCGCTTTCTTATTTGCCGTATCTTTAAGTGAGTAAATGGCGTCAGTTATTGCTTCAATGCTGTCGTCTTTATTAAGCGATACAGAGGGAATACGTGAAAAACCGTATTCTGAAAGCTTATCTATTCGTTTGCTTCTCGAAGTAATGTCATCAAGACCTTCCAGAACATTAAAGGGCATAAAACATACATTACGCTCTTTGCAGACTGAGGAGTCAAGTTGTCTTACCGAGCCGGCGGCAAGATTTCTCGGAGTGGAATATTTTTCTTCGTCGTTTTCAATTTTTTCGTTAATTGAATCAAAAGAGTTTATATCAATGTGGGCTTCTCCGGTTATTCGAAGCAGTCCCTTGTAGGGGATTACTTTCGGGATGTCCTTGAAAACCCTTGCATTGTGGGTGATAAGTTCACCTACAGTGCCGTCTCCACGTGTAGAGGCTTCTTTGAGGACACCGTCTTCAAAAACCAGCTCAACCGTCAGTCCGTCAATTTTCAGTGCCAGATAGCCTGGGTTTTCGTTTAGCATATCCTTAATATCTGCCGGGTCTTTGGTTTTTGCAAGGCTCAGCAGCGGAATGGCGTGTGTAACCTTAGGGAGCTCACCAATTACCTCGAAGCCTACATGCTGGGTGGGAGAGGCGGCAAGAATGACGCCTGTTTCCTTTTCAAGAGAGGTCAGCTCATCGTACAAGGCGTCATACTGAGCGTCGGACAGGGTGGGGGAAGCACCGTTATAATATTCATCTGCACAGGTGTTGAGAAAATCAACAAGATAGCGTATTCTGCCGATTTTTTCATCACTTTTCATAATGTTTCCTCCTGCCTCAGAATTGAAGTTTTGTATTTTTTGGGAGTTTGTCCGGTGTATTTTTTAAATGCTCGGTTAAAGTTGGGACAGTTGTTGAAGCCGCATTTAAGCGCAATTGAAATAATCGAATCATTTGGAAATTCAATAAGAAGCTGGGTCGCCAGCAGAACCCTTTTTTCACTAATGTAATCCCACAGCTTAACACCTGTCTGTCGGCGGAAAATATTCGAAAAATAATTTGGACTCAGTTCGGCAATGGAAGAGATTTTTTCCAAAGTCAGTTCCTCGTTTAAGTGTGAATCAATGTAATCAATGGTCTTTTTAAGTGATCTATGTGTATTTGGGATGAACTCCGATGAGCCGAGATTTTCGCTGTTTGTATGATAATTGGTTTCTCTTGCAATTGTTAAAAGAATTTCAAGGCTTAACTGCATTACTTCGATTTCATAGCCTTGTCTTTTAATGGAGAAGCACTCACTGATTTTTTGTAGAGTGTCTTTTATAAGCTTAGAAATGGGGTTAACAGCAGGAATCTTGTTTTTAAAGGTTTTGGAATGTGTAGTAAAAAAGTTGTGATCTTCAAAAAGCGAACAGAAGGGAAGAATTTCAGTGTAGGAAGAAGCATCAATCTGAAGACTCAAAAAAACTGCATTGCTGTCGGCATTGGTTATTTCCTTGCTGTCCTCCTGCGAAAAAATCAGAACGTCACCCTCTGACACTTCAAAGCTGCCTGTTAAGGTGGAGAAATTACAGTGCGGAGACTGCATAAGCCATATTTCAAAATAAGGATATCTGCCGCCAGTATGTATATTATCACCAGAAAAAATACTTTTACTGCTCAGTTTCAGCGCAATATCACGGTTTTGATTGTATATAAATTCATCAATTGCTTTAATCTGATTCATAAAAACTCCTGACTTTTTCAGAAAAAGTTGTGAAAAACTTAAAATTTTAAAATATTTTAAGATTTGATGTGATGCCAATTTGTTGATTTTTTTAAACGAGTTGTGCAATATTGACATCAAAAACCATTAAAATTATACTCTTCCTTAATTAAAATGTCAATTAAATTAACAAAATCTACAAATCAAATTCAAAAATTCGTAATATTGTTTATAA
Source organism: Acutalibacteraceae bacterium (assembly GCA_045614505.1). Taxonomy (GTDB): domain Bacteria; phylum Bacillota; class Clostridia; order Oscillospirales; family Acutalibacteraceae; genus SIG607. The sequence goes on along the minus strand of JAZLDA010000033.1, from coordinate 16,448 downwards.
AATTCGGTATATATTTGTAGATTTATTTTGCGAAACATTGTATTCTATATAGGAACTATTCTGCATTATTGGGGAGTTTTGTACATTTTTCGACTTTTTCAGTTGTTTTTCATCAAACTACTCGATGCAGTATTGTTTAAATTTACTAAACGGAGAATGATTATGCGTTTTATATTAAAGGTAAGCGGAATTTTTCTTCTCTCTTTGCTTTTGATTTTCACTCTTGCAGCTTGCGGTGATAAGAATAAGGAGCAGGGTGGAGAGGATAATGACAATTCTTCTTTAAACAGTGAAAACTCGTCTGTTATTACCGGAACTACCGATAATAATGATGGTTTTGATATTAATGATATTTTCGGTGATGACAGTGATTCTCAGTCAGGAAGTTCTTCTGATGGCAGTTCATCTGAGGGTGGTTCTTCGTCAGGAAGTTCTTCTGACGGTTCATCCGGTTCAGCCGGAAATTCTGAATCCTCTTCGAATGTTTCGAATACTTCTTCCGGGATAAATTATGAGGACCCTTCAATCTGGACTGATCCGGTTTAATACATTATATAATATAGAATATTTTTTTCGCTAATATTTTCAGCCTATAGCGCTGTGTTAAATATTAAATTTTTATACGAGGGTGGCAAAATGAAAAAGAAATCACTACGCATGTTGGCATGGCTGATGGTTATGGTTATGTTGATTTCCGTAGCTTCCGTTTCCGTAATGGCAGCTCCGGAGGATGGACAAAATACCGTAACAACAGCTCCCGATTCATCTGCAACAGTTGATACTCTTCCCACTGACGGCAACGCACAGAGTAATGATTCTGACTATATTACATATCAGAACTCTAACGCTGATGTTCCCGCCGCTAAGGAAGACATAATCATTCCTGCTGTTGAGTTTTCTTCTCAGAGTGAGAGTGGTGTTGTAGTAGGTGAAAAATTCGGTAAAACCGATGTACTTTTGTGGGAAAGCTGTAAAGGAAGTGTAACCTATTCTTTCGATGTTCCTGCAGATGCAGTGTATAACATCGCTTTTGAGTATGTTCTTCTTGACTCTTCCGAACGTAACCTTGACTTCGGTATTTTGCTCGACGGTGAATATCCCTTTGTTGAAGCTCAGGAACTTGAGCTTCCCAGAATGTGGGTAGACGCATCGGATTTCCGTACTGATGATATAGGCAATCAGTTCGCTCCTGAGCAGAAGTCTTATGAGGATTATGTGACGAAAGCCGTTTACGATACCTCGGGTGCTTCTGTTTATCCTATGGAATTCAAATTTACAAAGGGTAAGCATACGGTTACTGTTGTTAATAACGATTCTGAATCTTTGGCTATTGCCAACGTTATTCTTGCCGTTCCCGATTCCGTTGCTCCTACTTACGCTAAAATTAAAGATCAGTATAAGGCAAACGGTTATAAGAGTGTTGCCGCAGAACCTACTGTTGTTGAGGGTGAGAAGGCTGCGATCAAGAGTACACGTTCTCTTGTGCCTTACGCAGACAACTCTTCCAACAAGGTTTCTCCTTCCAGCTCCACTATTTCTCAGATTAACTATATCGGTGGCGCGAACTGGTCGATGCCTAATGAAGAAATTGTTTGGTACATTGATGTGCCGGCAGACGGTCTTTATAATTTAGGTATCAGCTTTAAGCAGGATCAGGTTGTTAACGGTATTTCTTACCGTCATCTTCGCATTGATGGTGAAACTCCTTTTAAAGAGTGTGCAACCCTTGAGTTTAACTATGATACCGATTGGCAAACCTTCGAATTCGGCAACGGTGACGAACTTTATGATTTCTATCTTACCAAAGGTACCCATAAACTTTCTCTTGCCGGTACATTAGGCCATCTTGCTTCCTCGTACTATAAATTGAAGAATATTGCTTCTGAACTCGGTTCTTTCTATATTGAGATTGTTATGATTACAAGTGAATCTCCCGACAGAAACCGTGACTACGAGCTTTTCAGAACCGTTCCTCAGTTTGAAGAACGCATTGATGCGTTCACTACTGAACTCCGTAATCTTGTTTCTGAAATGCAGGCTCTCTCGGGTCAAAACGGAAGCAGTCTTATTGCTGCTATTAACAATACCGCTCGTGTTCTTGAATCAATGAGAAAAGAGAGATATTCTTCACATCTTTATGTATCAGATTTCTATAATCAGTATACCACGCTCAGTTCATGGCTTTATGAAATGCAGTCAATGGCGCTTTCTGTTGACCAGATTCAGGTTATTCCCGCAGGTTCTGAATTTAATTTCAAGACATCCGGATTTTTCCAGAATATGGCATTCGGCTTCCGCCGTTTCCTTGCTTCTTTTGATGAGTCCTACAGCAGAGTTTCTGTTTCCAAAAAGGGAAGCAAATCTATAAAAATTTGGGTTAACTGGGGTCGTGACCAGGCTCAGGTACTTAATAACCTTATCAACGAGTCCTTCGTTCCTTACGCTGAGCAGGAGCTTGGCTACACTGTAAGCGTTAACCTTGAACTTGTTAATGCAGATATTATCAAGGGTATGCTTTCCGGCAATGCACCTGACCTTTCTTTGCACCTTCCTCGTTCTACACCTGTTAACCTTGCGTTACGTGGCGCACTTGTAGACCTTCAGCAGTTCCCCGATTATGAATCGGTTCTTGATAGATTCGGCGATACTGCTTCAATTCCTTATGAGTACAAAGACGGTGTATATGCGTTGCCAGATCAGCAATCCTTCTACATAATGTTCTACCGTCACGATATCTTTGAGCAGTTAGGTCTTGAGGTTCCGAATACTTGGGAAGAATATCGCGCTGTTACTGCCGTTCTTCAGCGTAACAATATGAACTCTTATCTTCCTTACACAAAGATAACCACAGCTACTACCGTTAATACCGGTGTTGGCGGTCTGAATCTCTTCTGCTCAATTCTTATGCAGCACGGCGAAGACGGTCAGCTTTATAACGCTGAAAGAAATCGCTGTATGATGGATTCACCCACATCTCTTCAGGCATTTACTTACTGGACAGATATGTACACTAAGTATAAGATTCCCACTGAAGCCAGCTTCTATAACCGTTTCAGAGTTGGTACATTACCTATAGGTATTATGGCTTATACTCAGTACACTACTTTTGCCGAAGCTGCCCCTGAAATCACCGGTCGTTGGAGCATTGCTCTTATCCCCGGTGTTGAGGATGAAAACGGCGAAATCAATCGTACCATTTCCGGTTCCGGTACCGGCTGTTCAATTCTTGAAACCTCTGAGAACCAGCTTGAAGCTTGGACATTCCTTAAGTGGTGGACTTCCGCAGAAACTCAGTCACGTTACAATACAAACGTAGAGTCTCTGATCGGTACAATTTCTCGTATTACTACTGCAAACCTTGAAGCCTTTGAAGATATGGCTTGGGAACGCGACGACCTCAAGATTCTTCTTGAGCAGCGTGAATGGATTGTTGAAGTTCCTGAGGTTCCCGGTAGTTACTATGTATCACGTTCTGTTGACCAGGCATTCTGGGCCGTTGTTAACGGAGAGAGCGCTCCTAAGGATGCTCTCACTGAGTGGACATTTGAGTCCAACAAGGAAATAGAACGTAAGATTGCTGAATATAGTTGAGAGGGGAGGAGCTAAAATTATGGCAAAAAAACCTAAGAAAATTGTAAGTAAACAAATGGGATTTAAAGAAAGTGTTCCGTATTATGTATTAATCGCTCCTTTCCTTCTTTTGTTCATTTTGTTTACTGTATTACCTATTCTTGCATCTGTGGTCTTAAGCTTTTTCAATTTTGATATGATTAAGACACTTCAGTTCAACGGCTTAGACAATTATGTTCGTCTTCTTGTTGGTGACGACATATTTATGACAACCGTTAAGAACACGCTTATATTCGCAGTTATTACCGGCCCTGCAGGATTCCTTCTTGCGTTTGTTCTGGCTTGGTTTATTAACGAATTTTCTCCCTTTATCAGAACACTGCTTTCTTTTATGTTCTACTGTCCCTCCCTGGTAGGTAACGCCTATTTCATCTGGCAGGTTGCCTTCAGTAGTGATAGTTATGGTTATATGAACAGTGCTCTGCTTTCAATGGGATTCATTCAAGAGCCTATATATTGGCTTTCTGACGCAAAATACCTACCGACGATTATTATAATTGTTCAGTTGTGGCAAAGTATGGGTGTATCCTTCCTTTCTAACATTTCAGGTCTTCAGAACGTTAACGGTGAGCTTTATGAAGCAGGCGCCATTGACGGTATCAGAAACCGTTGGCAGGAACTTTGGTACATAACACTTCCTGCTATGCAGCACATGCTTTTGTTTAGTGCCGTTATGCAGATTGCCAGTGCGTTCTCTATTAGTGCAATAGCTGTACAGATGGCAGGTTATCCCTCTGTAAGTTACTGTGTTGATACTATAGTATCTTATTTGTCTGACGTTGGCGGTACCCGTTATGAAATGGGTTATGCTTCGGCAATGTCGGTTGTCCTATTCATAATGATGGCTTTATCACGCTCGTTGATTAAGAAGGTCATCAACAGTATGGGTAATGATTAAAGGAGGGAGATAAAGAATGTTTCGTGCTAAAGAATATAACTCTGCCGGCAAGCGAGTTTTTATGAGAGTTACGAAAAAGAATCAGGCAAAGCGTTATACACGTTCGAAAGCCGGTAACTTTTTCTACATACTGTTCCTTGTAGCGTTCGGTGCTTTCTCTGTTCTTCCTCTCGTATACTCTATTGCGACCTCTTTTAAGCCTTTGGATGAGCTTCTTATTTTTCCTCCGCGCTTTTTGGTTACTCGTCCCACATTAGAAAACTATCTTGCTCTTCCTGGATTACTTTCCAATCTTCGTGTTCCGCTTTCGAGATACATATTTAACAGCCTTTTTGTTTCTGTTGTTTGTACCTTCCTTTATGTTGTAGTTGCAACAATGGCTGCATTCGTGCTTGCTCGAAGCGAAATTAAGGGTAAAAAGGTCATCTTTTTGCTTGTTCAGTTCGCACTTTTGTTTAACGCTTATACTCTAAGTATTCCGCGTTATCTGATTTATTCCTACACCAGAATGATTGATACCTACTGGGTTATGATTCTTCCTCACGTTGCTTCTACAATGGGTGTATTCCTTATGAAGCAGTATATGGAAGGTGCTCTGCCGGTGGCGTTGCTTGAAGCGGCGCGAATTGACGGTGCAGGACCATTCAGAATTTTTTGGCAGATAGTTTTACCCATTGTAAAGCCTTGTCTGCTCACTCTTACACTTTTCGGTTTCCGTGATGTATGGGCAGCTATTCCGGATGGTACTGTTTTCAGTGAAACGCTTAAAACCTTACCTACTATCATGTCGCAGATCACATCCGGTGGTATTGCCCGTTCCGGTAGTGCTATGGCGGTTACTGTTATTATGATGATTCCTCCGATACTTGTATATATGATTTCTCAGAGCAGTATTAAGGAATCTATGAGCAGCGCCGGTATTAAGGGTTAAGGAGGAAATTATGATGAGAAGAAATTTTGTTCGTTTTATTACTGTCCTCCTTGCTGTTTTGATGGTTATCGGATGTATTCCTGCCTCTGCGACCGGATTTATTAAAGAGACCGGCGACGTTCCCTATGATACTTTTACATACTGGAATCATGCTGTTGTGGGTTCCAACGATGCCGTTCGTGCCACCGGTATGTATAACTACTACAAAACCTTCTCTAGTGAGGATTTTGAAGGTGTTGACATTACTTCTTATACCGATGTAACCGTGGACAAAAATGATGTTGTTTATATTCTTGATGGAACAACTTCAAGAGTTCATATTTTTGACAAGAATTATAAGTATTTAAGAAGTATCGGAGATATAGTTGATCCTATAAACGGTACTGCTTACAACTATGCAAACGCAGAAAGTCTTGTAGTTTCCACAGATGGTCTTCTGTATATTTGTGATACCGACAATCAGCGTGTGCTTATTTCCGATTTTGACGGTAATCTGGCTATGGAGCCTTTGCTCTTACCGAAGTCTAATCTCATTCCCGAAGATTTCAAGTACCGTCCTATAAAGATTGCCGTTGACTCCAGTAACTACATTTACGTTCTTAGTGACGGCTCATATTACGGTGCTATTCTTTATTCTCCTGTAGGTGAATTCCTTGGTTTCTTCGGTGCAAATACCGTTGCAACAACCGTTACACAGTTTCTTAAACAGATTTGGGATAAGCTTACAATGACTGATGAGAAGTATGCATATTCCACACGTAAATTACCTTTCCAGTTTACCGACCTTTATGTTGACGGTCAGGACTTTATCTACACTGCGACCGGTCGTACACAGAAGGCAGTTGAAAAAGGTCAGATTAAGAGACTCAGCCCCGGCGGTCTGAATATTCTTGAATCTGATACTGTATCTTTTAGTATTCACTATCCTATACCAAAGCGTGGCGATCATCGCTATCCTAACGTTGAAGGTCTTGCCGTTAGTGAAGATAATTACATCTACACTTATGACAACAGCACAGGTTACATTTCGATTTTTGACGACGACTGTAATATGCTCAACACCTTCGCCGGAGGTTCAGCAGTTGCAGGCGATCAGGATGGTACATTTAAGCTGATTTCAGCTATTGACCTTAATTCACAAAAGGACATAATCATTCTTGATGATACAAAGAAGTGTATTACCGTGTTTAAAATCAATGATCATGGCACACTTCTTATGGAAGCAGGTAACCTTACCCGTGCAGGTGACTATGATGCAGCGCTTCCGAAATGGGAGCAGGTTCTGAAAAATGACCGTAACTGTCAGGTTGCATACTCCGGTATTGCAAGAGCTTATTATGCTGCCGGTGATTATGAAAATGCAATGAAATATGCCCAAGAAGGTTTTGACTATCATACCTACTCGCTTTCTTATGAATTCGTTCGTAAAAACTTCATTGAAGAAAACGTGTACTTACTTGCAGGTATAATTCTCGGTGTTGTTTTAGTACTTGGTGCGTTTATAATTTACAAGCGTAAGAAAAACATTGTTATTATAAAGAATCACGAGATTAAGCTTATGTCGCGTGCTATGCTTCATCCTTCGGACGTATTTAATGAAATAAAGCAGAAAAAACGCGGTTCTGTGCTTATCGGTTTAATTTTAATTGTTGTTTATTACATTACTGCAACTATAATGGAGACAGAAAGCGGATTCCTCTTTAAAGCTCCGTCCACCACAAGCTTTAACTCCTTACTTGTACTGCTTCAGACTGTCGGTGTTGTTCTTCTTTGGACAATATGTAACTGGGCTGTATGTACACTCCAGGAAGGTAAGGGTAAGATGCGTGAGATCTTCATAGTAACTTCTTACAGCCTTATTCCGCTCATTATTTCCAACATTGTATTTACTTTGGCTTCCAATGTGATACTTTCCAGCGAAGCAGCTTTCCTTAACATATTCGTTACCGTAATGCAGTTGTTCACAGCGTTTATACTGATTGTGGGCACCATCATTATTCACGACTATTCCTTCGGAAGGTTTGTGGGCACCACCCTAATGTCGATTCTCGGTATTCTCATTGTAGTATTCTTGGGAATTGTTATTGTAATTCTTGTTCAGCAGGTAGTTATGTTTGTTGGAACTGTATACCGCGAATTTATGTATCGATGAAAGGAGAGAACTTAATATGAAAAAATTATTCAAGAAAAGCCTTGTAATTGTTCTGTGTTTAGCTATGGTTCTCTCCCTGGCTGCATGTAATTCTTCGGGTAATGTGTTGATTGATCCGTTGGTTTTCGATGAGAATCATACAAATCTTACTTCTGACTCCTTTATGATTACCAATGATTCATCAATTTATGAACTTCATTGGGATGCTGAGAAGTATAGAATTCTTCTCCGTAACAAAGAGACAGGTGAGTATCATTCTACAACTCCCACCGAACTTCTTGAGGATAGAGTTGACGAGAGCGGTTTTCCGATCAGTAACCATCCTAAGATTGATACTAACATTACTATCGAATATATCGACACTGAAAACAGCTACTCTACGAAGACTGCAAACGGATATGTTCGTTCTCTTAAGACCGGAACTTATTCCATTGAGAAGACATCTGACGGAAACGGATTTAAGTTAATCTATTATTTTGATAGCGCTTCTATCTCTGTTCCCGTAATTTATACTCTTCTTGACGATGGTATTAAGATGACAATCGTTCCTGAAGAGATTACTGAAGCAGAAGGAAATATGATTCATAAGGTATCTCTTTCTCCCTTCTTCTGCTCTGTACCTAATATAGATGACGATGCCTATCTTTTTTATCCCTCCGGCTCAGGTGCTGTTATTAAAGCTAATAACACCGGCGAAATCAGTACATATATTTCGGCTGAGGTATACGGAAAGGATGGATTAGAAAGAGAGTATACTGATGTCTCTGCAAACACTACCGAGCATATCAGAATGCCTGTTTTTGGCTCTAAGAATGACGATTCAGGTGTTGTTGCGATTATTTCGGAAGGTGCGGAGACTGCACTCATTGAAGGTGATATCGGTAATGCGTCTATCGGTTATTCCGCACTTTATGCGACATTTAAGATTCGTGGTACCAATGTTGCCAGCAAGGTTGCTAACGGTCTTCAGTATTCCCAGCAATATGCTTATACTCCAATGTCAGTGTGCTATTACCCATTAAGCGGTGAGGATGCCAACTATGTGGGTATGGCTAAACGCTATCGCAAGTTCCTTCTGGAAGAGAAGGGTATGACAGATAAGGAAGATAAAGCCGGTGCCAGCATTTCGTTAGTTGGCGGAACCGTACTGGATACTTCTGTTCTTGGAGTTCCTACTACTGAGGTTTTTGCAACTACTACCGTTACCGATGCTGAGAATATTCTTACCGACCTCAGTGGAAAGCTCGATGTTCCTGTTGTTGCCGACCTTTTAGGCTTCGGTTCTTCCGGTATCGACCCCGGAAAGCCGGCAGGTAATCTTGAAATTGCCAAGAATATCGGTTCCGAAACTCAGGCTAAGCAGCTGTCTGCAAAATGTAATGAGTTGGGCATTGACCTTTATTATGATTACGACCTTGTACATTTCAATTCTAACGGTCTCGGTCTCACTCTTACAAGCGGCGGTTCTGCTAAGGGTCCCGGTCACGTATATTTCCGTTGGTATTCTTTCAGGTTGGGCGACAGCCAGCAGGGTCCCAGAGCGTATCTTGTGGGTCGTGCTGAACTTGCAGGTCTTGCTAACAAGGCTGCTGAGCATACCAAGTCAATGAACATCGGTGGTATCTCCTTCAGAAAGCTTACATCGATAGCTTACTCGGACTATGATGTTAACAGAACCATTGCTAAGGCTAATATGGGCAATGATGTTACTGAAATATTAAAGGCTGTTAATGCTTCGGGTCTTAAAGTGCTCGCAAATCAGGCTAATGATTATGCAGCTATTAATTCCGATGCTGTCATTGACGTACCGATTTCATCTTCTCTTAACTCTATGTTTGATTATGACGTTCCGTTCTATCAGATAGTTCTGAAGGGATATGTATCGATGTACGGCGCAGCCGTTAATATGACCACCAATCACGACCTTACGGTTCTTCGTTGTATTGAAAGTGGTTCTTCACTTAAATTTACTCTTATTAATAACTACGTAAATAACCTACTTACTTCTGATACTCAGATATTTAATTCTCTAAAGTATGAAGATAATGCAGAAGAGCTTATTGCTACTGTTAATAAGCATGCTTCATACTTCAAGGACATTGAAGAGGCTCATATTGTTGACCATATCTGTATTAATGATGATGTTCGCAAAGTGGTTTACGATAATGGTATTGTGGTTTATGTTAACTACGGTGACGAAGCTTATGAATCTGATTTAGGCTCCGTTGAAGCAGGTTCTTATTTGTATGGAAAGGAGGTAAGCAATAATGGCTAATAGCAATACTGCTGTTAAAAAGCTCAAAAAGAGTATTCACTCAAGAGGTATTGAAGCTCTGAAAGAGCGCTATGGTTGGATATGTGTGTCTTTGTGGGTTTTCGGATTGATTGTATTCTTTCTCATTCCGATTTTTCAGTCATTCCTGTATACCTTCTGTAAAGTAACTCTTGTTACCGGTGACCTTCAGACCAAATGGGTTGGACTTGAGAACCTCAAGTATATTTTCACTATAGACCAGAATTATGTAGATAATCTGGCTGCAGGTGTTGGTGCCTTTGCTTATTCCTTCCCGATTATACTTGTTCTCAGTCTTATTCTTGCGCTTATGCTTAACCAGAAGTTCAAAGGCAGAACATTTTTCCGTGCCATTTACTTCCTTCCGGTTATCATAGCGAGTGGTGTTATCCTCGGTACAATTATCGGTGACACCAGTAGCGTTACTGATGTTAGCGGCACCACAGACCAAGCAGTTTCTGCAAATATGGTAGACGTTTCGGAGCTTGTTAAGTGGACCGGTCTTCCCGAAAAGATTGGCGACTACTTCAGCGATGCTATTAATAAGATTATGAACCTCGTATGGAAGTGCGGTATTCAGATAATTCTGTTTATTGCCGGTATGCAGTCTATTCCTGACCTTTATTATGAGGTATCAAAGGTTGAAGGTGCTACTGCATGGGAAGAATTCTGGTTTATTACTTTCCCGTCTCTTTCCCGTGTAATTACACTCGTTACGGTATTTACGATGGTTGAATTGATGACTTCTCAGACAGATAAAGTTATTATGCAAGCGTATAACTTAATCAGTTCTCAGATGTTTGGTGAAAGCTCTGCTATGCTGTGGGTTTACTTCTGCGTAATCGGTGCTATTCTCGGTACAATTCTGTTCGCGTTCAACCATTTCTGTGCCAAGAAGTGGGAATAAGGAGGTTTGAATCATGGCAGAAAAAATAAAAAAACTGTTTGGTTCGGGCTCTAAGTCAAAAACCTCAAACGGTTCTATGCTGACAGCTTACAAGGCCAAAAGAGCAATTTCTTCTGTGCTCGTATCGGTTTTCAGATATGCTCTTCTTATATCTGTAAGTTACGTTGTACTGTATCCGCTTATCTATATGATTTCCAACTCGATTAAGGGTTTTGTTGACTGGTCGGATCCTAACGTTTTCTGGATTCCGAAGCACTTTACCGGAATATGGTACGAATGGGCTCTCAATGCTCTCAACTTTTTCACATCACTTAAAAACACCGTTTTGTTTGAAATGATTGCAGCATTGCTTGAGATTCTTTCTTGCTCCTTTGTTGCTTACGGACTTGCCCGTTTCAAATTCAGAGGTAAGAAATTTTTAATGTTCATGCTGATTCTTACAATTCTTATTCCCGATCAGATGATCATTGTTCCTAAGATGATTAACTTCTCAAATCTTGACATCTTAGGTATCTTTTCTCTTATAAATGATGTTACCGGTGCAGGTATTAGAATCAATATCCTTAATACAGGATTTGTTTTCTATCTGCCTTCACTGTTCGCAGTAGGACTTCGTTCTGGTATTATCATCTATATCTACATTCAGTTCTATAAGGGCCTACCCAGAGAACTTGAAGAAGCTGCCTGGATCGACGGTGCAGGTCTTTTCAAGACCTATACTAAGATTGCACTTCCTTCTTCCGGTGTTGTTATTACCACCGTATCTATATTCTCTATAATTTGGCACTGGAACGATTATTATCTTGCAATTATGTATATGAACGATGCAGAAGTGATGCCGCTGGCTGTTCGTCTTTCCAACGTTAAGGATTTAATGACTATTTTGTATAACGTTTGGGATGGACCGAAGCTTATTGCTACTCAGTGTGCCTGCAGTGTTCTGTTTATTGCACCAATGCTTATAATGTATATATTCTTACAGCGTAAATTTGTTAAGAGTATAGACCGTGTAGGTATTACCGGTTAAAATTTAAGAGAGACCTTGAATAAGGTCTCTCTTTTTCGTTTAAAAAAATAAAGTCGGAACATCTTGTTCCGACTTTATTAGTTTATATAAGTTTTTGTGTTAGCGATTCTAACTCAGTGAGTTTCGAACTGCAGGCATCTGCGGTATCAGATACAGCGTTCACGTAGAATTTTATTTTCGGCTCAGTTCCCGAGGGGCGGACAATCAAAGACGAACCATCCTGTGCGAAGAAGGAGAGTACGTTTGATTTCGGCAAATCAATCGACAACTGACTGTTATCGGCTGTATTAATTGCAACGGAATTCTTGTAGTCGTTGATTTTTATAACAGGGGAGCCAAGCAGTTCGCATGGAGGAGCTGCACGGAGAGAATCCATAATGTTGGCAATGCGTTTCATACCGGATTCACCCTCAAACGTGTAACTTTTTTGTGAGCAGTAGTAATAGCCGTGCTTTTTGTAAATACTGTCCAATACATCTACAAGTGTTGCACCGTTTTTCTTATAGAAGGCGACCATTTCGCAAATAAGCATAGATGCGACTACGGCATCCTTGTCACGGACGTAACTGCCTGCAAGATAACCGTAGCTTTCTTCAAAGCCGAACACATATCTGTTTTCTTCACCTGATTTCTCCAAAATTCCAATCTGCTCTCCGATAAACTTAAAGCCGGTAAGAACGTCTATAAGCTGACAGGAGTACTCAGCGGCGATTTTTTTGCAGATTTCAGTGGTTACAATTGTTTTAACAGCAACAGGATTTTCCGGCATCGAGCCGTTAACGGTTCTGCGCTTTAGAACATAATCGAAAAGCAGTGCGCCTACATCGTTACCCGACATAAGACGGTATTCACCGTTGTGTTTTACTGCGATGCCAACGCGGTCACAGTCGGGGTCGGTGGCAAGAAGCAGGTCGGGATTAATTTCTTTAGCAAGACTGAGAGCAATTTCAAAAGGCTGTTTGATTTCAGGATTTGGGTAGGGAGCAGTGGGGAAGTTGCCGTTTGGTAATTCCTGTTCTTTGACAACTGTCACTTTTTTTACACCGACTCTGTCAAGTATGGCGCGAACAGGCTTGTTTCCGCTGCCGTGGAGAGGCGTGTATATTACGTTAAGTTCCGACAAATCGATATCGCCGGCAACGGAACATTTCTGTACTTCATCAAGGTATTTTTCTATAACATCGTCGCCTATGTATTCGACTTTTCCAATACTGACTGCAGTGTCGAAATCCATAGTCTTTACGCCGTCGAAAATATCAACCTTATTCATAAAGGAAAGCACATAATTGCTGGCATCCAGATTAAGCTGACATCCGTCGGGACCGTACGCTTTGTAGCCGTTGTATTTAGCCGGGTTGTGACTTGCAGTAATAACAATACCTGCGTCGCATTTTAAATATCTGACGGCAAAGGAGAGCATGGGTGTGGGCATAAGCTCCTTGTAGATATATACTTTTATTCCGTTGGCAGCAAGAATAGCTGCTGCAGCGCGGGCAAATATGTCAGATTTAATTCTGCTGTCGTATGCAATGGCAACTCTACCATTTTCACTTACAGAGTTGACATATTCACTCAGTCCTTGAGTTGCTTTACCTACTGTATAAACATTCATTCTGTTGGTACCTGCACCGATTTCTCCGCGAAGGCCGCCGGTACCGAATTCCAGATCTTTATAAAAACGATCGGAAACAGCAGCTTCGTCATCTGCAATGCTGATAAGCTCAGCCTTGATGTCGGGGTCATTAACTGCTTTTTCCAACCACAGCTTATATTTTTCTTTAATCATTTTATAAACTCCTTTCAGGAAATGCTTACACATATTAGTATATTGCATTATATTTATAATAATACATATTTTTGGGCTCTATGTCAATACAGCTATGCCTTATATATTAGTAAAAAATAAGTGGATTTTGCCAGTAAATTTATGTATTTATGCCTATTGACAAAGAGAGTGATATATGGTAGAATTACTGCAATAAAAGATAGAGGTGCGGTTTGTTAAAAGTAGCTTCACGTTTAATGCCCGACAGGGAAATATGTGCTGCGAAAGGATCGGCCGCCGAAGATGTCCTCCGGTGGGAGGTATTCTGGTAATTTGAAATAAGATTCACTTTACTGTCGCAGGATTCTGCGGAGAGCTATCGAAACCGGAGCAAATTATGTCGGTATATTTCCGGCGTGCCTGATTTTGATAGCCGATTTGTCGGCTATTTTTTATTGTAGTAACTTTTCGGAGGAAATGAAAATGAAAAAAACAGTTTTTACAGGCATAGGAACTGCACTTGTAACTCCCCTTACTGCTGATGGAATTGACTATGAGGCATTCGGTCGACTTATTGACTGGCAGATTGATGAAGGAGTTAACGCTCTTGTTGTTTGCGGTACTACAGGTGAAGGATCAACTCTGACTGATGAAGAGCACAGAGCAGCTATTGATTATTCGGTAAAAAGAGCTGCGGGAAGAGTTCCTATTATCGCAGGCACAGGTTCAAATGATACCGCTTATGCGCTGGAGCTGACTAAGCACGCTTGTGAGTGCGGAGTAGACGGTGTACTTGTTGTTACTCCCTATTATAATAAGGCTACTCAAAAAGGTCTTATTAATATGTTCAGTGACATAGCAGATGTTTCCACTGCTCCTGTTATTCTCTACAATGTTCCGTCTAGAACCGGCTGTAATATTGAATCAAAAACAGCCGCTGTGCTTGCTGACCATCCCAATATCGTCGGTATTAAGGAAGCTTCGGGAAATATCTCTCAGATTGCCGAAACCATTCATCTTGTGGGTGATAAAATGGACGTATATTCAGGCAACGATGACCAGATAGTTCCCATTCTGGCTCTCGGCGGAAAGGGATGTATTTCTGTTCTTTCCAATCCTCTGCCTAAAAAGTCGGTTGAAATCTGTGACCGCTTCTTTAAGGGCGATGTCGCAGGCGCCGCAAAGCTTCAGCTTGAGTTTCTTCCTCTTATAAATGCTCTGTTCAGTGAGGTTAACCCCATTCCTGCAAAATCTGCAATGGCTGCAATGGGATTTTGCGAAGAATACCTGCGCTCTCCTCTGACTGTTATGGAGGAGGCACACCGAGCAGTTCTCTTTGAAGAAATGCGTAAGCAGGGAATTGCTATTAAATAATTGAAGGTTGTTATTTATGCTTAGTAAAAATATAACGGTTTCAGAGGATGGAGTTCTTGAATTTGCAGGCTACAACACCGTTGTTCTGGCTCGAAAATACGGTACTCCTCTTTATCTTATGGATGAAAATTTGATAAGAGAGCGTATGCGTACATACAAAAAAGCGCTTGCTGATTTTTTCCCTGAAGGCTCTGTGCCTGAATATGCAAGCAAGGCTTTTTCCTGCAAGCGTATTTATCAAATTGCCGCAGAAGAGTGTATTAACGTTGATGTGGTTTCCGTAGGTGAACTTTATACTGCGTATAAAGCAGGTTTTCCCATGGAAAGGTGCTTTTTCCACGGCAACAATAAAACCGACTCAGATATTGAATTTGCTGTGTCTCATGGTATAGGTTGCTTTGTGGTTGACAACACTGATGAGCTTTATGCAATTAACCGTATAGCAGGGGAAAAGGGGATTTTGCAAAACATCATTCTCAGAGTGACTCCCGGAATTGACCCTCATACACACAAAAAAATCTCTACAGGCTCCGAAGAATCAAAATTCGGTACGTCAATTAAAAACGGTGATGCAAAAAAAGCGGTTGAAATTGCGCTTTCTCTTAAAAATATTAAACTTCACGGCTTTCACTGTCATATCGGTTCTCAGATTTTCGAGTCTCAACCCTTTGTTACTGCGGCAGAGATTATGGTTGCATTTATGGTGGATGTCAGAAATTCTTTCGGTTTTATTGCCGATACATTAAATCTCGGCGGCGGTTTTGGCGTCAAATACGTCGAAAATGACCCTGAAATCGATTACAGAGAGAGAATCGAGGAAGTTGCTGTTAAAGTTAAAAACATCTGCGACAGAGAAAATTTCCCTTTGCCGAAGATTCTTATGGAGCCGGGCAGAAGTCTTGTCGCTGATGCAGGTATGACTCTTTATACTGTCGGCGGAGTAAAAGAAATCACAGGATTTAAAAATTATGTTTCTGTTGACGGCGGTATGACCGACAACCCGAGATTTGCTCTTTATGAATCGCAGTATACCGTTTACAACGCCACAAATACCTCTGCAGAGCCGGATTATGTGGCTACAATTGCCGGAAGATGCTGTGAGTCGGGTGACCTTATACAAGAAGATGTAAAAATCAAGAAGCCTCAACGCGGTGATATTATTGCAGTTGCAACCACCGGCGCATATAACTATTCTATGGCTTCTAATTATAACCGCGTCGCCAGACCTGCTGTGGTAATGCTCGGTGATAACGGTGATTATCTCGCCGTTAAAAGAGAAACCCTTGATGATTTAATTGCTTTGGATATATAAATTTAAGCTCCTGTGATTTGCACAAGTCCAGTAAAAACGGACAATAGAAAAAATAGACCTCCTATGGTAGAATAAAAAATAACTACCATAGGAGGATTTTTTATGCCAAGAAGTTACAGACATGTTCAGCAATATGAAAAAGAAATAATGGATTTAAAG
>JAZLDA010000032.1:0-10909 GCA_045614505.1 Acutalibacteraceae bacterium | reverse complement strand
TTTTATCGGTTTCTCCAGTCTTTGCCAAAGTCATAAGCGCTTGATAGTGAAAACGCATATCGTGGCGGTTTTGGCGAACTTGCTCGGCTTCCATCGCTTGTGCATCCACCTGAGCCTGCAACAACTCGGTATGTAATGACTTTTGCTTTTCTCGGGATAACTCCACGATGTTCTTCATACTGTTGAATATAGCAATATAGGTAATGCAGAAAGCAAGCATTGTAAGCAAAAAGATAATACTTTCTTCACTGCTCATTGGCTGCATCATAGTAAACAAGGACTGCCCAACGATCAGTGCCCAAAAGCTTAAAACTACTGCGTAGAACTTGCCCCAACCTTCCCGAATATACATTGCCACCTTTTTGAAAGACGGCAACAACAACCGATACAAAATATACTGCATAATTGCCATAAGAATAACGGCGATTACGAGCTTAGATACCATACTGTCTACGGTGTTATCCAACATATTAAACAGTGTACTGAAACATGTGTAGGTTGTGGCGTAGCTGAAAAACAGAAATCCCTTTTCCACCGTGCGGCCTGTGGTAGTGATGAAGAATAGCACCAAATGTAGCACAAAGGAAACAAAGTAGTTCAAAGGTGGTATTTCCGGCGGCAGCACCAAAAAGACAACGCCGTAAACAAGCCAAATTGCCACTGTTATGATCTTATTAAAACGGGGCTTGGCAAAAAACAAAGAGGCTCCAATGTGGGACAGCACGGTAAGTATTAAAAACAGAATTTGTTGCATTCATCCCACCTCCTAATTAAAATAATCAAAGAATGCCGAGCGCAAACCTGCCAGCACCGTATGGGGTAGGTTCAGATGCATATCGTTTTTGAACACTGCACCGTCTGGTGTAACACGGCTAATATGGTTCAGATTGATAATATGCGATCTGCCGCAGTGATAAAAGGAGTCAAATTCCGAAAGCAGTTTATAAAGTTCCATGCCGCTAATGCGGACAAGCAGTCTTTCTCCGTTCTCCAAATATAAGCTCTGATATTTGTCCTCTGCTTCGCAGTATATCAATTTAGATACCAGGATGCTCCGGTAATCATTATCTACTTTCAAAATCACGCTATCGTTCTTGTGGGAAGCAATGCTCTGCATCGCTTTATCCATACCCACATAAAAACTATCTTTTGTATAGGGCTTAAGCAGATAGTGGGTAGCATCTACACCGAAGGCTTCCAGAGCGTGTTCGGTGGAGGAGGTAAGAAAAATAATAGGGCTTTTTATATCACAGTTACGAAGCTCCGTGGCGATACTCATACCCGTAACACCGGGCATATAGATATCCAAGAGATAAACGTCGTATATCGTGCCTTTCTCGGTCATGTCAACAAGCTCTGACGGAACGTTGAAAACATCCGCCTGGTACGGCACAGCCTTTTCTTCCATATAAAGTTTCAGCATACGCTCAGCCGAATCACAAAACTCTTTTTCATCATCACATATAGCGATTTTAAGCACTTCGCCACCTTCTTTCTATAATGAACTAATGGCATTATAGCATAAATTTACATCTTTTTCAACAGACAAGAAAAAGCCGAGCAAAGTATAACACTTCGCTCGGCTTTGCATTTCTAATTGCAAATCATTTCATAGTTTATGATTTCGGTGGCTCTTTGACGAATATTATTCATCCGCGTAACTCATAGGATTTTTTAATCAAAGTGCCATTATCGCAAAATACAATTTTATTTAAAAACTTAAAAAGTAGCTTGGAATCAAATGATTCCAAGCCACTCAAAAGCCATTTGGTATTATTCCCACTCTATTGTTCCAACAGGTTTCGGAGTTAAGTCCATAAGTACGCGGTTGATGCCCTCTACTTCACTTGTGATGCGGGCGGTGATTTTGTGGAGTACGATATAGGGAATTTCTTCGATAGTAGCGCTCATTGCGTCTTTGGTATTAACGGCACGGATGATTGCGGGCCAGCCTTCATAGCGGCTCTCGTTTTTAACACCTACGCTCTTTATATCGGGGATAACAACAAAGTACTGCCATACCTTTTCGGCAAGACCGCATTTGTCAAATTCGTCTCTAAGAATGGCGTCTGCTTCTCTAAGCGCATGAAGTCTATCACGAGTGATAGCACCAAGGCATCTAACACCAAGGCCGGGTCCCGGGAAGGGCTGACGGTAAACCATACCGTGGGGCAGTCCTAAGGCTTCGCCTACAACTCTTACTTCATCTTTGAAGAGCAGTTTAATAGGCTCAACAAGGCTGAATTTAAGGTCCTCGGGAAGTCCGCCAACATTGTGGTGAGACTTAACTGCCTTTTTGCCCTCTGCCTGCTTAATACTCTCAAGAATGTCGGGGTAAATAGTTCCCTGTGCAAGATATTCAATGCCACTGAGCTTTCTTGCTTCATCGGCAAAAACATTAATAAATTCAGCACCGATAATCTTTCTTTTCTTTTCAGGGTCAGATACACCTGCAAGGAGGTTTAGGAAACGGTCGGTTGCATCAACATAAATAAGGTTAGCGTCAAGCTCTTCTCTGAAAACCTTAACAACATTTTCGCTTTCATTTTTACGCATCAGTCCGTGGTTTACGTGAACACAAACAAGCTGTTTGCCGATTGCCTTAATTAAAAGTGCGGCAACAACAGAAGAATCAACACCGCCGGAAAGAGCAAGAAGAACCTTGCTGTCTCCTACCTGTGCCCTGATTTCTTTTACCTGCTCATCAATAAAAGCGGCGGCGAGCTCAGGAGTGGTAATACGAGCCATAGTTTCAGGTCTTACGTTATTTTCCATATATATCATCCTTTATGCTTAGTTAGTGTAGTTATCAAAATAACCTTGTACGAGAACTACGGGAGTGCCCTTATCACCGGAGCCGCTGGTAAGGTCACAAAGAGAACCGATAAGGTCGGTGAGCTGACGGGGTGTAGTGCCCTGAGAAGCCATATTACCAACGAGGTTTCCTTCTTTTTTACGGATACTGTCAGAAATAGCATCCTTAAGGGCCTGTCCTGAAAGGTCTTTAAAATCGTTATCAGCCAAGTATTTCAGCTTTAATTCATTTGGTGTACCAACAAGGCCGTCGGTAAATGCGGGAGAAACAACCGGATCGGCAAGCTCCCAGATTTTGCCCTGCGGGTCTTTGAAAGCGCCGTCGCCGTAAACCATAACCTCTACATTTTTGCCGGTGGCGTCAAAAATACGCTTCTGAACATCAAGCACCAAATCTTTACACTCTTTGGGGAAAAGTTTAACCTTATCTTCGGTAGACTTATTGGAGCCTAAAAGTCCGTATCTCTCGTTACAGCCGCTTCCGTTTATTGAAGCATTCATAATTTCATCAAGGCCGTAAACAATTTTTGCGCCGTTTTCCTTTAAGATACGCTTTGTTCTCACACGGGTGTGAATGTCACAGTTTAAAACACAGTCGGTGTACTGGAGAATAGCCTTTGCCTGATTAGCAAAAATAATCTCAACCTCTGCGCCCATCTCTTTAATGAGATTGCCGTAGTACTCTACATAGTCAACTCCTGTAAATTCGTGCTTATTCTCGCCGAACAGTTCACGATAACGCTCTAAAGTGAGAACGTCGCTGTAAGGATTCACGCCTGCAGCATCAATTTTATCAAGACTTACAAGTTCATTACCCACTTCATCAGAAGGATAACTTAACATAAGAACGATTTTTTTGGCACCCTTTGCTATACCGCGAAGGCAGATAGCAAAGCGGTTACGGGAAAGAATGGGGAAAATAACGCCCACTGTTTCTCCGCCGAATTTTGCTCTTACATCAGCGGCAATGTCATCAACACTCGCATAGTTTCCCTGAGCGCGCGCAACTATGGACTCGGTCATAGAAATTACATCACGGTCATTAAGAGTGAAACCTTCAATTTCTGCCGCTTCCAATATACTGTCTGCAACGATTTGTGCCAGATTGTCGCCCTCTCTTATAATGGGACAGCGAATACCACGGGATACAGTACCGACTCTGCGTTCTTTTTTATCCATAACAATTTTCCTTTCCGGTAGGGAGGCGAAAAAACTCCTTGCCCTTTACAACAATTTATTATACTAAATCAAGTGCAACATTGCAAGATTTTCGTATGATTTTTTTACCGTTTTTTGTAAAAAAATGTATTTGCACAAAAGTAAAAAAATCATCACAAAAAATGCTATACAATTTTCACAATAATATTATTTACATATATTTGTATTTATGCTATACTTTTACCGAGGTGATAATTATGGTTAAACATATTATTTTATGGACACTAAAAGAGTATCCGGATAGTGAAAAAAAGCAGATTAAAGACAACATAAAGAAAGGACTTGAGGGACTGAAAGGCAAAATCGACGGTCTCGTTGACATTAAGGTTTACACCGAAGGACTGGCAAGTTCTAACGCAGACTTAATGCTGGACTCTTCCTTTACAGATGAGGCGGCTCTTAAAAATTACGCCGTTCATCCCGAGCATGTGGCAGTAGCAGACGGTTTTGTCCGCCCCTATACCGCGCTGAGAAGCTGTCTTGATTTTGAAATTTAAAATTCACTAAAAAACCTCGCAGTCATAAAACTGCGAGGTTTTAGTTTATTCTTCAGCGCTGAACATATCCTTGCCAACACCGCAAAGAGGACACTGAAAGTCCTCAGGGAGGTCTTCAAACTTAGTGCCGGGAGCAATACCTAAATCAGCGTCTCCCTTTTCCTCGTCATAAATCCATCCGCAAGCGTCACATACATATTTCATTGTCGTTTCCTCCTTTAAATATTAAATATTGGTCTTCCACAATCCGTGGAGATTGCAGTAAGCATAAACTGCTACAGGCTTTTCATCCTTAAGCGCAAAAGCAACCTCGGGCGCACCGCCAACAGGCAGTAATTTTCTCTGTCCGCCTCTGTCGGTCTCAAGGTATACCCATGTAATACTGTGTTCCTCTGTCATAGGATGGGAAACACTGCCTACATTAACCTTAACTATTTCCCCCTCTACGCTAACAACAGGAATGTGCTTTTCCTTAGCCGCATCTACAGTTCCGGGGATAATCTGTGTCATTTTTTGTCCGCAACACATAAGGGGAACACCGCCGTCATGAATAAGACCTACGATGTTACCGCAGTGCTCACAAATAAAAAATCTGTTTTCCATAATTCTTCCTCCTATTTTAACTCTTTTGCAAGAGCTTCGATTTGCGCCGTACTTTCCGCATTTAATGCCGAGAGTATTTTCACACCGCTTTCTGCAAAAGTTAAGTTTTTGCTTTTCTCAAGCATTGTTTTCATCACCTTTGCGGCCGTGGGTGCCCAACTGCCGTTTTCAATAAAGGCTACTGTCTTATTCTGGAAATTCCTCTCGGTGAGGTGGTTTATAAACTCCCTCATAAAGGGGAAAATCTCGCCGTTATAGGTGGTGGTTGCAAATACTATTTTACCGTATCTGAACGCATCTTCAACCGCTTCCACCATATCACACCTTGCAAGGTCATTGACAACCACCTTAGTGCAACCGTTTTCTTTAAGCTTTGCTTCTAAAAGCTCTACAGCCTTTTTAGTATTTCCATAAACGGAAGTATATGCAATAAGCACACCTTCACTTTCGGTAGAGTAGCTTGACCATGTATTATAAAGGTCAATATAATAGCCTAAATTCTCGGTCAAAACAGGTCCGTGGAGAGGACATATTTTCTCAATTTCCAGCGCGGCGGCTTTTTTGAGAAGCGCCTGCACCTGAGCGCCGTATTTACCGACAATTCCGATATAGTATCTTCTTGCCTCACACGCCCAGTCGTCCTCTCTATCAAGAGCGCCGAACTTTCCGAAGGCATCGGCAGAGAAAAGGACCTTATCAAAACTATCAAAAGTAACTATAACCTCGGGCCAATGTACCATAGGAGCAGTTGCAAAATTGAGTGTGTGCTTTCCGAGACTTAGGCTGTCTCCCTCGCCTACCGCAATTTGTCTGTCGGCAAAATCGTCGCCGTAAAAGTTTTTCATCATAACAAAAGACTTGGCAGAGGAAACGATTTTCGCCTCAGGGTAAGAATTCATAAAGCCGACTATATTGGAAGAATGGTCCGGCTCCATGTGCTGTACAATGAGATAATCGGGTTTTCTTCCCGACAGAGCCTCTTTAATGTTATCCAGCCACTCATCAGTAAAACGAGCATCCACCGTGTCCATAATTGCGATTTTTCGGTCCAGTACAACATAAGAATTATAAGCCATACCGTCAGGGACAATATACTGACCCTCGAATAAATCAATATCGTGGTCATTTACGCCTATATATTTAATATCATCTGTGATATACATACCTTTTCTCCTTAAAGTCTCTTTCTTGAGTATCATTATACCACAGTTTTTATTCTAAATAAAGAACAATTTTTAAATTATTCTACCGTAACACTTTTTGCCAGATTTCTCGGTTTATCAATGTCAAAGCCTTTAAAAAGCGCCGTATAATAGGCAAAAAGCTGAAAAGGGATTACCTCTAAGGAAGCGGCAAAAATATCACTTATATAAGGCAACTCCAGTGTCTCATCACTGACCGCAGGAATTTCCTTGTTTCCTTTAAAGGTTACGGCAGTAACATATGCTCCCCTTGCCTTTACTTCCTTTATACCCGAATACATTTTGGGAATGAGTTTTCTGTTACAGCACAGAGCCGCCACTGCAGTGCCATCCTCTATAAGAGAAATTGTGCCGTGCTTTAATTCTGCCGCCGCAAAAGCGGAGGAGTTTATATAGGAAATTTCTTTAAGCTTTAAAGACGCCTCCTGTGCCACGGCATAATCTATATTTCTGCCTATAAAGAAAACCGTTTTAAGCTGTGCTTTTACAGTCCTTTGCGCCATAGAGCGAATTTTGGTTTCAAGAGCAAAAATTTCTTCGATTTTCGCAGGTATGGTCTTAATCTCGCAAAGCAACTGCCCCGCAGTTTTTTCATTTATTGTCCCTATTTTTTCAGCTGCCCACAAAGCAAAAAGATAAAGGACAATAAGCTGGGTGGAATACCCCTTTGTAGTAGCCACCGAAATCTCAGGCCCCGCAAGGGTATAAAGCACATCATCGCTAAAACTTTCCAGAGACGAGCCCTCAACATTCACCACTGAAATTACATAAGCGCCCTTTTCCTTTGCCTTGCGGGCGGCAGAGATAGTATCTGCTGTCTCCCCCGACTGAGAAACGGCAAAAACAAGGGTGGAATTGTCTATGGGATTTTCTCTGTACCTATATTCCCCTGCTGTATCCACCTCAGCGGGAATAGAGAGCAGTTTTTCAAAAAGGTATTTACCCACCACACCTGCGTGATACGCCGAGCCGCAGGCGACAATATGAATTTTATTAATACCCAGAAGCCTTTCTTTGCTGAATTTAAAATTATTAAAATGCACCCTTAAATTCTTTATATTTTCTTCAAGGCACCGTCTTATGGCGGTGGGTTGTTCCTTTATCTCCTTCATCATATAATAGTCATATTCGCCCTTATCGGCGGGAGAATATGAAATTTTGGTTTTTTGAGGCTCTTTTTCTTTTTTCTCGCCGTTTATATCGTATATACTGAGCCTGTCCTCTTTTATGACAGCCACCTCTCCGTCCTCAAGGTACAAAACAGAGTCGGTAAATGGTAGCAGTGCGCTTATATCAGAGGCTAAATAATATCCGTCCTTCGCCGCACCGATAATAAGAGGGCTGAACATTCTCGCGGCAATTACTGTATCGGGGTGTTGTGAACTCACAATTCCCAGTGCATATGAGCCCTTTAAAAATCCGAGTGCAGACTGCACAGCCCCAAAAAAATCCCCCTTATATTCCCTTTCCACAAGAGCGGCAATAACTTCTGTGTCTGTATCACTGTGAAAGGCTGTACCTTGTGCTTCCAGCTCGCTTTTCAGCTCATCGAAATTTTCTATTATACCGTTATGAACTACGGCGAAATCACCGCTTTGGCTGAGTACAGGGTGAGCATTGAAGAGGGCGGGTCTGCCGTGGGTTGCCCACCTGGTATGGCCAACGCCCACATTCCCTCTCATACAGTATTGCTCTGCCTGCTCCTTTAAATCTTCAATTTCTTTTACGGTTTTTGTTACCGATATTTCCCCTTCGGAAAGTATGGCAATCCCCGCTGAATCATAACCGCGGTAACGAAGGGCAGTGAGCCCTTTAAGCATAATCTCCGTCGCATCATTTTTTCCCACATAACCGACTATTCCACACAATTTAAACACCTCTGCCTTGAAATGACCTGCCGAGGTGTGGTATACTATACACTAAAGAAGCGCAGAAATAACAAGCATTTTTCTTATCTCGCTGTAGACCTCGTTGCAGGTATGTATATCTTCACTTTTCATATGCACATTAAAAGCAGGTAGATTATAGGTGCTTATAAACCAGTCTTTAAGGCTTCCTCCGGGAGAATTATTATGGGCGGGGTCGAAGCGGTAACCGCTGTACTGAGCCATAATTGAAGCCATTTTTTCACTGCTTTTTGGTAGTTTGTCCCCATATTGCCAATATATAACCGAATCTCCGCCGCAAAGAGAAAGACTGTGTCTGAATTTCTCTTTTCTGCAAAGGTCAACAAGTGCCGCCGTTTCGGGCTCACTTTCGGAAAAGGGTCCGCCGTAGCCGCTTCCTCTTGGCGCAAATACACCTGCCGCACGCTGGGTATCACGCAGAGAATGCCAGCCTGCAGAAAAATTGCGGTTGATTTCCACACCCCTTAAATTGGCGCACCATTTGTCGGTGTCATTCCCTGATATTCTTCGTATTTCTTTTGCATAAGCGCCTGCCGCAGCAGCGCCGCAAAGGGCAATTTCACTGCCATCTACATTTACCCTCGGCACTATAACTATTCCCCTGCCCGAAAACGCTTTATTTATATTTATCCCTGCAAAGGGGATATTTTCTTTAATACAAAAACAGAGTTCCTCGGCAAACATAAGAAGGACATTTGTGGTGGCTCTGTCTATTCCCGAAAATCCGCCTGTAAAAAGGCAATACGGCCCGCTTCCTATTCTAAGAGCGGGAATTTCTCTTCCCATACAGCTTTGTCCAATAGAAAAAGTTTCAAGAAAATCATATCGGTTTTTAAGTTCCCTTATGCATTTTTTCATTTTAGTATCGGTATATTCCGTTGCGTTTATTATTCTTTCCATTTTTTTCACCTCAATTTATGTCTATGAAAGGCAGGACAAATTTATGAATTTAGAAGAAAAAACAATAAGCAGCCAAACTATATTTAAGGGCAGAATAATCACATTAAAAAACGATGAAGTTCTGCTTCCCGACGAAAGCAAAGCGAGCCGAGAATTTGTTGAGCACCCCGGCGGAGTTTGTGTTGTGCCGCTGACAGATAAAAACGAGGTTTTAATGGTAAAACAGTTCAGATACCCTTATAAAGAGATTGTTCTCGAAATTCCTGCAGGAAAAAAAGACCCGGGCGAAGACCCCTTCACCACAGGGAAAAGAGAGTTAAAGGAAGAAACAGGCGCCACAGCAGAAGATTATATAGACCTCGGACAGCTTTACCCTTCTCCCGGATACTGCGGAGAAATTATCTGGATGTACGGCGCGAAAGGACTTTCCTACGGAGAAGTCAACCCTGATGAGGATGAATTTTTAGAGGTGGAAAAAGTGCCTCTGCAAAAAGCAGTGGAAATGATAATAAACGGCGAAATCAAAGACGCCAAAACCCAAGCCGCTATTCTTAAAATAAACTATCTTATTGAAAACGGAAAGTTTTGATTTTTAAACTCTCATTGAAAAATAAAAATTTTTATGATATACTACATAGCGTAAGGAAATTTGCGCTTGTAGCTCAGTTGGATAGAGCACTGCCCTCCGACGGCAGGTGTCGGCGGTTCGAATCCGTTCAAGCGCGCCAAAAAAACGACTTGTTTTTGCAAGTCGTTTTTCTGTCAAAATATTTAAAAGTCATTTTATTAAAAAATACTTGCTTTTTTAGAAAGCTTCTGTTATAATAACCTTTGCTAATGTAAAAATCGCGAAAAGCGAAATTTTGAAGGAGGTGCTTAACGCATGGCTAAATGTGATATTTGCAGCAAGGAAATTACTTTCGGTATTAAGGTTTCCCACTCTCACAGACGTACCAACCGTACCTGGAAGCCCAACGTTAAGAGAGTAAAGGCTATCGTTGACGGTTCTCCGCGTCGTATTTACGCTTGCACCCGTTGCTTGCGTTCCGGAAAGGTCACACGTGCAATCTAAGACAAGTAAATTTCGAAGATTAGAATTTAGAGCAATCCGTACGGATTGCTCTTTTTCTTTTTACATATATCTTGTTTTTAATTTTTTGTAGGTTCTGTTCCAAATAAACGCCTGACACAAAAGCGTTATGCCCCAGCTTATTAAATAGCTTAAAAACAGATAGAAATACTGTTCAAAGGGATTTTCCACTATGTCTCTTATGAAAGGGAAAACGCCCCATATCCATAAAAGTCGTATTCCGCAAACTCCGAACACCGAAATAAGCATCGGAGAAAGGGATGTTCCCATTCCTCTTATACAGCCTACTGTTACATCCATAGCTCCGCAGATAAAGTAAGGTATTCCCATAACAGCCAGATGTATCATACCGTATTTTACCGCCTCGGGAGTACTTGTATAAATACCTATAAGATTTTTGCCGAAACCGACAAAAAGCAACGATAAAACTATTCCTATTACCACAGTCATACCGTTAAGCATAAAGGTAAGTTTTTTTATCTGTTCAATTTTCTTTGCGCCTGTATTCTGTCCTATAAAGGAGGTTGAAGCATGGTGTATTGAGTTCATAGGAATAAATATAAAGCTTGCCACACTTGTTGCGGCGGCGCTGCCCGACATAGCAAGAGCGCCGAAGGAATTTATGGTGGACTGCATAATAACATTGGAAACCGAGAATATCATACCTTGAAGTCCTGC
>JAZLDA010000031.1:0-20676 GCA_045614505.1 Acutalibacteraceae bacterium | reverse complement strand
CTCGTCGGCATAAATAACATTGCCCTTTGACTTGCTCATTTTATCTTCTCCGAAAAGCACCCATGGATGACCCAGCACCTGCTTTGGAAGCGGCTCGCCCAGAGCCATAAGAATAATGGGCCAGTAAATGGTGTGGAAGCGTACAATGTCCTTGCCTATTACGTGTAAATCAGCAGGCCAGAGCTTTTTATACTTATCGCTTGGGTTTTCAGTATCGTAACCTATACCGGTGATGTAGTTAGAAAGGGCGTCAATCCATACGTAAATAACGTGCTTGTCGTCAAAATCTACCGGAACGCCCCACTTAAAGGAGGAACGGGAAACGCAAAGGTCGGTAAGTCCCGGCTTTATAAAGTTATTTACCATTTCTGCTTTTCTGGAAGCAGGCTGGAAGAAATCGGGGTTATCGTCGTAATATTTAATAAGACGGTCGGCGTATTTGCTAAGTTTCAGGAAATACGCCTCTTCCTTCGAATCGGTGACTTCTCTTCCGCAGTCGGGACATTTGCCGTCAACGAGCTGAGAAGCGGTGAAGAAGGACTCACAGGGAACACAGTATTTGCCCTCGTAAGCGCCTTTATAAATATCACCCTGCTCGTAAAGCTTCTTGAAAATTTTCTTAACAGTTGCTTCGTGGTCGGCATCGGTGGTACGAATAAATTTATCGTACTGAGTATCAAGACTGTCCCAGACCATTTTAATTTGACTTGAAATTTCGTCAACATAAGCCTTGGGTTCAATTCCCTTTGCCTTGGCGTATTCCTCTATTTTCTGTCCGTGCTCGTCTGAACCGGTCATAAGGAATACTTCATAACCCTCCATTTTTTTGTGTCTTGCAATAGCGTCAGCCAATACGATATCGTAAGCGTTACCGATATGGGGCTTGCGGGAGGTATAGGCGATAGCTGTTGTAATATAAAACTTTTTATTCATATTATCAAACTCCTAACAGGAAATTTACGGTTTGGTGAAAAGATAGGCAATGCCGCTCAATATAAAGCAGACAAACTGATAAAGTGCAACATAGGTGCAGTTAACGTAAAGATTTCCGAAAACTATATAAGAGAAAATTATGACTCCCAGTACAATGGAAATTATATGGGCTATCTGAAGCAGAGCGTTGGCGCGTTTTACACGGTTGGCGCAGTAAATGGTGGCTGCCATAGCGGCGGCGCTTCTTTTAATAACTGCTCCCGTATTCATGCTCTCTTCAAAGTTTGCGGCGGTTCTGTACATATGAACTCCGCTGCCGCTCATCATTTTAACAGAATCACTGTAAAGGTCAAAATAATCGCAAACCATTTCTTCACTTATATTCTGGTCGCAGTTGTTGACGAGAATGGTAAGACCCATAGCGCTGATTCTGTCAAGCTCTCTTGCGATATCCGGGTCGGGAATGTATTTAAGAACAAGTAAAGCACACGCCTTGCCGTTGCAGGCAACATAAACGGGGAAATAACCGTCGCGCATGAGCTTTTTATCCTTTTCCGCATCAGGTACGGGGATTTCGTGAGCAAGCATAAGAGCGCGGTTGCCGATAAAAATACGCTTGTTGCCCACCCAGCCGGTGACACCCAGTCTTTCCTCATACTTTATGGAATCCGCAACAGGTATCTTTACTTCTTTGTTGGTTTCCATAATAGTTTTGAAAACCGGCGCAAGAGGACTTTTAATATTTGCAGTTATGGCGCAGGCGCAAGCGATGGTTTCTTCAAGATTGTTCTGAGCCATTACCTTCATATTTGCAAGCTTTATGGAACCCTTGGGGAAAAGTGAGTCACAGTCAATAACACAGGCATTTGCTTCTTCTATCTGTCTGGCGGCTCTCAGTCCCGTAAGCACAGCACCGTAACGGTTAAGGTGCATTGCGGCACTGCTCAGCGGTAAAACCGAGCAGGCAAGAGAGGTGAGAGGCGCAAACAGTGCAGTAAATGCGCAGGCAGTGACGACACCGGTCATAAAGCTCATACGGTAAAAACCGAAGGCAATGCCTGCTAAAAGAGAAAAGATAAGACCGATACAGAATAACAGCCTTGCCCTGCCGTCAAAGTCAACATCAAAGGTGCTGTTTTTTATAAAATCAGTTACTGTATGGGTGCGTTTCGGAGCGGCGATAAGCACATCGCCGTCTATAGCTTTTCGCGCCATAGCAAAGGTGGTGGGCGCATCGTCAATAAGGGTAATACCGTACTTTTCGCTGTCAGAAGAGATTCGTAAAAAGTTAGTATAAATATATTGTGAGCGTCTGAAACGGAAATACGAGCGAAATACTAGGGAGAACACTGTCATAAGCGCGATACCGTAGTATACCTCTCCTGCAAGCGCTTTAATAAGGGTCAGTAAAATTGCAACGGTGGATATTAAAACCGAAATGGAAATGCCGGCTTCTGCTGAGGTTCTCTTTGTAAAAAGAGAGGTTAGGGAAGCGAAAATATCAAAATTGCATACCACAGGTAAAAGGTAGGCAATGCCGGTGAATACGGCGAATGCTGCGTTGAAGGAAAGCATTTTATCGGAAAATGCGGGAAGGGCAAGAATTCCGAGAATTAAAAGACCCAGCATTGAACCTAAAAATTTCAAAAAGCAGGAGCGCCTTTTGGTGAGCAACAGCTTTTTGACCTTTTTACGGTCATTTTTACCGTGGTATTCGAATTCGGGAGTAAAGCTTTCATATTCCTCCTGAACCTGAGTCTGACTCATACCAAGGTCTGTGGGTGCCTTGCTGCGGAGAAATTCTTCTGAAATGTCAACATCTCTTGTGGCGCTTATCATTTCATCGGGAATAATAACCGGCATAGTAGCAGTTGAGGCAATATCCCTTGTGGCAGAAGTCTTGGTTTTTGTGTCAATATCCGAAATGTCGGGAAGATTTCCTGTGTCGTCAATAGCCTTAAATATCATAGTCTTTTCTTGACTCTCTTCAGGCTCTTCCGCCTTTTCTGCTTCCTCTTCAGCCTCTTCTTCCGGCTCTTCAATGCCGAGAATCGAGGCTACGCTGTCAAGGGTATAGGAAGGCTTGTCGTCGGGGATATACTCTCCGTTGTTACCGTCCATAATAAAGGGCAGGCAGTTTTTGAGTAAACTTTCCTCTTCAGATGGCGCATCAATTTCTGATGGAGTATTTTCTTCAGATGCCTCGCTTGTTTTTGTGACTACATCTATAAAGGTTTCTTCCGGAACATCCAAAAAGGAAGAGTCGATGTTGAAGAAGGAGTGTATTTCCTGTTCCTCTTCTTTTTTCTCTGCAGGCTCTTCGTCAACTTTCTTTTCCTGACGCGCCATCATTTTTTTGCGCAGTGACTCAAGAGGATTTTCTATTTGCTCATAAAAATTGCCGTCAGCTGCTCCCGTAATTTCGTCGGCAGTCAGCGTGTGCGGTTTGGGTGTGTTTTCATTTGTTTTATTTGAACCGATATAAAAATCGTCATCAGAAAGCAAGGTCATATCTATGTCGTCGTATTTATCCTTTTTTCTGAATAAACCCATTATGAAGCACCTCCCGTTTTTAAGTTCCTTTTTCTTACCACCTCATACATAAGTACTCCGGCGGCAACCGAGGCGTTAAGGGAGTTTATTTCTCCGAACATAGGAAGACTTATCATTTCGTCGCATTTTTTGGCAACTAAGGGTCCTATACCCTTGCCTTCGTTACCGATAACTATTGCGCAGGGCATATTATAGTCAAAGTAGGTATAATCCTTGCCGTCCATATCAGCACCGAAAACCCAAATACCTTTGTCCTTGAGCTTTTCGATTTCGTTTGCAATGTTAGTCACTCTTGCTACAGGCATATACTCAAGGGCACCGCTTGCGGATTTTGCAACGGTTGCATTAAGGGATGCGCTTCTGCGTTTAGGGATTATAATTCCGTGAGCGCCGCAACATTCTGCAGTACGGATGATAGCGCCAAGATTATGAGGGTCTTCGATTTCATCGCAGATAATTATAAAGGGCGGCTTTCCACTTTCCTCTGCTTTTTTCAGTATATCCTCAACCTCTGCATAACGCTGAGAGGCAAATTGAACTGCAACACCCTGATGGTTTGCGCCGCCGCAAAGGAAATCAAGCTTCTGCGGAGAAACCTCTTTAATTAAAATTCCTGCCTGCTTAGCCTTTGCAATAATAGCTGCAATGCTTCCGCCGGACATCGAATGAGCCACCAAAAGGCGGTCGATTTCTCTGCCCGAGCGCACTGCCTCAAAAACGGCATTTCTGCCGCAGATTATCTGTGTATCTTCGCGGTTTTCAGCCGCGTTTTCGGTTTTGTATATTTCTTTTTCCATAGGAAAAGTCAACTCCAATATATAGTTATATTTAGTATAACATATTATATTATGAAAAAAAAGTATTTTTTTGCGGTTTTGTATAGTTTTTCTGTAGCTCGGACACAATAGAAAAAAGGAGTGTAGCTATAAATGGATAAAATAAAAGATATAAGAGCTTATGAACTTATTGATTCGAGAGGAAATCCTACAGTAGGTTGCTTTGTTTCCACCGAAAAAGGTGCAAAGGGCTTTGCTATAGTGCCATCAGGCGCTTCTACCGGTGTTCACGAAGCGTTAGAAATGCGGGATAATGATAAAAACAGATTTATGGGAAAAGGCGTGCAGGAAGCAGTCAAAAATGTTAACGAAAAAATTGCTCCCGCACTTATAAAAGAACAGTTATTTTCTCAAAAACAGGTAGACAAATTTCTTATAGAGCTTGACGGAACAGAGAACAAGGAAAAGCTGGGAGCAAATGCTATTCTCAGCGTGTCTCTTGCCTTTGCAAAGGCTGCCGCAGTATCCTTTAATTTGCCTCTTTACAGATATTTAGGAGGAGTAAATGCAACAAGTCTTCCGGTGCCTATGATGAACATTTTAAACGGCGGCGCACACGCGTCAAATAACGTGGATATACAGGAGTTTATGATAGTTCCTCACGGAATTGAAGGTTTTTCAGAGCAGATGCGCGCGGGCTGTGAAATATATCATAGCTTAGGCAAAATTTTAAAGAAAAAAGGGGCGCTCAGCGGTGTGGGTGACGAGGGCGGTTTTGCTCCAAGCCTCAGTAGTGATGAAGAAGCGCTGGAATGCATTATGGAAGCAATTTTAACTGCAGGCTATAATGATTCGGTTATAGGAATTGCACTCGATGTTGCGGCAAGCGAATGGGTGAAGGACGGCACCTACACACTGCCTAAAAGAGGAAAGACAATGACTGCCGACAGCCTTGTGGATTACTATATGACACTTACAGAAAAATATCCCATAATCTCCATTGAGGACGGTATAGGCGAGGACGATTTTGACGGCTGGAAGAAGCTCACTGACTGCTTAGGAGCAAAGATAAACCTTGTGGGCGACGACCTTTTTGTAACCAACACAAAGAGACTTCAGATGGGAATTGATAAGGGTATAGCGAATTCTATTCTTATAAAATTCAATCAAATCGGAACACTGACCGAAACCCTTGATGTTATTGAAATGGGCAAAAAATACGGATATAAAAGTATTATTTCCCACCG
Source organism: Acutalibacteraceae bacterium (assembly GCA_045614505.1). Taxonomy (GTDB): domain Bacteria; phylum Bacillota; class Clostridia; order Oscillospirales; family Acutalibacteraceae; genus SIG607. The sequence goes on along the minus strand of JAZLDA010000031.1, from coordinate 15,167 downwards.
TTCGGGTGAGAGCGAGGACAGCTTTATCGCCGACCTTGCCGTTGCGGTAAATGCGCCATTTATTAAGTCGGGCGCCCCCTGCCGAAGCGATAGAGTTGCAAAGTATAATAGACTTTTAATAATTGAAAAAGAAATATAAAAAATCGGTTGGAGTAATTCACTCCAACCGATTCTATGTTTTTAGTGGTTTCTAACCGTCCCCTGTGTTACCTGCTATCAATTTATAAAATTCTTTATGTTCTTTTATGGATATAAATATTTCTTGAGGTGTTCTGTAGTCAGCATCATTATATTCGATTTTAAAGGTATTAGTCCTATCGCCTTTTGCCGGGTCTCCTTTAGGAACAATTTTAAAATCTTTAACATATTCTATTTTAATTATGCTGTTAATATCAATTTTCTTATTAATAAATGTTAAGGCATAATTTATTTTAATTGTATTATTGGTTAATGTAACACTGCCCCACAGAGCCGACAACATTAAAGTTATTCCGAAAATGATAAACACAATAGGAAACAGTATAGAATAAAACAATTCATTGTAGTTGATAAACTCAGATATAAAAAGCCCTATAAATATAAAAGAACACATTACCAATCCTATTACACAACCTAATAATCGGTTTCTATTTGTATTTGTGAAAGCTATTTTAAATTTTCTTTTCATTTTATTTCATCATTACAAAAACAGCTATACAAATTGCCGCAACACATGGAATGAATCCGTACAAAAACTTTTTTAAGCATCCGATAAAACCGTATTTTTTAATAAGCAAGTAATAATTAATACAGTAGTTCACAATTAAGTAAACTGCAAGCATTAAACCGACAAAAGAATAATTAGAATACGATTCAAAGTAGTTTGAATTTTCCTTAAAAATCATCACAGTTATACTTATTATAATTGAGAAAATTGAAAGAAATATAGCTCCGGAAAGCACATCCTTATACTTTGTCCCCCAATAACCATTATTTTTCATTAAAAACCATTCTTTCTATAATATTTACGAACACACGAACACAGGGGACGGTTCTCTGCGAACACAGGGGACGGTTCTCTGTGTTACCCTGTGTTATTCTGTGTCCCCTTTATTGTTACTTTGGTTTTCTTTGCCTGCTTTCTTGTTTTGTGCTTTTCCTTTAAAGGTTTTTATTAGTTTTGTTGAAATCCAACCAATAACCCAAAAAAAGATAGCGATATGAACAACGGTTATCATGAATCCCAATGCCAACTTTAGTACATCCATAAATAATTCCTCATTTTAATAGGCACGAACACATAGAACCGTACCCTGTGTTCCCGAAGAAAACTTCCGTTTTTGTACAATTTGATTATGCTTTATCAGTCAATTTTGATTCTTGGTACTCGTTTTGAAACACCGCAGATGATTTCGTAATTGATTGTGCCGGCAAGATGAGCGATTTCGTCAACCGGCAAATCCTTGCCGAAGAGGGTGACCTCGTCACCGATTTGTACGTTTTCAATGTGGCTGACATCTACCACCATCTGGTCCATACAGACTCTGCCTACTATATCGGCGCGCTGTCCGTTTATAATAACCTGACCCTTATTTGAAAGTGATCTGGGGTAGCCGTCGGCATAGCCTACCGAAACGGTAGCAAGCTTCATTTTTTTATTACTTTTAAAGGTTCTGCCGTAGCTGACACAGGTGTCCTTTTCTACTTCTTTAACCATGGAAACAACGCTTTTTAGTGTCATAGCAGGGATAAGCTCTTCTTTAAATTTCATATCCTTATCGGGAGAAAGACCGTAGAGAATAATACCCGGGCGGCAAAGTGAAGAGTGCTTATCCTTTTCCAGTAACAGTCCTGCGGAATTACAGCAGTGAACGGTTTTTACCGTGTCGCATTTTTCCTTTATGAGTTCAACTGCGTTTATGAAGCGAGTATACTGCTCATTTGTGTAATCCCCGTTCTCGTCGTCGCTTCTGTCGGCGGAGGCAAAGTGGGTGAAAACACCCTCAAAGGAAAGTCCGGGCAGAGAAAGAATTCCACTTATATCGTTAAAACCCTTTAAATCATCATTTCTGCAGTCAAAGCCGATTCTTCCCATACCGGTATCAAGCTTTATATGGGTGCTGACCGTCACATTGGCACTACTCGCATACTGTGAGAGTTTTTCTGCAAAAGTTTTGTCGTAAACTGTCTGGGTGATATTGTTTTCAGCCAGTTTTTTTGCGGCTTCGGGCGGGGTGTATCCTAAAATAAGAACAGGGGCATCAATGCCCATACTTCTCAGCTCCATAGCCTCGTCGATGTTTGAAACCGCAAAGCAGTCAGCCCCAGCACTTATAAGGGCGTCAAGCACTATTTCGGTGCCGTGACCATATGCATCTGCCTTAACAACAGCCATAAGGCGGCAGTTTTCGGCAGAGTTTTTAATTGTCTTGAAATTATGTACAAGAGCAGAAACGCTGATTTCTGCCCAGGTACGGTGTAAAAAAGCCATAAAAAGACCTCACAACGAATTGATTTACTATTATAGTATACCAATATTTATTATTTTTGTAAAGCGGAAATAAGTTTCTTTGAAAGAGGGAGGGCAAGAGCGGTGAGAAATCCCCATAAGACGGTGTATAAAAGGCAGATTTGCCCCAGAAAATTGTATTTTATACCGCTATAATCCCATACGTTTTTTTGAAGCATCATATTGAATACTACACCAAAAGCGAGTTCAACGGAGGTAATGGCAAGACTGCCCATTATACATTTGTATAAATAGCGGATACTGGGAAATTTTCTTTCAATGGCTGTTATAAGTGAAAAGCAGATTCCCCCTGCAACCGACATAGACCAGTGTGTATGTCCCCGCCATAAAAGTTCAATAGCCGAATACCCCACAGCGCCTACGGTAAAAACAGCAGCGTAGTTTTTTAGTTCTTCCAAAAAATCACCCCTGCTTATTATTCCAAAGCAGGGGTGATTTATGAATAGTTTTATCTTCTTCTGTTGACCATTGCAAAAAGCCTTAAAAGCTGTGCAAGAGAGGCGAGAAGCGCACCGAGATAAGTCATTGCTGCGGCACTTAACACCTTTTTCGCTCCGCTTCTTTGAGAATCGTCATAAAGGATATTATAGTCTCTTATAATGGTCAGCGCGCGGCGGGAAGCGTTAAATTCTACCGGCAGTGTAATAAGCTGGAAAAGGGTGGAAAGGGCATAGAATGCCACACCTATTTCTGCTAAAACCGGAATAAATAGAAATCCTAAAAGTATAAGTGGCATTGCAAGAGTAGAGCCTATTCGGGTCACGGGAAGAATTGCGTTTCTCAGCTTTATTGGGGCGTAAGAGTTTGCATACTGCAGGGCGTGACCTGCTTCGTGACAGGCAACACCAACGGCGGCAACACTGGCGCGGTCGTATACATCCTCACTGAGCCTTATAGTGTTCGTTCTCGGGTCGAAATGGTCGCTTAAGTGTCCGGAAGTTCGCTCGATTTTCACATTGTAAACACCCTGAGAGGCAAGTAACTTTTCGGCTGCTGCGGCGCCGGTGAGATTTGCCGTCATTTTACTGTATTTTGAAAAAGAAGATTTTACCTTAATCTGAGCAACGACGGTGACTATAAGCGCAATGACAAGCAGCACTAAAGCGTAGGTATAAAGGGGGTCACCGTGGCCGTATCCATAGCCGTAATAGTAAAAAGGCCACATAAATATCATCAACCTTTCACGTTTATCTTTTGATATTTGACCTCGTAATATTCATCACTGTTTTCAAACTCTCCGGTGGCATACATACGAAATGTCTCGCCGTCCTTAAATTCAACTGTGTAGTCAATGAGACGATGACTGCCCGAGGGATGAATTTCAAGTTGCTTAAATGCGATGGGCTTGCCGTTTTCGTCGTTTGTAAAGGCATTTTCGGTAACATAACCCGAGGTATATCTGTAGGAAACTATAAAGCCGCTGTCATCAAAAATAATTGTAGCGTGTTCCTTCTCGTCTTTATCATAAAGGATATACTTATTATCGGTAATCTTTTTTGCGGTATATTCTTCGCGGCGTAAATCGTAATAGGTGCGTGTGCAGGAAACCATATTGCCCTTTTTATTATAAGTGTAAATTTCCTCGTAATCTTCCGAATAGCCTAAAGGATAGGTGACTCTAAAAGTATCAGGCTTATTGTCCTCGGTATAGGTGTACTCTGTAATGACCGTGGCATTTTCTCCCGACACCCAACTCATACTGTCTATTCTGTAAACAGATTTCACCGAGCAGGAGCAAAGGCAAAGACAGATTGCAAGCAGTATGAGAAGCGCAAAAAGGATGCGTGCTGACTTTTTAAACATTAAAGAGGAATTCAACTACGTCACCGTCCTGCATAACATATTCCTTGCCTTCGGTACGCACAAGACCCTTTGTGCGGGCATTTGCCAGGGAGCCGCATTCACTCAGGTCGTCAAAGGCAATGACCTGGGCGCGAATAAAGCCGCGTTCAAAATCGGAGTGTATTTTACCTGCTGCCTGGGGAGCCTTGGTATCTCTCTTAATGGTCCAGGCGCGGACCTCTTTTTCGCCTGCAGTCAGATAGGAAATAAGACCCAAAAGGCTGTAGCTTTTCTGAATAAGACGGTCAAGACCCGAGGAATCAAGACCGAGGTCAGAAAGGAACATTTCCTTTTCTTCACCGGTCATATCGGCAATGTCTGCCTCCATCTGCGCGCAAATGGGAAGCACTTCGGCTCCTTCCTTTGCGGCAAGCTCTTTAACGGCGCAAAAATGAGGATTGTCTTCGGGTGCTTTGCCTGCAAAGTCCTCTTCGCTTAAATTTGCGGCATAAATAATCGGCTTTGTGGTGAGCAGGAAAATAGTGTCGAGAATTTCCTGTTCTTCGGCAGTTACAACCATACTTCTGGCACTTTTGCCGCTTTCTAAATGGTCGTAAAGACGCTTTAAGAAATTAAGCTCGCCCTGAAGAGTTTTGTTGCCCTTTAAATCCTTTGTGGTCTTGGCAATTCTGCGCTCAACCATTTCCATATCCGAGAATATAAGCTCAAGGTCAATGGTCTCAATATCGCGCAGAGGGTCAATACTTCCCTCAACGTGGATTATGTTTTCATTTTCAAAGCATCTTACAACATGAACGATAGCATCTACCTCGCGAATATTAGCAAGGAATTTATTGCCCAGTCCTTCGCCCTTTGACGCGCCCTTTACAAGACCTGCAATATCAACGAATTCAATAATAGCGGGCACAATAGGGGGCACCTTACTGCCTTCAGTGTACATTTCACACAGTATATCAAGGCGTTTGTCGGGCACTGCAACCACACCCACATTAGGCTCAATGGTGCAGAAAGGGAAGTTTGCCGACTGCGCCCCTGCATTTGTAATAGCATTAAATAAAGTAGACTTACCAACGTTTGGCAGTCCCACAATACCCAGTTTCATAGACATTGCCTCCGAGAGAATATATAGTATAATACACTCATTATAAAGGCACAGGAAAATATTATCAAGAAAAATATAAAAAAACTTTGAAAATCAATAAGTATGTAGTATAATATAGGAGATAATGAAAGGAGTGGAGTATTTATGCATACTAATTTCACGGTTTCTCTTGCGAAAATTCTCAAAGAGCTTTCTCTTGAGACCCTTTATCTGCCTTGTGATGCAGAGCAGATTATGATTAAAAGCACTGAAATAAACCGTCCCGGAATTCAGCTTGCAGGCTTTTACGGATATTTTGATAACAGCCGAATTCAGATAATCGGCAAGACAGAGGAGGGCTATCTTGAGGAACTAAGCCGCGATGAGCAGGAAGCGCGCTATGCCACTTTCCTTTCTCAGAAGCCCCCTGCAATTATTATTGCCAGAAGCCTTGAGATACCCGATTTTGTAATCGAGCTTGCAAAAAGATATGAGGTGCCGGTGCTCCGAAGCAAGGATACTACTTCAGAAGTTGCGGCTGCGCTGATTGCTTTTCTGAATCTACATCTTGCTCCCCGCATTACAAGACACGGAGTTCTGGTTGAGGTTTACGGCGAGGGTATTTTGCTGCTAGGGGAAAGCGGTGTCGGTAAAAGTGAGACCGCCATTGAGCTTGTAAAACGCGGACACCGTCTTATAGCTGACGATGCAGTGGAGATAAGAAAGGTTTCCAGCAAATCTCTTGTAGGCAGTGCGCCGGATAATATACGACATTTTATCGAGCTTCGCGGAATAGGAATTATAAATGCCAGCCGAATTTTCGGTGTAGGCTCTGTAAAGCTTACCGAGAAAATAGATATGGTTATCAATCTTGAACCCTGGGATATCAATAAGGTTTATGACAGAATGGGACTTGAACAGAAAACCACCGAGATTCTCGGTATAACCGTACCGTCGGTTACAATACCTGTTAAGCCGGGTAGAAATCTGGCTGTAATTATTGAGGTTGCTTCTATGAACAACCGTCAGAAAAAACTGGGCTACAATGCGGCTGAAGACCTGCTCAAAAGACTCGGTATGCTTGAGGACAGCAGTGGGGAAGAAGCGCCCGTTGACCCGTATCAGTAAAATCGCATAAAAGTATCGGAGGAAATAAAAATGTATACTTTAGGAATTGATTTGGGCGGCACAAATATAGTTGCCGGTGTAGTGGATGAAAATCATAAAATAATTGCTACGGCAAAGGTGAAAACAAACAGTCCGCGTCCTGCTGAGGAAATTGCAGACGATATGGCAAAGGCTTGCCTTATGGCTTGTGAGAATGCGGGAATTTCTATTAAGGATGTTGCCGCTTGCGGTGTGGGAAGTCCCGGTGCAATTAATCCAGTTACAGGCACTGTTGTTTACGCCAACAATTTGAAGTTTAACAATGTACCTCTTGCAGCAATGCTAAAAGAGCGTACAGGTGTTGATTTCTATATTGAAAACGATGCAAACGCAGCCGCTTACGGTGAGTTTTTGGCAGGAAGCGGAAGAGGCGTTGAATCTTGCGTTGCCGTAACTCTGGGTACAGGTGTAGGCGGAGGAATAATTATAGACGGCAAACTGTTCTCAGGCTCTAACTATGCAGGCGGAGAACTGGGTCACATGGTAATAAATATTGATGGCGAGCCCTGCTCTTGCGGCAGAAAAGGCTGCTGGGAGGCTTATGCTTCAGCTACCGCTCTTATCCGTCAGACCAAGGAAGCAATGGAAAAAAACAAGGACAGTATTATGTGGGAACTTGCAGAGGGCAACATTGAAAATGTTAACGGCAAAATTCCCTTTGACGCTATGAAAAAAGGCGACAGCGCTGCTACTCAGGTAGTAAAGCAGTATGAAAAGTATCTTGCAGTGGGCCTTGCTAATATTATCAATGTGTTCCAGCCCGAAAAAATTTGTATCGGCGGCGGTATTTCCAACCAAAAGGAAACACTTATTGCCCCCGTCAGAGAGTTAGTACGCGAGGAAACCTACGAAACAATGGGTAAACCCTGCGAGATTCTTGCGGCAGAGCTTGGTAATGATGCCGGTATCATCGGTGCTGCATCCCTTTACAAACTATATAAATAATCCGAAAGGGTGTAATTTATGGCGTGGCAGACTGTTGAGCAGTTTTGCAAAACCGAAAAAATTGAATATCTCATAAATGAGCCTATGATTCTGCATACAAGCTTTCACATAGGCGGAAATGCAGATTTATTTGTTACTCCCCAAAATGAACAAAAGCTTTGCGCACTTATTGAATTTTTGAAAGGTGAGAATGTGCCGTTTATGATAATCGGCAGAGGCAGTAACCTTGTGGTTTCCGACTTAGGTATTGAGGGCGTTGTAATAAGCCTTTGCAAAATTAATGAAGTGCGCCTGACAGAAGAAGGGTATATATATGCCGGAGCCGGTGCGAGCCTTGCCTCGGTGTGCGCCTTCGCGCGGGATAACGAGCTTTCTGGTTTGGAATTTGCTTATGGAATACCGGGAAGCGTAGGCGGCGCTATGGTGATGAACGCAGGTGCTTACGGCGGCGAAATGAAGGGTGTGGCTATTAGCGCCAGAGTGCTCTGTGAGGACGGCAGTATAACCGAAATGCCCCTTGAAGCTATGGAGCTTGCTTACAGAAGCAGTGTTTTTAAGACGAAAAATTTGATTGTGCTCAGCACTGTGTTTAAGCTGTGCGGCGGAGAAAAGCAGGAAATCACTGCTAAAATGGATGATTTTATGAACCGCCGCAAACTCAAGCAACCCCTTGAATTTCCCAGTGCGGGAAGCGTATTTAAACGACCCGAGGGTTATTTTGCAGGCGCTCTTATTGAGAAAAACGGCTTTAAGGGTGTCAGAGTGGGCGGAGCGCAGGTCAGCGTTAAGCACGCGGGCTTTATAATAAACACAGGCGATGCTACATGCAGGGATGTAAAAGAACTTGTGAAAATCATACAGCAAAAGGTTATGGAAGAAGACGGCGTGTCCCTTCATACCGAGCTTATATTTGTTGGCAGGTGAAGAAGAATATGAAACTTCTTATTGTAACCGGTATGTCGGGTGCAGGAAAATCTCAGGCGGTAAACGCTCTTGAGGATTTAGGTTATTACTGTGTTGATAATATTCCTCCTGCCCTTATTCCCTCCTTTGTGGATTTGGGAAAAAGGGGCAACGAGACTTTATCCCGTCTTGCCGTGGTTACCGATACCAGAGGCGGTGAACTGTTTTCGGATATTGACAGCGTTTTACAGAAGCTGAAGGAAAGAAAAATTGAATATCAGATTCTTTTTCTTGATGCTGCTGATGATGTGCTTATTCAAAGATACAAGGAAAACAGAAGAAAGCATCCCCTTAGTGACGGCTCGGATATTTCCGTTGCACAGGCGGTTGCAAAAGAGAGAGAAATGCTGAAAATTTTGCGCCTTTGCGCCGATTTTATTGTGGATACCTCCAGAATTTCTCCATCTCAGCTTAAAGAAAATCTTTCCTCAATTTTCTTTGGTAATGTTAATAACGGCTTTGTTATACAATGTACGTCCTTTGGCTTTAAGTACGGTCCCGTAATTGATGCCGATATGCTAATTGATGTCAGATGTCTGCCCAATCCTTTTTATGAACCCCAGCTTCGTCCCCTTACCGGTCTTGACAGAGAGGTAAAGGAATATGTTCTGAGAAGTGATGAAAGCAAGGAATACGCAAAACGGCTTATTGATTTTATAGATTATGCGCTTCCTCTTTACAGCAAGGAGGGTAAAAGTCAGTTTAGTATAGTTATCGGCTGTACAGGAGGTAAGCACAGAAGTGTTACCTTTGCCGAACTTATTAACAAGCATTTGTGTGAAAAAGGTTATCACAGTGTTGCAGTGCATCGGGATATTAAAAAATAATCAGGGAGGAAGGAACAGTGTCTTTTTGCAGTGAACTGAAAAACGACCTTTGCTTCGAAAAGCAACCGAGCTGCTGTCAGGTGGCGGAATGTTACGGATTTATGCTTTTTGGACGCTCTTTTTCCTATAAAAATATTTCTCTCATTACCGAAAATGAGAATATTTCCGGTAGATACATAAAGTTTTTAAAGAAAAATTTCGCCATTATTCCGTCTGTTAAAAAGACCGGAAAAAAGGTGACTATATATAATATTTCGGTAACCGAGCCTGCTCAGTGTGCTTTAGTTATGTCGGCCTTCGGCTATGACGGATCGGACTTGCTCAGCATTAATCACGATGTTTTCAAAAGAGACTGTTGCTTCGGCAGTTTTATAAGAGGCGCTTTTCTTGCCTGCGGACAGATGAGCGATCCCTTTAAAAACTATCACACCGAATTTGTTATCAGGGATTTCACCCTTGCCCTTGAACTTTACACTCTTCTTCAAAGCCGCGGTCTCTCCCCGAAAAGAAGTATGCGGGGCAACAGCACTGTTATATACTTTAATCAGAGCGAGACCATTGAAGAACTGCTGACCCTTATGGGAGCTAACCGAAAGGTGCTTGAATTCATTGATGTTCAGGTTACGAAAACCATTAGAAACAAGGAAAACCGAAAAAGCAACTTAGAAATGGGAAACATAGGTAAGCAGGTGGATGCTTCCATTGTGCAGTGCAGCGCTATTGATTATTTGTCAGCTACTGGAAAGCTGGAAACACTAAGCGACGAACTTTACTCGGTGGCAATGCTGAGAAAAGAAAATCCGGCAGCGTCCCTCAATGAGCTTGCAAGACTTTACGGAGAGTCTATAACTCGCTCTGGGCTTAACCACAGGCTTAAAAAAATAATAGATATTGCAGAAGGATTAAAAAGCGGAGAAAAATAATGACCGATTTTGTTCATCTTCATCTTCACACCGAATACAGTTTGCTGGACGGCTGCTGCCGTATCGGCTCTCTTTTCGATGCCGTGAAAAAGAATGGACAAAAAGCGGTTGCTGTCACCGACCACGGCGTAATGTACGGTGCCGTGAATTTTTTTAAAGCGGCAAAGGCGGCAGGAGTAAAGCCAATAATCGGCTGTGAGGTTTATGTAGCTCCGCGCAGCCGCCATGATAAGCAAAAGGCGCTGGATAGTGAGTATACCCATCTTGTGCTTCTTTGCAAAGACGAGACAGGCTATAAAAACCTTATAAAAATGGTGTCTCTGGGCTTCACCGAAGGCTTTTATACCCGCCCGAGAATTGATAAAGAGCTTTTAAAAGAAAACAGTGAGGGACTTATTGCCCTTTCCGCCTGCCTTGCGGGAGAAATTCCGAGACTGCTCACAGCAGGAGACTTTGAGGGTGCAAGAAAAGCCGCCCTTTGGTATAATGAGGTTTTCGGCAAAGATAATTTCTATATTGAACTTCAGGACCATTCCCTTATGGAACAAAAGCGTATTTTGCCTGAGCTTTTGAGACTTTCTCAGGAAACCGGAATTCCTCTTGTTGCAACCAATGACGTTCACTATATTGAAAAGGAAGACGCAAAGACACAAAAGGTGCTTCTTTGCCTGCAGACAGGCAAAAAACTGGGCGAAGAAAATGCACTTGAATTTAAAACAGATGAATTCTATCTTAAATCGTCTGATGAAATGGGCAGGCTGTTTTCTCACTTCGAGGGAGCAATAGAAAACACTGTTAAAATTGCCGATATGTGTAATTTTGAGTTTGAATTCGGCAATATAAAGCTTCCTCTTTTTGATATCGGAGACAATGACCATGCCCTTTATTTAAAAGAAAAATGCTATAAGGGTATGTACGAATTATACAGTGAAGATGAAATTGAGGCCGCCAAGGAGCGCCTTGATTTTGAACTGAAAGTAATAGATGAAATGGGTTATACCGACTATTACCTTATTGTTCAGGACTTTGTTATGTATGCAAAGGATAAAGGCATTCCTGTAGGCCCCGGCAGAGGCTCGGGTGCGGGAAGTATTGCCGCATACTGTGCAGGAATAACAGGTATTGACCCACTGAAATACGGACTGCTTTTTGAACGCTTTCTTAATCCTGAACGTGTTTCAATGCCCGACTTTGATATTGACTTCTGCTATGTAAGACGGCAGGAGGTTATTGATTATGTTGTGGAGAAATACGGCAGTGATAGGGTGGCGCAGATAGTCACTTTCGGTACTCTTGCCGCAAGAAATGCCGTGAGAGATGTGGGCAGGGTTATGGATTTGCCTTATAATCTCTGCGACAAGGTGGCAAAACTTATACCCAGAGACTATCACACCGACCTTTCCTTGGCGGTGAGCAGAGTGCCTGAATTAAAGGCGCTGTATGAAACCGACGAGTCGGTCAAAGAACTGATTGATACCGCAATGAAATTAGAGGGAATGCCCCGACATGCCTCTACCCATGCCGCAGGCGTTGTTATCTGTGACCGAAAGGTCAGCGAATATGTACCTTTGTCAAAGAATGATGAGGCAATAGTCACACAGTATACAATGACTGCACTTGATGAATTAGGTCTTCTCAAAATGGACTTTTTGGGGCTGAGAAACCTTACGGTTATAAGAGATGCCGAAAACAGTATCAGAAAGATAAACCCTGAGTTTTCAGTGGGAAATATTCCTCTTAACGATAAAGAAACCCTTGATATGATGGGACAAGGCTTCACATTAGGTGTTTTTCAGTATGAGAGTGAGGGTATGACCAATGTGGTGCGTACCTTTAAGCCTGAAAATGTTGAGGACTTAATTGCTATACTTTCACTATACAGACCCGGTCCTATGGATTCGATTCCTACCTATATTCATAATCGTTTTCACCCGGAAGATATTCACTATGATACCCCTCTTTTAAAATCTATACTTGACATAACCTATGGTTGTATAGTATACCAAGAACAGGTTATGCAAATTTGCCGAAGTCTTGCGGGCTATTCTCTGGGAAGAGCTGATATTGTGCGCCGCGCTATGTCAAAGAAAAAGCACAGCGTTATGGAGGCGGAGAGAGAGGTTTTTGTTGAGGGATGTATAAAGAACGGGATTAATAAACAAATTGCCGAAAAAATCTTTAACGATATGGCAGCGTTTTCTTCCTATGCTTTCAATAAATCCCACGCGGCGGCATACGGTTATATCGCATACCAGACGGCGTATCTTAAATGTCATTATCCTGCCGAGTATATGGCGGCGCTTATTACCAGTGTTATGGATAACCCTTCTAAGGTGCTTGAGTATATTTCGGAATGTCAGAGAATCGGTATATCAATTCTTCCTCCCTGTGTTAATGAGAGTGAAGAGTATATGACGGTGTCGGACAAGGGTATAAGATTCGGGCTTCTTGTTATTAAAAATCTGGGCAGAACCGCGGCAAGAAGAATAATTGAAGAGCGAAAGAACAACGGAAAATACAGTTCTATGTATGATTTTTGTTTCAGGAATTATTCACGCGAATTTAATCGCAGAGCCCTTGAAAACCTTATAAAAAGCGGCGCTATGGATTCTCTTGAAAACAGCCGCCGACAGATGCTTTACGGAATAGAGGCGGTGCTTAGCGCCGCAGAAAGTAAAAGCCGTTTTGAAATAGGCGGACAGATGGATCTTTTTTCTCAGAATGAAGAGGATAATTACACCTATGAACTGCCGCAATATGAAGAAATGGAATCCTCTCAGCTTTATGCCCTTGAAAAAGAGGCAACCGGAATGTATCTTACGGGGCATCCTATGAAGGAGTATGAAGCCTTTGCGAGATTCTCAGGGGCGGCAAAGATAAGGGATATAACGGCAGGAGAGGGCAATGATAATAAAAAAGTTTCCATTGTCTGTATGCTGTCTGCTGTCAATGTTAAACAGCTTAAAAGCGGACAGATGCTTTGTACTCTGACTGCAGAGGACTTGAGCGGAAGCATTGATATTATCTGCTTTTCGAAAGCCTATGCTCAGTATCAGAATTTGTTTACATTGTCTAAGGTGTTGCGGATTGTCGGTAGAGTGAGCGAGCGAGAGGACCGTCCTGCAGAAATAGTGCTTGAGCGGGCAGAAACTTTACCTGCTTTTGCCGCAGGCTTTGTTGCGCCAAAGGAAAGGGTTAAGCCTAAAATCTATATAAAGGTAGATTTTATGGACTCAGCAAAAATGAAAAAGGTTACTGAGGTGCTCGAGCAGTCAGAGGGCGGCTGTCCTGTGTATATTTACTGTGAGGCAGACAAAAAGAGCTACTGCGCTCCCGAGCGTATGTGGATAGAGCCAGAAAATAATATAATAAAACAACTTACCGCGATTTTAGGAGACGGTAATGTGAAAATAGTAGAGAAAGGATAATTTTTATGAAAACGATAGGAGTATTAACAAGCGGCGGAGATGCGCCGGGAATGAACGCTGTAGTCAGAGCAGTTGTGCGAACAGCCATTGCAAAGGGAATGACAGTAAAGGGTATTATGAGAGGCTATAACGGACTTATTGAGGATGATGTTATTGACCTTACCCTGCGTAGTGTTTCTGATATTATTCACCGCGGCGGTACTATACTTTATACCGCAAGAAGCGAGAAATTCAAAACTGATGAAGGCACCCTCCAAGCGATAGAAACCTGCAAAAAACACGGCATTGAGGGCGTGGTGGTTATAGGCGGTGACGGTTCCTTCAGAGGCGCGGCAAAGCTTTCCCTTTTTGGTATACCAACTGTAGGCATACCCGGTACTATTGATAATGATATCTGCTGCAGTGAATATACAATAGGCTTTGATACCGCTATGAATACCGCTATGGAGATGATTGATAAAATCCGTGATACTGCACAGTCTCACGACCGTTGCAGTGTAGTTGAGGTTATGGGCAGACATGCAGGACATGTTGCCTTACAAACAGGTATTGCTACGGGCGCTTCGGTGATTTTAGTTCCCGAGGTGGAATATGATTTAGAGCGTGATGTTATAAGTGTTATCCGCACTCAGCAGTCCAAAGGCAAAAAGCATTTTATTGTTGTTGTTGCCGAGGGAGTAGGCGGAATTGACGAGCTTGCGAAAAAAATTGAGGAAGCTACCGGTGTTGAAGCCAGAGCAACCGTTCTGGGTCATGTTCAGCGTGGCGGAAACCCCACTGTGCGTGACAGAATAATGGCGGCTGAAATGGGACATAGGGCCGTATGCCTTTTGGAAAAAGGTATAGGAAACCGTGTTATTTGCTTCCGCAACAACACCATTGTGGATGATGAAATTCACACAGCACTTAAAATGAAAAAAGAGTTTGATTATACTACTTTTGAAACTCTGGTGAGAGAAATTTCAAACTGAAAGGTAAGATAAAGTGCAGACCTATAAAATAGCAGGCATTGTGGTGGAGATGGACGTAAAACACGACCGTCTTAAAACACAGGCTTTGCCCTACCTTTATAAGGGTAGACAAAAGCCGGATGCTACACTGATTTTGCCCCAAGGTGTAATGGAAAAAGCAAGAGAAAGATACAAGGACCTTAATGACGGCGACCTTGAGTATCTTCTTTACGGTGCTATGTTTTATGATAAGCTTCTCGATTTTGACGGAATGATGCTTCACGCCTCCGCTGTTGCAGTGGATGGTAGAGCATATCTGTTTTCGGCAAATTCGGGGGTGGGTAAATCTACCCATACCGCCCTTTGGAAGACACTTTTGCCGGGTGCGGTCATAGTAAATGACGATAAGCCTGCCATACGCTTTATTGACGGAAATCTTTTTGTTTACGGCACTCCCTTCAGCGGTAAGCACGATATGAGCGTTAACCGACGGTTTTTGCTGGGAGGTATATGCTTTTTAGAGAGGGGAGAAGAAAATTCTATTGAGGAAATTTCCCCCGGCAAGGCTCTG
>JAZLDA010000030.1:0-3028 GCA_045614505.1 Acutalibacteraceae bacterium | reverse complement strand
CCCCACACAGAAATTCGTTACCGATGCAACCCTTGTTAAGGATATAATCAGAGCTGTTAAGGAAAATAAAACCAGCGTGCTTATGTACCCAGAAGCAGGGTACAGTCTTGACGGCAGAGCCACAAGACTTCCCGCAAAGCTGGGCAAACTTTTCAAAAAGCTTGACGTTCCCGTGCTCAGCGTTATAACCGAGGGCGCGTTCCTGCGAGACCCTCTGTATAACGGTCTGCAGCTTCGTAAAACCAAAGTCAGTGCGCATCTAAAGTGCCTGCTTACAAAAGAAGAGGTAAGGGAAAAGACGGTGGAAGAAATTGACGGGATTTTAGAAAAGGAATTTTCCTTTGATAACTTTAAAATTCAGGCGGAAAAGCAAATAAAAATCAGCGAGAATTTCAGAGCCGACGGACTTCACCGTATTCTTTATAAATGTCCGAACTGTAAAAAAGAGGGCGAAATGGTGGGAAAGGGTGTTACTCTTTCTTGTAAGACCTGCGGAAAAACCTATACTATGGATGAACTGGGCAGACTTAATGCAACTGTGGGAGAAACAGAATTTTCTCATATACCCGACTGGTACGACTGGCAGAGACAGTGCGTGAGAGAAGAAATAGAAAAGGATGAATACAGACAGGAAATGTCGGTTTCTATTGGTATCATACGGGATTATAAAGCTCTTTATATGGTGGGTGAGGGAACACTGCTTCACGACCAAAACGGCTTTACCCTAAGGGGATGCGACGGAAGACTCTTTTACACCCAGTCGCAAAAAGCCTCATATAGCCTTAATGCCGATTATTTCTGGTATGAAATAGGAGATGTTATCGGTATTGGCGATAAAGATACTCTGTACTACTGCTTTATTAATGATAAAACTTCGGTCACCAAGGCGCGCCTTGCCACCGAAGAAATATACAAAAACCTGTAGTGAGAGCTACAGGTTTTTTAATCGGCAAGATATTTGTTTAAAAAGTTCAGCACTCTTTTTTTGTCACCGCTCCAAAGGGGCTCAACAAGGGTACTTTTGTCTCCGTCTCCTGTTATGCGGTGGACAACAATGCACGCAGGTAGCAGGGAGATACATTCTTTTAGTATCCGGGCGTATTCTTCTAAGGATAAAAGCGAAAACTTTCCGTCATTATAGTCCTTTTCAAGGTCGGTGCCCCGTATTACATGTAGCATATGGAATTTAATTCCGTCTGTACCGGCTTTAACCGCCTGCCGCACAGTTTCCTTTATCATATCATTAGTTTCTCCGGGAAGACCTATAATAATATGTGTAACCACATCAATTCCTGCTTCCTTTAAGCGTGAGACTGCGTCAAAGTAAACAGGGGTTTCATATCCTCTGCGGATATATTTTGCCGTAGACTCATGGACGGTCTGAAGTCCTAATTCTACCGAAAAGGGTTTAATATTATTAAGCTCTTTTAAAAGTTCGATTTTTTCCTGCTCAAGACAGTCGGGACGGGTGCCGATAGCAAGCCCCACAATATAATCAGGCTTTATCGCTTCAGAAAAAAGCTTTCGTAAATGCTCTGTAGGGGCATAGGTGTTTGTAAAGGACTGAAAGTATGCAATGTACTTGCCACCCTTGTTTTTGCTCTCCACTCTTCCTTTTGCTCGCTCTAACTGTTCTTCTATAGAGCTACTTTTCTTTTCGGCGAATTCATTGCTTCCGGAACAAAAAATACAGCCGTCTTTTCCAAGAGTTCCGTCTCTGTTAGGGCAGGTAAAACCTCCGTCTAAAGAAAGCTTGTACACCTTACAGCCGTATTTTTCTTTGTAGTGTTCACTCAGCGTTTTGTACATCTTCTCACCGTCCTTAAAGTATTATAGCATACTAAAGATGATAGGTGCAAGTCACAAATCCCGTCAGGGATTTATTTCGTAAAAAAAGAGAACAAGTTGAAAAACTTGCTCTCTTTTTTCTGTCTTTTCGTCCATAAAATACGAACAATACAGTTTTACATTTAAGTCGTTAGTTTGAGTCTGGGTGTTTAGTTTAACTAATGCCAAAAATGGAATCAGCCAAAAAACTGATTTTCTTAAAAATATATCTTTTCTTAATTAACCGCCTATATATCCCTCACGCAACTTTACCTCAACAGCTATACCATTTTTAAAATAGATTTCATACCACAAGGAATCATCGTAACTCATTATCCATTCGGGCGTATTTTCACGAATCATATAAACTCCATAAGTTATATTTCCGTCGTTGTTTCTGTGCGTTCCGGTAAATTCACCATATTTTTCTATAATTTTTTCTCGGGTATTACCTATAATAAATCTATCATTATAAGCAAAATGTGTGGGATGATAATATTTGAAAATACATATAGAAACAGCGACTATTAAAATACAACTTGCTAATATAATAAATATTTTCTTTTTCATATCATCACCGACCTTTATGTGTATTATAGCATAAAAGCGGGAATAAATCAACGGCATACCCGTTGTATATCATCAATTCCGCAGGAATTGCACATCATCAAAACTTTAGTTTTGTATATCATCAAGCCGACAGATTTTTAATACACACCTAAAGGTGTGATGATATACGCCGCACTTGTGCGGCAATGATATACACGACTGCGTCGTGATGATATGCCAAGCCTATCGGCTTGGATAAAAAAACTCTCGTTCAAAAGAACGAGAGTTTTTTGGCTCTTATGTCCGAAAAAGAACTGGGCGAAAACCTGATTTTCTTATTAAATAACGTTATTTATACAATTAACCGCCTATATAACCATCGCGCAGCTTTACATTAACAGCCACTCCGCCTTCAAAATAAATTTCATACCATAAAGAATCATCATAACTCATTATCCATTCAGGCGTATTATCACGAATCATATAAACTCCGTAAGTTATTTCTCCGTCATTGTTTATACGAGTTCCATTAAATTCACCATACTTTTCCTCAATTTTTTCTGATTTGCCGCTACCTCTGCCCTTTAAATTTACGGTCTGGGTGTCATCAGCGTAGATACGGCTGAATTTGTCAGCAAGGTCAACAACATCC
>JAZLDA010000029.1:0-6346 GCA_045614505.1 Acutalibacteraceae bacterium | reverse complement strand
TGCACAAGTCCAGTAAAAACGGACAATAGTAAAAAAGAGCCCCCTATGGTAGAATAAAAGAAACTACCATAGGGGGATTTTGTATGCCAAGAGAATATCATCACATTCAACACTATGAAAAAGAAATATTAGAATTAAAATCACAAGGGTACACACTACGTGCTATCGGGGAAAAGTTTGGATTTACATACAAGCAAATGCACAACTTCATCACCAGATATAACGCAAATCAACGCAAACAATCGGCAGGGATAATGCTAAAATCTAAGGGCAGACCACGAAAAGACGGAACAGAATTGCCACCATCAGTACAGCAATTAGGTAAACTCACACAACTACAATATGAGCTTGCAAGCAAGGAAAGATATATCAAAAGATTAGAAATGGAAAATGAATTGATGCGGGATTTTCTCTCGCTCACAGGAAGGAAGTGAGAACAAGGGTAAAATATATGGTAATTTACCGACACAAAGATAAGTATTCAATTAGTGAAATGTGCCGGTTCTTCAAAGTATCTAGAAGTGGATATTATGGTTATGTGTCGCGAATGAATGTACCTGCATGGGATTTACCGTTAGCGGAAAAAATACAAGAATGTCAAAACGAATGTGGTAAAACCTACGGATACCGCAGAGTACATATATGGCTTGAAAGAAACGGTATTTATCGTAATCCAAAGACTGTTTTAAGAGTTATGCAGAAATACGGGTTACTCTCGGTAATAAGAAGAAAGAAATACCGCAACTATGGAGATTATCTGCACAAATATCCTAATCTGTTAAACAGAGATTTCTCTGCCGAAAGACCGAATCAAAAGTGGGTTACAGATATTTCGTACATACATACCAAACAAGGTGTATTGTATTTGTCGGTTATCAGAGATTTGTATGACAACAGTATTGTTGCTTACAAAACCGGAACTGAACAAAATATAAATCTTGTTCTGAGTACAATAAAAGAAGCAAAGAAAAAAGAGAAGGTCACCGCAGAGCTGCAACTCCACAGTGACCAAGGCTTTCAATACACATCTCATCCGTATTTTAAGCTAACTCAAGAATACAACATTACGCCGTCAATGTCAAGACGTGGTAATCCTTATGACAACGCTTTAGCAGAAAATTTCTTTTCTATTCTTAAAACCGAGTGTATTTACCGCGTAAAACTTCAGACCTATGAGGAGGCTCGCCTCCTCATAGGTGAGTACATTCATTTCTACAACAACCAACGCATCCAACTAAAAACAAAACTGACCCCGCTTGAAAAACGAAGTCAGTTTGTTGCTTAAAATCTAATTTTAACTACCATAAGGTGCTTTTTTGTACTGTCCGCACAAAATGGGGCAGTCTACTTGTAAGAATCGCTGTTTTTATTTTTAATAGAATGTTGCAAGCTCTTGCTCGGGGGCAGAAGTGCGAACAACTTCGCTGACTGCAAGCACAGGCCCTTTTTTGCCGTACATCTTATGCTTTTTCAGTTCGATTTTAGCAGTGATTATAATCCAGTCTCGCTGGGAGAGTGTTTCAGCGCCCGACCAATCGCAGACAATTCCTGAATAGGTAATATCATCTGCACAGCAGGTCATAACATGTCTGCCGATTATAAAACTTCCCTTTGGCATATCGGTGTTCTTTGCAACTATACCCTTAAATTTGACCGTTTTGCCGTCGTACTTCGGGAGCTCTTCGGTCATATCACGGTACCATATAGCATAGTCTCTGTCTTTGATTTCAATGACAGGAGCGTTAACATCAAAGGGCAGGGGGTCTTCAATGTCATCGTAAGCTACACTGCCGTCCTCATATTCATAGGCAATGTCAGCCCGACGGCTTATACCTCTGACTATTTTGTGAAGCGCCATCTTATCAATACTGTTATTAAATCGGTTGAAAATAACCAGTTCGGCATCATTTAGCTTGTCCACTACAAGGCTTCGCATATTGGTATTGTAGGTAACGGCGGTGGTGGCATCCATCAGCATAAATTCCTGATAAATTATCCAACTTTGGGGCATTGCATTGTAAAAGGAAGTAAGCTGCCACATACCGTTATATTCCACAATAACACGGGTTGCACCCGATTTCTTTTGGAGCATACTGAGAAGCTCAGGGGTCAGTGCCTCTTCTTCATCAATGGTTTCGATAACTATTTTGCCGCCGCTGTATTTTGAAAGGTCGTATTCCTCTTCTCCTTCTTCGCAAAGCAGAAGCAGGGTAGGCTCCTTGCTCTCAAAACGAGGGTCAGCAAGAGTTTCGTCAATAAATTTTGTTTTGCCGGCATCTAAGAAACCGGTGAAAAGATAAACCGGAATATCCATATTTACTCCTTTAAATCTCAAAAATTTGACAGAGTTTTTCTTCGTTAAGGTCTTTACCGATAACACAAAGTCTGCCTATAACACCGGGCTCGCCGCAGCGGATGTTGATTTCTCCGGGCACATAGTCAAAATGAAGCCAAGCGCCGCAAACGCATGGAACAATGCCCTTTGCACGAAGGATAACGCCGTAGCTGTTATCGTTTTCAATGGTGTCAAGAATTTCACTGAGCTGTTCTTTTGAAAACTTCTTAATAGTTTCTCTGCCGAAGCTACTAAAAACCTCATCAGCGTGATGGTGGTGATGGTCGTGTCCGCAACCGCAACTGCACTCTTCACCGTGTTCGTGATGATGCTCTTCGTGGTGATGATGCTCGTGATGACACTCTTCATCGTGTTCGTGGTGGTGATGCTCATGCTCATGCACATGGTCGTGATCGTGGTGATGATGGCAACAGCAGTCAGGGTCATCACACTCGTCATCGTGGTGATGGTGATGGTGTTCGTGGAGTTCTTCCAAATCCTTTTCAAGGGAGTCACTTTGCTCCATTGCGGAAAGGATTGCTTTGCCGTCAATTTCTTCCCAGGGGGTGGTGACAATAACAGCATGCTCGTTGTGTTCTCTGAGCATTGCTATTGCTTTTTCCAGCTTTTCTTCATTCATGCCTGCAGTTCTGCTGAGTATAATAGCACCGGCGTGTTCAATCTGATTGTTATAGAACTCACCGAAGTTCTTCATATAAATCTTAACCTTGCTTGCATCGGCAACGGTAACAAAGCTGTTAAGAACAATGTGGGGAAGCTCTAAGTTTTCCACAGCCTTTATTACATCACTTAATTTGCCCACACCCGAGGGCTCAATGAGAATTCTGTCGGGATTGTAGGTTTCAATTACTTCCTTTAAAGCAGTACCAAAGTCACCCACAAGGGAACAGCAGATACAGCCTTGATTCATTTCGGTAATCTGCACTCCCGCTTCCTTTAAAAAGCCTGAGTCAATACCGATTTCACCGAATTCGTTTTCGATAATAACTATCTGCTCATTTGAAAAAGCCTCTTTTAACAGCTTTTTAATTAGTGTGGTTTTACCCGCACCCAAAAATCCGGAAAAGATATCAATTTTAGTCATAATCAGTACCTCGTAAAATATATTAACTTAATTATTATACTACATATTTTTTAAAATTGGAAGAGTGAATAGGCAAAAAGTAAAAATTCCAAGAACCTAAAGTCCTTGGAATTTTTGGTGCCGCTGACCGGACTTGAACCGGTACGGTATCGCTACCGAGGGATTTTAAGTCCCTTGTGTCTGCCTATTCCACCACAGCGGCATATATTCATAACAAAAAGATAATACAATATTTTATCACAAAAGTCAAGAGAGAAGAATTAAAAAGGTTAAAAAATTTTAAAGTGAATTACATCAGTTGACTTTCACGCTTTAATCTGTTAAAATATTATAAAAATATGCGGAGTTGATTATATGAACGCTCACGATAAGGAAACCGTACAGGATTTTTATAAGGCTATTTTATGTCTTGAGGATTTAGAGGAGTGCGATGCCTTTTTTGAGGATATGTGCACTTCAAAGGAGATTCTTTCCATTGCACAGCGTTATACCGTTGCGAAGATGCTTAGAGAAAGAAGAGTCTACAGCGAAATCGTTAAGGAAACAGGCGCCAGCACTGCTACCGTAAGCAGAGTAAAAAGAATGATGAGTGACGGCACCGGCACCGTCAGCAAACTTCTTGAAAGAACGAGTGATTGATGGATTACGATATTTTTTCGCGGTACTACGACCTGCTGACAGAGGACGTTGACTATGAAAGCAGAACGCAGTATCTTAAAGAGTTGTTTTTAAAATATGATAAAATGCCGTCCTTGCTCCTTGACGTCGGTTGTGGAACAGGCGGTTTTTCCTTAGAGTTTGCCAAAAAGGGGATTGAGGTTATAGGCGCCGATCCCTCGTTTGGTATGCTGAGCCTTGCAAAAGAAAAGGCTGAAAAGGAAAGACTTAATATCCTCTTTTTAAATCAGTCGGGGCAGGAGCTTGACCTTTACGGCACAGTAGACGGTGTTATATGCTGTCTTGATACCGTTAACCATATTACCGATAAACGCTCCCTGCAGCAGTTTTTTAACAGAATTAGTCTGTTTTTAGAGCCCGAGCGCCTTTTTATTTTCGATGTAAATACATTATATAAGCATAAAAACATTTTGGGGAATAATACCTTTGTGTTCGATACCGAAGAGGTTTATTGCGTTTGGCAGAACTCCTTTGATAATAAATCCAAAATTACCGATATATGCCTTGACTTTTTTAAGAAAGAAAATGACTCTTATATAAGAAGCACCGAGGAATTTTCCGAGAGGGTATACAGCAGAGAAGAACTCGGTAAAATGCTTTCTAAAGCAGGTATGGATATTATTGCGGTGCTTGGCGAAAACTCATTTTCACCGCCCGCAAAGACTTCAGAAAGAAATATAATCATAGCAAGAAAGGGTAAGAAATAAGTGGGAAAACTTATAAGAACAATAACAAGTGACGGTGCGGTTATGGCAACTGCACTGGATTCTACCGATATAGTATCAAAGGCTGAGCAGTACCATAAAACCAGTGCCGTTGTTACAGCGGCTATGGGCAGACTGCTTACTGCCACCTCAATTATGGGAAATATGATGAAGGGCGAAAAGGACACCGTTACGGTACGCATAACAGGAAACGGTCCCGTTGGCGCTCTTGTTGCTGTTGCTGACTCTAAGGGTGATGTTCGCGGTTATGTTACATGCCCTAGAGTTGAAATTCCATTAAAGCCTAACGGAAAGCTGGATGTTTCAGGCGCAGTGGGTACTGACGGCTTTGTTTATGTTATTAAAGATATAGGACTTAAAGAGCCCTACAGTGGCTCTGTGCCCCTTGTTTCAGGTGAAATAGCCGAGGATATTACCGCATATTATGCCGTAAGCGAGCAGATTCCTACCGTTTGCGCATTGGGTGTGCTTGTTAATCCCGACCTTACTGTTAAAAAAGCTGGCGGAGTGCTTATTCAGCTTCTCCCGGGAGCAGATAATTCCACCATTGATAAACTTGAAGAAAATTTAAAGCATATTCGCCCCATTACACAAATGATGGACGACGGTATGGATATAAAGGATATTGTCTTTACAATGCTTGACGGCTTTGAAACCGAGGTGCTTTATGAGCAGGAAACACATTATCACTGCCCCTGCAACAGAGAAAGGGTAAGCGGTGTACTTTCCTCTTTGTCTTCAGAGGAGCTTGACTCTATGGCAGAAGAGATGGATGAAATCAAAGTTGAATGTCACTTCTGCGATAAGGAGTATATCTTCACTCCTGCTGAGGTTAAACGCATTTCAGACGCTAAAAAAGACAAATAAAAATTTTTTAAAAAAAGTTCAAAAAAGTGTTGACAAACCATTTCCGTTGTGGTATTATATCAAAGTCGCCGGTACACGGGTAGCGGTTCGATGTGGGAGCATAGCTCAGCTGGGAGAGCATCTGCCTTACAAGCAGAGGGTCATAGGTTCGAGCCCTATTGTTCCCACCATTTTTATGGCCTGGTAGTTCAGCTGGTTAGAACGCTAGCCTGTCACGCTAGAGGTCGTGGGTTCGAGCCCCATCCAGGTCGCCAATTTTGCCTCTGTAGCTCAGTTGGTAGAGCAGGGGACTGAAAATCCCCGTGTCGTTGGTTCGATTCCGACCGGAGGCACCATTTAATTTGCGGATTTAGCTCATCTGGTAGAGCGCCACCTTGCCAAGGTGGAGGTAGCGGGTTCGAGCCCCGTAATCCGCTCCAAAAAAGAACGAAGCAAATGCTTCGTTCTTTTTTTATCCAAGCCGACAGGCTTGGTATATCATCAGCCCGAAAGGGCTGTATATCATTGCCGCACGAGTGCGGCGTATATAATCACACAGCAAGGTGTGTATCTCTGTCGGCTTGATGATATACAAAACTTCGCATTGGTGTTATACACGACTTCGTTGTGATTACTTGCCTTTTTATTTTTTTGTGA
>JAZLDA010000028.1:0-4007 GCA_045614505.1 Acutalibacteraceae bacterium | reverse complement strand
CAATAAGTATTTTGGCGGTAAAGTAACAAATAACGGCGAAAAGGACGAACTTGATAACGACCTTTACGCTGTAGCAGAGGAGACAATTAAAAAATTCGGCGAGCAGATGGATTCCTACCACACTGCCGATGCCTGCGAGACTGTTATGAATTTAGCCAGAAGATGCAATAAATATATTGACGAAACTATGCCCTGGGCGCTGGCAAAGGATGAAAGTAAAAAGGCGCGCTTAGAAGCTGGTATGTACAACCTTCTGGAAAACATCCGTCTTCTTTCTGTTCTGCTGACCCCCATTATGCCTAAATGCGCCACTGAAATCAGAAAACAGATTTGCTGTGACAATACCGATATGAAAACCCTTGCTGTCAATAGCTTTGAAGTGGGCGCGCCCTCTCCCCTTTTCTCCCGTCTTGACACCGAAAAGGTTTTAGAGGAACTGGCTAAAGAAATGGAAGAAAAAATGAAGGCTGCTCAAAAAGAAAATGAAGCAGTGAACACAGTCTCCCTTGCTCAAATCGGTATTGAGGACTTTATGAAGGTTGAGCTGAAAACCGCAAAAATCGCAGAGTGCGAGCCTATCAAAAAGGCTAAAAAGCTTTTAAAACTCACCCTTGACGACGGAAGCGGAAAAAACCGCACCGTTGCCAGCGGTATTGCAAAATGGTATAAGCCCGAAGACCTTATCGGGCACACAGTTATTGTGGTTTCAAATTTAAAACCCGCCGTTCTTTGCGGTGTTGAATCTCAGGGAATGATACTTGCAGCAGATATAGACGAAGAAACCGTTAAGGTTATTTTTGCCGATGATATTCCTGCAGGCTCTAAAATAAGATAATATGATTTTCGATACTCATTCTCATTATACCGACGAGCAGTTCTTCGACAGAGAAGAACTGCTCATAAATCTGAACAAGGAAAAAAATGTCAGTGAAATCATTACCTGCGGCACCGATATAAAATCAAGCAAGGAATGTATTAAACTTGCAAAAAAATTCCCCTTTGTTTACGCCGCTGTAGGTTTCCACCCTGAAGAATTTACACGACAGGATTTAGATATTCCTGCCCTAAAAGAGCTTATTTGTGACAAGGTTGTGGCTATCGGTGAAATCGGTCTTGATTATTACTGGAACAAGGAAAACAAAGACACGCAAAAGTCGGGCTTTACTTCCCAGCTAGATTTAGCAAAGGAACTCAACCTACCGGTCATAATTCACGACAGAGACGCCCACGGCGACACCCTTGAAATATTAAAGGAATATAAACCGATAGGTGTTCTCCACTGTTTTTCGGGCAGTGTGGAAATGGCACAGGAAATAATAAATCTCGGAATGTATATAGGTATCGGCGGAGTTGTCACCTTTAAAAACGCAAAAAATTTACCTGATGTTATAAAAGCTGTGCCAATGGAAAGAATTCTCCTTGAAACCGATGCTCCCTATCTTGCCCCGGAGCCCTTTAGAGGTAAAAGAAATAACTCTGCACTTATTCCTTTTATAGCAGAAAAAATCGGAGATATAAAAGGAATCAGCAAAGAGGAAGTTTTAAAAATCACAAGAGAAAACGCTTATAGGTTGTTTTTTTAAAAAATACGCAGAATTACATTCTGCGTATTTTTATATACTTTAAGCCTTTATCGGTGACAAAAGTTGACAAATTTCCATTAGTGTTTTATACTATTCAAAGATTAAGGGGTGTTATTTATGTCTAAAAAAAAGAAACTTATAAAAATTTTAAGCTGGATAACAGCGTCTTTGGTACTTGTAGTCATTTTACTTTTTTCAGCTATCTTTATCAGAAATGCTGTAATAGCTCGCAATAATCAAAAAGCTGCCGATGTAGTGATTGCTCATATAGAACAATTAGACAACTCTCCTATTACTCTTGACTCTGAAATACTGATTATGTCGGTCAAAACAGAGTATGACTTACTGACCGATAAGCAAAAAAGTCTGGTCACTAACCTTCCTATACTGGAAAAATCTTTAGCCGACCTTAAAAATCTTAAAGACAAAAAGGTTGCCGAAGAGCTTATTAATGAAATCAAAAGAATAAATAAGGAAACACTGACCGCAGACAACACAAGCGTGGGAGCACTTTTAGAAAAATATGATACTCTGACAGATGATCAAAAGGCTTTGGTCACAAACTATGATTTATTACTTGAATACAAAGATATTGTTGACAAAAAAATTGTGGCATTAGAGAAAAAGAACGCAGGAATTGAACTTGCCGAAAATTTCGAAGGCTTTTCCGGAAAATGGGGTGATTTCGGCGCTCACAAAAACTCTTATCAGGGTATGATTGAAGCCGCATTACATGATGATGTAAATTATAAAAAATATTTTTCCACACCGGTAAATTCTCTTGAATTCAGTGTTACCCGTTTTGAAAAAAACAGCACCGTATTCGGTATAGGCATAGCATATTTTTCCTTTAGCGGCGCCGATAAAACTTACGGTTACTACACAAGACTTTACGGCGAAATCATCATTAAAGAAGACGGCTCGTTATACGCTATTACAAACGGATATTATTAATCTTAATTAGTATATCACCCTGCTTTTTGTAAACACTATTTGTGAAAGCGGGGTGATATTAATGAACGATCAGAACAGACAGTATAACAACAATAACCAGAACAAAAACAATCAGAACAACAGCAACAACCAGAACAAAAACAACAATAACAGCAACAACCAGAACAAAAATGAGCAGAACAAAAACGAGCAGAACAAAAGAAGCAATAATAACTAATTTCTTTTGTTACAGATAGTTAAAATAGAGAGACTGATGAATTTTTCGTCAGTCTCTCTATTCTTTAAATCCTCTGCCCATAATCTCTCCTGCTTCGCATACTATTATAAAGGCATTCTCATCTGCACTTTTTACTAGGGAGTGTATTATCGATACCTCCTGCCGTCTTACTGCGCACATTAAAATTTCCTTTTGCTCTCCTGTGTAAGCGCCTAATGCTGGAATTTTGGTTACTCCTCTGCTCAAATCCCCTAAAATCCTTTGGCTGATTTCCTTGCCGCTATCGGTAATAATATAAATAAGCTTTCCCTTGTCAGCACCGTAAAGCACCAAATCCAGCACCACAGAGGTTATATAAATGGTTATAACCGAGTAAAGTGCCCCAGAGAAATCACGGTAGCAAAGGGCGGTTAAAAGCAGAACTATTCCGTCTCCTATAAGGATTATTCTGCCTATTGATATATGGGGATACTTTGAATTTATAAGCTTGCCTATTATATCAACTCCTCCGGTGGTGGCACCTCTAAGTATCACAAGACCAAGTCCGAAGCCGATAAGTATACCTCCGAAAAGGGCGCTGAGAATTCTATCTCCCTCAAAGGGAGTTATAAATTTTTCACTGACATCAAGGATGACGGATACCATAACGGTGGCTACTGCCGTTTTAATTATAAAATGCCTGCCGAATTTTTTATAGGAAATGATTATGAGGGGAATATTGAGCAAAAGTATTGTAAGTCCTGTAGGCATATGGATTAAAAAATTTAAAATTAAAGCGACTCCCGTAAATCCCCCCGGACTGATATGTGCGGGAGCGATAAACATAGGAATCGCTATAGAATAAATAATTGAACCTGCAATATAAAACAATACATCTATTGTATAGTTCTTTACTGAAGACTTTTTCACTTTGCAACACCTCTCTATTTTAGTGTTGCCGAAAAGTCCTCCCATATTAATGAAAACAATTCATTGACCCTTGATACTTCGCCGCAAAGGTGCAAATAACCGAAAAGAGTTTCTACACCTGTTGCAATATGATAATCTCCATGGCTGGCACTCTTTGGGCTTCTTCCCGTATGGAAATTTCTTCCTCTCTTAAATACCGACATTTCCTCTTCAGTGAGCAAATCCTTTATAATTTCAAAAGCTTTCACCTGACCGCCGGCACTTACAAAAGGCACCGATGCAGAGTGAAGCTCACCTGACGGACGATTTATCTCTGCAAGCCGTTCACGTACCAGAAGTCCGAA
>JAZLDA010000027.1:0-29247 GCA_045614505.1 Acutalibacteraceae bacterium | reverse complement strand
AAACGGATAGACATTCTGCTGTCTTCGTTTGCACCGCAGAAAACATCAACAACATAAAGTTTCTTATCAGAAAGCTGTTTAACAGCGATATCCTTTAATACTTTCCAGGTTTCCTCACTGCAGGGGTGGTTGTCGTTCTTGAACTCATCGCTGGTCCACCAAACGGTGTCCTTGGAGTTTTCGTCCATAACAATGAACTTATCCTTAGGGGAACGTCCGGTGTAGATACCGGTCATAACATTAACAGCGCCAAGCTCGGTTTCTTGACCCTTTTCATAGCCTTCCAGTGTTGGGTCAGTCTCAGCAACGAAGAGCTCCTCGTAAGAAGGATTGTGAATGATTTCCTTCGCACCGATAATGCCATACTTACTTAAATCTAAGTTTTTCATAAAATTACCTCTTTTCTTACATTACATATTAT
Source organism: Acutalibacteraceae bacterium (assembly GCA_045614505.1). Taxonomy (GTDB): domain Bacteria; phylum Bacillota; class Clostridia; order Oscillospirales; family Acutalibacteraceae; genus SIG607. The sequence continues at coordinate 28,826 of JAZLDA010000027.1, read as the reverse complement.
ACTCATAATTTTGCCGATTAATAATACCCGTTATTAAAACGACAACGGAGAAAATTTGACACAAAAGCCAAATTCTCCCTAATTATGAGCCAATTATATCATAGACTTCAAAAAATTGCAACGAAAAATCACACCGCATCATAAAAAAATGTCGCTTTATACTAAAGGCAAAACAAAACGAATATTTTTTTAGCAAAATTCATACAATCACAACCTTACCGTTTAGTTGTATACACTTTTTTATATATTGTGTCAAAAATTGCCTTGTTATTGCTAAAACTGTATTTATATGTTAAAATGTAAAAAATAGAATTTGCGGTTTTCTACATGGGGGATGGCAGTAATGAAGAAGTTTTTGCGGTTTTTATCAATACAAACACTAATTTTGACATTAGTTATCAGTGCTTTATGTCCAACACCAGTGCATGCGGCATCAAGCACTCATAAATTATCCGAATTAGAATTGGAAGTAACAATCCCCTCAGGGTACTCTGTTATCACAAGGAATACTTCTTCAAGCGACCCGATATTTCGTGAGTTAGGCACAACAAAATCTGCTCTTATAGGTCAGTTTGAAACAAACAATATTTATCTCACTGCCGTTTCAGATACCCGCAACGAAGAAATCGTTGTCACTATGACGGAAAACAATTTAAGCAATTTTAGTTTACTTAGCGACACCGTTCTTAACACACTTGCTTCAACATTAACAAATCAATATGCTGATTATGGTATCACTGTCTTGAACTGCGAAGTGTATCAGCACTCGCAAGCCAAGTTCATTAGAATAAATTTTACGGACGCAGACAACACTGTTCACGGTTTGCAATATTATACAATATACAACGGCAGGGCAATGAATTTTACAATGCGGTCTTATGAAGGGAGCATTTCATCAAGGCAAGAGACTACAATCAAAACAATCGTGGACAGTATCAAATATGATAAGGCACCGCCCGTTTCAGAAGAAGGCGAAGATACTAACCGGTTCATCTACACCGACACAGATAGTGGTGTGACGTTTGCAGTTCCTGCAAATTGGCAACAAAAAGAGCTCTCAAAAGACCGAGAATTTATTGATGTCAAGTTCGTTTCCACCAAAGAAGACGGTTGCATAATAATTTATGGTAGCACAGATGTGTGGGGGCAGATGTCGCCTTTAGATAGAATTGGTTATACTCGTTCTGACCTTAACAATTCTGCTTTTACCAAATCGGATATTGAGGAAATGTTAGGCACAACTGCCGATAATATTTCTGTTGTTACATATAATGGAGTTCAATATTACAAAGGCGAATTCACAGGCTCGCAAGAAGCATACGGTATTGATTTTTCGCTTACTATGACGCAGTTGATTTATGTAGATAACGGTTGGATGTATATGTTCCAATTTGGTGGCACAAGCACCCATAAACTGTATTCTGATTTTGAGAGTTTGCTTGATAGTGTTCAATATCCTACTATTTCTAATATGGCTGGTGTAGGTTCTTCCAACAACTCTTCTTTAAACGATAGCACAAACAATAATTCCGATAACAGTTCAGGTGTGATTGCCGTTATAGTAATACTACTCATTATTGCTATAATTGTAGTATTGGTTATAATCTATAATAAGAAGAATAGCGAAACTGTAAATACAACCAACCATACACCGAATTACAATGAAATTATGCCAGAGCCAACAATTAGTACTGAACCGACTATATATTGTAAGAAATGCGGTCAGTCTTTACCGTCAGATAGTGATTTCTGCCATATATGTGGTACTAAAATAGATAAGGGGTGATGTTGTTAAATGAAAGTTCTAATTTGGATTTTATGTTTTTTTGCTAATGCTTTAATAACTACACTCGTAAAAGAAGGTGGCATTATTCTCGGTGGCATACCAACAGCTTTAATGTTTGGTGGTACACTGTGGTTAGCACGAACTCTTTGTAAAAAGTGGGATGAGCATAAAGCAAATAAATCAATCAAAGAAAATGTCGACATACAAGATAGCCCTATTGAAGAAGTAAATAACGACAAAGTTTGTTTTTGCAGAAAATGTGGCGAAAAACTTATTGACAATAGTCAGTTCTGTCGAAAATGTGGCACAGAAATAGTAAAGGAGTAAAAATATGAAAAGGGGTATTATTCGAATAATTGCTGGTATAGTAATGATTATCTTACAGATATTAGCAATGATAGGACAATCATCGGTTGAAAATACATACGATACTAATATATGGTCTAATATTGGTTTTTATAGTATTGGTATTACGGGTGCAATATTATTGTTTTTCGGTATTAGAGTTAGTAGTGATGGTCTCTATTCTCAACTAATCTTACACAGTAAAACCAAGACAATACATACGGTTATTAAATGGGTAATGTTTAGCATAAGCACCTTGCTATTCGTGTTTTATGTAATTTCGTTTATTAATTCTTGGTCTGACTTTAATATTTTTACAATTTTAATGATATTCGCAACTTTATCATTCGCATTATATATGCTTCTATATGTATATAAGAAACCGTGTTGTTTATTTTCTACTGCATTGATATTTACTGGTGTTGCATACTTGTATGGACTTATTAGCAATTTAACATATTACATGTTATATTTGCCTGATATGGATAATTACGGTATGTATGTGATTTTTGGAATTATCCCAAGATTTATTACAGGAATTCTATACATCATCATCGCAGTTAAATTGTATAAAGAAAAATTCTATGTTAATGTAATCAAGGTATTAGGCTGGACAGCATTTGCATTAGAGTTTATAAATCGAGTGCTATGCGACTTGCTTGTTTTCCAAAACTTTTATTTTTACGATATTAGTGGTATCCTTTTCATTTTACTAACGGTTGGTATAGTCTTATACACCAGTGTTTTTGAAATCAACACTTTGCGAGAAATCGTTGTAGAGGATAATGATGATATTATTAAATTTTGCCGCAAATGTGGAACTCAATTACTTGATGAAAGTGAATTTTGTAGACAGTGCGGAACTCAAATTATAACGGAGGAGTAAAGAATTATGCCAACACTTATAGGAATAGCATTATGGGCTTTGATACCTGGTTTTATCGCAAAAAAGAAAGGTAGAAACTTTTGGGGTTATTACTTTTTAAGTTTTCTTATTTCTCCTTTAATTACAATGATAATAACCTTATGTCTTTCTAAAATAACCGAAAGCGAATACTTCGAAGAAGTCCCTACCGAAACCGATAAGGTTCGTTTTTGCAGAAAATGTGGTGAGAAACTTATTGATAGCAGTAAGTTTTGCCGAAAATGTGGTACGGAAATAGTCGAAAAACCCGCCGTTACGATAGTAGAACCAGAAAATATTAAATTCTGTAAAAAGTGCGGTGCTGACATAACAAATGACACTGACTACTGTCATGTTTGCGAAGAGAGCATAATCAGATAATTCTTCATAACATCAAATGAAGAAAGGTAGTTAGCAATGAAAACCAATCAAAAGAAAGACAATCAAGTTCAAACCGAATCGACTCTATTTTGCAGAAAGTGCGGAAATAAACTTTTAAACGATTCTGTGTTTTGCGAAAAATGCGGAAGCAAGGTGTTAGAATTTGATATTGACGGACTTTACATAAAAGATAAATCAAGCGACTTAAAATATAAAAAACAAAAGAAGGGCAATACAGGAAAAACCATTATACTTGTTATTTTAGGTCTTATCTCTGTAGCGCTTGTTGCAGTGGCAATACTTGTTTTTAGTGGTGTATACTCTGACGATGGAAATAAGGATAATTCATCTAATGATTACCATTCATCAGATTATCGCGAAGTTATTGATGATGAATATGATGATACATCAACTGTTGAAATTCCCAATACACAAAAGCCGAGTAATTCACAGAGCACAACACAAAAACCGCATCAAAACACTTATAACCCTTCTGTCTATACTTGCATATATGCAGGTTGTGATAATGTCGTCAATAATTCTGGCAGTTATTGTTCCGAACACAGATGTACTAAAAGTGGATGTGATTTTAGAAAATCATACACATCTCCATATTGTTCGGTACATAATTGTTTTGAAGTAGGTTGCAATAATGCGGCAAATGGAAATGGCAACTACTGTGCAGAACACACATGTATTGAAAGTTATTGCATTTTACAAAAGGTCTTCAATTCTAATTATTGTTATTCTCATGAATGTATGTACGGAACATGTCATAACGGAAGAAGCAACTATGGTTATTACTGCGCAGAGCATACTTGTGCTAAAAGCGGATGTTATAATCAGAAATCAGTACTTTCAGATTTTTGCTTAATGCACAATTGATATACAAATAGCAGTTATAAATAAAATTGGTGTGAAATATGGAAAATAATTTTATAAACGAAACGAACAACATACCTGAGTCTATGATAGAACAGGAAGAAACCTCTTTCTTTTGTCGAAAATGCGGTAACAAACTTTTGCCGGATATGAATGTGTGCAACAAGTGTGGAACTTCGTTTTTAAAACAAGATGATGTTGATATTCTCGAAGAAGATATCCCTTTCAACAGCGAGGAGTTTGAAGCTTCAAAACTGCTATTGAAGAAAAGGAAAAGGAAAATTTTTCTTAAAATATTAATATCAATATTGTCTGTAGCCGTTCTGTCGTTAATAGGTTTCTTTGTAAGTAAATTAATTGTGAAACCTCAAGACATAAATACCATAAACGGGTGTCCGGAATTTTACGAATTAAAATTTGGTATGACTGCCGACGAAGCAAGCAGAAATATCAAGTTAAAGCATAAAGCTGTTAATGGTATAGGCGAGAATCCTTTGTTTGAAGCAAACGATTTTATGAAGAATTCCAGCGTAATAATAGATAGAGAAGAAGTCTTTTATTTATACGGAAAAAAGGCGGAATATGTATATATCGGATTTGATCAAAAATACTTAAATTCTGTGCTATTTACATTTTCAAAAGACCGTTATTCATTGTCTGATATTGTTAAATTGTATAAAAGAATTTATGGTGAGGCGACTGAAACAAACACTATCTCTTCAACATGGGCCGATGCAAAAACGACGATAGATATATTCGAACATACTTTTGAAGATGGCGAAAGTAACATTGTAGTTAGATATTTAATTACTCCCAATAGCCAATATAAAAATCTTTCATTTGACGGCTCAGAGCTTGACCCTTGCGGATTTTTAGACGAAAACTATGTTTTCAATAAGAAACCCGTATATTACATTAATGGGTTAAGAGAAGGAGTCGATTATAGTAAAGAAGTATACCCCCCGGAAGGTCTTCCCGAATTTTCTAAATATACTTTATATCCGAGATTTGAATATATGGGCATAGAAAAAGGTCATACTGCTATTGAATTTGATGTCGGCAAAGGCAAGGATAGAATTGAAATAGCAAGTTACAAATTTTTGTTAAGTGAAGAAAATGCTGTCGACCGTATGACATATATCCACTCAAAATTATCAGAAATGTATGGGAAGGAATACAGTTCTACATACACATCTACCTATTATGATAAAATTGGCGTAAAAAATGTCAGCTTTAGCGAAATGAAAAATCGCATTGGAAAAGATACTGAAGGTATATATCATATACAGTGGAAATTTAAAGGTCGTAATATAACTCTTAATTTAACTATAAGCGCAGATAAAAAATATTATGAAGGTTCTGTTTCGTTCACGAAATAAGGAGGAAAAATATGAAATGTAATAAATGTAATCACATATTACCTGAAGATAGTGAGTTTTGTCAGTATTGCGGCAATAAAATAACAGGATTTACCGTATCGGAAATAATTGAAGATGATTCCGATTTTGGCCTCATTCCCGAAAAGCCAATATACACCCTTGCGAGAAAAAGTGTGGAAGGAGAAATAGAATATCTCAGTAAACTTCGCTCTCCAAATGGTGAAAAGGTTAAATGGAATCGCCGTGGTTCTACTAGCGTTGAGGGAATTAATGGTATGATAGATATATATGATATCTATCTGATGTCCGGTCAAAAATACACCACTATTTATATTAATATGTATGGTGCGAAAGCATCGACAAAAATGCCCGCCGGATTTGGTGTGCAGAAAGCTCAACCCATTAAAAAGGTAAAAAAAGAAAAAAAATCAAAATTAGATATAATAAATATTTTCGTTTTAATATTGCCGTTAATATTAAGCATAGCGGGTTTGTCTATGTGCTATTACTACTATACAGAGGGATTGTACGCTACGGTTCTTTGCTGTGGAATAATCGCAATTATATTTAAAATCTTAAATGTAATCAAATTTAAAAACAATACTATTATCACTATACTTACAGTTTGTACTTTGTTCATAATGCTAATCCCTTGTTGTGCTGAAGATTTTTGGGATGAAGACGAGGTTGTTGCAACATTTATTCTCCTTTCCGCTTTGTATTTGTGGGTTTGTGAATTGTGCAAATTGATAAAAGTTTGCATTGAAAAGTACCATGGATCACAAAGCTACAAAATGAAATGTTATAAAAAAATCAATTTGTTAAATGAATATCGTGAAAAAGGAGTTATTACCGAAGCAGAATATAAAGAAACAAGAAAACAGATAATTAGCAAAATACAGTAAAGTCTTGATGGGATTTTATAACTTATTCAAAATTTTTAAATTTAAAAATTTTATGTAAGGCAGCCTTATTTAACCTCCTTTGTGATATGTCCTTGTACTGCAAAGGAGGTTGTTTTTGTGACAACATTTAAAGATTTATACTTCCACAACCTCCGTTTGCACGAAAGGTATATTTGTCAGTTTATTTTCATACAATTAACTAAACCTCTCAGGAGTTGATTGTATGAAAGAAAATTCCCGCGACAGAGCTATAATACTTGGAGAATATATTGTGGACACCGGGGCGACGGTGCGTGCCACGGCGGCGGTTTTTAAGATAAGCAAATCCACAGTACATAAGGACGTTACCGACCGACTTAAAGTTACTCTTCCCACCCTTTACGAGGATGTGCGCAGGGTACTGCAGAAAAACAAGGAAGAACGGCATATCCGAGGAGGCATTGCAACAAAGCAAAAATATTTACTTGAGAAAAAACCGTAAGAAAATCTTACGGTTTTTGTGTTATGCACACCCAACTGTTTCCCTTGTTTACTTTAAGCTCTGCACCGTCGGGAGTGAAAAATTTTATAGGTGCGTTGTTTTCTTTTTTCCATATTATTTTTTCATATCCGCCCAGTGAGTAATAATATCCTTCTCCGCCGTTTAAATCTATTTTTCTGTGACTTAAATCGGGATAAAAAGAAATATCGGTCTTCAGAACGAAAACATTTTTAAATGTATAAGGCGCGCCTGACACATAATCGCTGTTTTCTGCCTTTGCGGAATTTTTAGTATAAAGCCCGGTTTTTTGGTCAAAAACGAATTTACTTATATATGAAGCCGAGAATTTCACCGAAATTTCCCCTGCCGTACCCTCTGCAGGCACCCTTTCGCTTTCACTGAATGAGCACCAAGAGGCATTGGATTCGGTCGTTGTTACAATATCAGTTTTGTTGAAACCCTCTGTTAAAAGTTCGGGAGAAGAGTATACCGTGTGTTCAGAATTCATACCGTTATTTTTTCTGAAAGCATAAGAAGAGAAAGGTTTCTTATTGGTATCAAAATCTGTGATATTATTTTTCCTTACATAATCGGCGGCGTAATTCGGGTCAATGCCGTGATGGACAAATATTGCCCCGTGGGAAATAGCAAGAGAGGCAAATACCACTCTTGCGGAACGGATACTGCCAAACAAATTTGCCTTTTCTATATCCTTATATACCGCTAAAAGGCGGGTAATTCCGCCCTCTACCTCGGTTTCGTAAACGATATCTGCCCCTGCCACACCGGTCTGTACTTTTTGCGCTGAGTTAAGGTTATTTATAACCACCGCCACAGGACGAAGAGACTCCTTTTCTTTTGCAATTTCTTCTCCTGTGAAAGGATTTTTTACATGCTGTGCCTCAGGTAAAGAAGAATCGTTGGGCTGATTAGTCTTATTCTCACCACCACAAGCACAAAGAGAAAAAAGCAAACAAACGGACAAAATAAAACATATATATTTTTTAATCATTTTCTTTTTCACCTACCATTATATTATATATCCGACCGAAGTTTTTTATAATTTACAAAATTAGGACTTGATTTTTTGTCTTTGTTGTGGTATCATATCTTGGCAACGGAATTTGTGCGCTGTTAGCTCAGCTGGATAGAGCGTTTGGCTACGGACCAAAAGGCCAGGAGTTCGAATCTCTTACAGCGCGCCAAAAAACGACTTGTTTTCACAAGTCGTTTTTTTATCCATTGCGAAAGCAATGGTATATCATCGCCGTAAGGCGTATATCATCACGCAAAGCGTGTATATCATCAGCCGTAGGCTTTATATGCTTTCGCAATGATGATATACATCTGTATGTTGACTTTGGTGTGGCGTACTGATATAATTGTCTTCGTAAATTATCCTTTTTAAAGGAGGCTGTTTTTTATGGAATTTTATGCAAATCTTCACTCCCACTGTACCCACTCTGACGGAAAATACACCCCAGAGGAAATCGTTAAGATAGCAAAAGCTGAGGGATATAAGGCTTTTGCCATTACTGACCACGACACCGCTTCGGCTTGGCCTCATCTTAAAGCGGCTTGCGAAAAGGAAGGGCTCGATTATATCTACGGCGTTGAATTCACCTCCAACTCTCCTCTGCTGAAAAACGGTTATTTCCATCTGGTTGCCTTTAATTTTGACCCCGAGTATCCCGAAATGAAGGACTATCTGGAAAAGCTCAGCGTAAACGAGACCTTCCAGACAAAGCATTGCTTCGACCGCGGAGTTGCAGAAGGAAAGCTTACGGGGATAACCTGGGAGGAAGTCTTAGAATATAACGGTGATATTACCTGGCTTTGCAACGAGCATCTTTTCAGAGCAATGAAGTCAAAGGGACTGGTCACCGATAAGGATTACAATCAGTTTTTTGATAGCTTCTTCGGACCCCGCCGTTACGAAGTAGAGCTTCCTTATGAATTTCTGCAGGTAGACGAGATTATTGACCTTGTTCACAGAGCGGGCGGTATTATTCTTGTCGCTCACCCCAGCGGACAGTTCCAATATATCGATACCCTACTGGAAATGGGTCTTGACGGACTTGAGGTATGGCACGCTGACCTTACCGAAGCAGAACGGGAAGAGGCATTTAAAATATGTACCGAAAAAGGTTTGTTCATGGGCGGAGGAAGCGACCACTCAGGACTTTGCGGCGGAATGTATGAGACCTACGAAGACCCAAAATCAAGCCCTCACTACATAGAGCCTTTATCCTGCGGAGTCCCCTATGAATATTTCTTAGAGCTTAAAAACAGCAAGGTAAACAGATGATTTTGCTTTCAGGCACACTTCCTTACGAAGTGTGCCTCTTTTTATGCAAAGAAAAAGCAAAGGTCTTTACAAACAGTACAAAACAGGATATAATATTATTGCAACACAAATTGATATAATATAATGGTGGGTTGTGCATTTTTCCTTTTGGTAAAAGCACAGGCTCTATTTCATCATAACCATCATTGTGTTATATTGGATTTGTGTTGCAACAAGCGGAGCCGAGTGTTTTTCAGTGCGTGGCTCTGCTGCGCACTTTTTTATTGTGCGAATTAACACCGAAAGGAAGATAAAACAATGGAAAAAACATACTTAGAACAAGTAGGAGAAAGGCTATTTCAATGCCGTACCCGTGATTTTTTGTCCCGCAGAGAGCTTGCGGAACGGGCAGGAGTACCTGTTTCATCTGTTAAAATGATGGAACGGGGAGAAAAAGCAATAGGTATTGATGAGGCTTTAAAAATCTGCAACCAATTAGACTGCAGTATTGAATATATACTTACGGGCAATTTCGGACTTCGGGAAATGATTAGGTTGAATCATAAAATTTTCAATATGCCTGAAATGTCAACCGAAAATTTGCAGAAAGTGGCGCACGCTTTCTGGAGTAACTGCCCAAAAGTGTTTCGTTAAATCAAGAAAAACGGAGACAACTTCTTTGTGAAGTGTCTCCGTTTGTGTTATTTTATGACTTAATTATTCGCCCATTACAACAATCTTTAAGCCCTTCATGCTGATGTTCATTTCCATTGCCTCGTTAATATCGGCAAGAGCATACTTGTGGCTTAAGAGTTCCTCTACAGGCAGACCGTCCTTCTGTGCTTCTTTGAGCACGTCGCAAGCCTGCATCCAGTCCTTAGCCTGATAGGTCCAAGAACCGATAACCTTGATTTCCTTGTTGCAGATATCCTGGTGAGGATTGTATGTAGTGTCACCGTTATCTACGAAGAAGCCAAGCTCGCACATAGCGCCGCCACGGCGAACATATTTCCAAATGGTGCTTGCAGCCTTGGGAGAACCTGTGCACTGGAATGCCATTTCAGCACCTGTGCCGGAAATTTCCATAACCTTAGCAATTGCATCCTCTTCCATGAAGTTTACGGTATAAGCAGCGCCAAGCTTCTTAGCCATCTCGAGACGCTGGTTGTCGCCGTCAACAGCAATGATATTGCGAACACCCATTGTACGAACCATAGCAAGAAGGAGAAGACCAATAGGACCGCAGCCCTGTACTAATACGTAAGAACCCTGCTTGAAGTTGAAAATCTGCTTAGCCTGCTCAACAGCGTGTACGATAACAGCTGTGGGCTCAATAAGTGTACGAAGGTCAACATCCATATCGCTAACATTGAAGATAACGCCGCCGGCATTTACCTTTATGTACTCGCCAAACCAACCATTGAAGTTCTTGTAAGCCTCTTCGCCGGGCATAAGTCCGAAGATTTCGCCGCCGGGGCAAAGATGAATGTGCTCAGGGTCATTCTTACAGGTGTCGCAAACGCCGCAGGGCTTAAGACCTGTAACGATTTTGTCGCCAACCTTAAGGGGCTTGCCGTAATAGTCGGTAGTAACATTCTTACCAAGCTTTACAACAGTACCTGTACCCTCGTGACCAAGCTCTACAGGAATGTAACCGAATGGGTCGCCCTTGTACTCGTGAACGTCGGTACCGCAAATACCGGTCTGCTCAACCTTTACAAGTACTTCATCGTCGCCGATTTCGGGAACGGGAAGAGTTAAAATATCAATCTTCTTCTCGCCGGTTAAAACAGCAACTCTTGCTTTTTCTGGGATTTTGAATTCTGCCATAGTGATTCGCTCCTTTGTTTAATTTTTAACATAATTATTTTATCACAATTTTTTTCCTTTGTCAATGACTGACCTTTAGCAGAATTAAAAACTTTAATACATATATCACCTTTAACAAGAAAAAAATAACATTCCTTAAATATCCCTTTCCGCTATGCTTTTTTATGATATACATTTTATATAAAGAACTATCATTTAATAATTGACAATTATTATGCTTTGCGGTATAATCCCAGTGTAAAAACAAATCCATAAAAAGGAGTTCTTATTATGAAAGTTTTAATGATTGGCGCTCACCAGGACGACAACGAATTCCGTTGCGGCGGTATTACCGCAAAATTAAAGGCAAAGGGCCACGACGTACGCTTTTTAAGTATGTGTAACGGCAGCGGCGGTCACCACATTATGACCCCCGAGGAAACCGTTAAGAGAAGAGCAGGAGAATCTGCAAAGGTTGCAGAGATGCTGGGTATTACCTATGATGTATGGGATAATAACGACTGCACACTCGTTGCCGACCTTGAGACAAGAAGAAGACTTATTCGTTACATAAGAGAATTTTCCCCCGATGTTATTATTTCTCACAGAGAAAACGACTATCACGCAGACCACCGTGCAGTAGGAACTCTTGTTCAGGACGCTTCCTATATGCTTATCGTTCCTCACGAGTGTCCCGATGTTCCTGCAATGACCGACACCCCCGTAATTATGTACTATGAGGACAGCTTCCAGAATCCTCCCTTTGAATTAGAGGCTATTGTTCCTGTAGATGATGTTATTGATATCAAGATGCAAATAGCAGATGTTAATGTTTCTCAGGTTTACGAATGGCTCCCCTACACCTATCACCAGACCGTTCCCACCGACCCCGAAGAGCGCTATTTATGGCTTTGCGGTATGGATATAGAAAAGGGTGCAACCGATGAAGAGGTTATGGCAGCAACCAGAGGTTATGCTATTCGTTCCGCAAAAACCGCAGCCCGCTTCAGAAAAGAGCTTATTGAAAAATACGGCGAGGAAAAGGGTAACAAAATCCGCTATGCTGAGGCTTTCGGTCTTTCTCCCTACGGCGGAAAGTTGACCGACGAAATCAGAAAAGAAATATTTGAATTTTAATTTAAGAAGCTGTGCCCGAAAAGCTCGGTCACAGCTTCTTTGTTCTAAAGAAATGTTAAATTAAATGCAAAAAATGCTAACTACATTAAGTTTTTTTATTGTATAATCAAGGCATCAATATATCAAACAACAATTTAGGATAAACCTTTAAAAAAGAAGTTTGGTGATTTTTATGAAAAAAATCTGTCCGAAAACCAACCAAAACTACAAATGGATAATTTTCGCTCTTTGCTTTTTTATGACATTTTTAGGCGCAGGTTTTTGCAGTAACGGAAAGAACATTTTCCTTGCTCCCGTAACCGACGCTTTAGACATTCAGCGAAGCGTTTTTTCCATAAGTTATACCTGCTGTTTTGTTTCTTCAGCGATAGTAAATCTATTTTTCGGCAGCGCGGTTTCCCGCTTTGGAACAAAAAAACTGATTGTTTGGGGATTTGTTTCCCTTATATGCTCCATGTTAATAAATGCGGTTGCCTCCGATGTTTATATGTTTTTTGTTTCGGGCACTCTTTTGGGCATCGGTCTTTCTTGGACCGGCACATCGGTGGTAAGTACGATAATCAGAAAATGGGCAAATAAGAATGTTGGTACGATAATGGGTTTTATTCTTTGCTCCAGCGGACTTGGAGGCGCTGTCGCCGCTCAGATATTTACCCCCGTTATATACAGCGGAAAAACCGCCTTTTCTTATAGGAACGCCTATTTTCTTATAGCCGTTATTTTACTTGTTTTTCTTATTATATTTTTGCTTTCTTATAAAGAAGCTGACAAAAGCCGCCTTCACGAAAAAAAAGAACAAAAGGATTCCGAGCCTAAATGGGAGGGCGTAGACACCAAAACCGCCCTTAAATCTCCCTCCTTTATTATTATGGCTGTTTACATTTTGTTTTTTACAATGTCGGTTCACGGTTTGCTGGAAAGCTTTACCGCCCGTTTAACCGATAAGGGTATAAGCGTGGGCTTTGCCGCTACGGTGCTCAGCGTTTTTTCGGTTATGTTTGCCTTTTCTAAATTTTTCACAGGTTTTCTTTATGATAAATTCGGCATAGTTCTTACTGCCTGTGTTTGTAACTTTTCCGCCGTTTTTTCAGTCTTGCTGTTTGTTTTCACAGAAAACTCACCCTTCGGTAGGGTTTTGGCAATTCTTTCTGCAATTGTCTTTGCTTTTTCTGTGCCTATTGAAACGGTATTGCTTGCCCTTTTCGCAAACGATTTATTTGGTTTCAGAGCGTATAACGATGTTTTAGGAATTTTTGTTTCGGTTATGTATGCAGGCGCCGGCATTGGTCCTCTGCTTTTAAACTCATCTTTCGACATTTTTGGGAATTATAACACCGGATATTTAATTTCTTTTATAATTGCTGTAGCCTGCAGCATACTTTTCTTTATTGCTCACGCCTTCTCAAAAAAATTGAGAAATAAATAAAATATTTGAATTCTAATTTAAAAAGCAGTGACCTAACGGGAGTTGGTCTCTGCTTTTATATTTTCTTCATAAATTCCGCCACAGCCTTTTTGTAGCCGTTTTTATCAACAAAATAACTCATTCCGTGTCCTGCTCTCGGAACGGTGAAAAGATATTTTTCTCCTTTGTATGCTTCATAACACTCCTTTGTCATATCGGCTGGTACAAAGCGGTCGTCCTCCCCGTGGATAAAAAGAATGGGAATATCTGTTTTTTCAAGCTGCTCCTTTACACTGCATTCATCAAGATTAGTTTTTGCAAAAAGCCTTGCCCCTGTTTTTATGAAAAAATACACTGTTTTTACTGGAAGCTTCATGGATTTTATAACCGTGCACATTATTTCCTTTGGAGACGAAAAACCGCAGTCGGCTATTATTCCTTTCACCTTTTTATTAAGCTTTTCTCCGGCGGAAAAAAGCACAGTGGAAGCTCCCATTGATACTCCGCAAAGAATTATTTTTTCCGTTTGGGGAAATTTTTTTGCGGCAAATTCCACCCAAGAGGAGCAATCCTTTCTCTCTTTTATTCCCATTGTAAGAAATCTTCCGTCGCTGTTTTCGTGGGAGCGTTGGGAAATGAGCAAAAGGCTCATTTCGTCATTTTCATAAAAATCGAAGGCTCCGCAGCTGTCTCTGAAGGGAGAGCTTCTGTAGCCATGAAAAAATATAACAAGGGGAGCGGTTTTATCCTTTGCTTCATAGTATCTGGCAAAAAGTTTTTTATTATCCTCGCTCTTTATAGAAAAGGTTTTATAGGGCAAACTTTTGTTATGCTCTATTCTTTTTGTCATTTCCTCTTTGTATGGAGCATACTGAGCAGTTGCGGGAATTTTAGTCGCGCTGTCCTTATCCTCGCTTATTCTGTAAAGGGAAATAAAGGCGCAAATGAAAGAGAGAATCAAAAAAATTAAAATAACTGCACACAAAACCCAAAGAAACCACATTTTTCTTTCCCCTTTCATTGCTTTACCTACTATTATACGGTTTTTTAAAATATTTATTCATATTAAATTATGAATAAATTGTTAATTTTTTCAATCCGACTGGGTTTAACAAACTTCGACAAAGTAAATAATTATAATATAAATAAAAAAAGAGAAAGGAAGCAAAAATAAATGAAAAATCAAAAAGTATGTTGTTTTATCACAGGCGCATTTATTCCTTTTTTAAAAGACGAGGATAAAGATTATAAGAAAAAGGAGGCTCTTGAAAAAATAAAGGGAGAAATTGAAAATTTAATAGAAAAAGAAAATGTGAAAGTCTTTTATACAGGAATGGAAGAGGGTGCAGACTTATTTGCCGCCGATTGCGTTCTTTCTTTAAAGGAAAAAAAAGATGTTTCTCTTCACTGTGTTATTCCCTTTGAGGAACAGGCAAGGGATTTTAGCGAAGAAACAAGAGACTTATATTTTTCTGTGGCAGAAAGATGCGACAGCGAAATAATGCTTAATAAAAAAAGGACCTTTTCCTGCCGAAAGGACCGAGATATTTATATGATAGAGAAAAGCGACATAGTTTTTCTTTTCTGGGATATGAAAGCTCCCTATACCTCTTCTCTGCTTCCATATGCTTCCAAAAACAAAAAAATAATTGTCGTTGACCCGTCGTTTTCTCAGCATAATTCTACCTTTCGCCGTATTGAATAGGGATACATTAAATTTTTAAAAACTCCCCTGCAAAGAAATTTGCAGGGGTTTTTGTTGTTTTGTTTTCTTTTTGTTTTAATTTTCTTTACAAATCTGTTGAAAAATCAAATTTGTTCTGCTATAATGTATTTGTATATCTATAATAATTATTATTTATATAGAAAAAGGTGAAAAGGAATGAAAATAGAATCCGCTTTTGACATTTGGGAATTAGTGTGCACAGAGCTTAAAAAAACAATAAATGAAATTGCCTTTGACGTATGGCTTAAGGACCTACATCCTATTGAGCTTAAAAACGGAGAATTTACTTTAGGTATATATTCCGATTATAAAAAGCAGATAGTTGAATCCAATTATATGGAAACCATTCACTCAAAATTAAAGGAGATTATGGGCTTTGATGTTGCCGTTACCATTCTTGTTGAGGATGAAAGCGGTCAGGTTATTACTCCGGCAAAGCCTATTGGAGACGGCTCCTTTGAATCGGAATACACCTTTGATAACTTTATTGTCGGCTCTACAAACCGTTTTGCCCATGCCGCCAGTATGGCAGTTGCGGACAACCCTAATATTATTTACAATCCTCTTATTATTTACGGAAGAAGCGGTGTTGGTAAAACACATTTGCTTCTTGCAATAAAAAATCACATAAGAAGAAAACATCCCACAAAGCAGATTGAATATATCAGATGCGAGGAATTCACTAATCAGCTTATCTCTGCCCTTCACGACGGTAAGATGGGACTGGGCAGTCTTGATAATTTCAGAAACCGTTTCCGCTCCACAGACGTTCTTCTTATTGATGACATTCAGTTTATTGCCGGTAAAGAGCAGACCCAGGAAGAATTTTTTAATACCTTCAACACTCTTTATCAGAACAAAAAGCAGATAGTCGTCACCTGTGACCGTCCTCCTAAGGATATAAAACTTCTTGACGACAGACTTCGTTCCCGTTTTGAAAGCGGACTTATTGCCGATATTACACCTCCCGATTTTGAAACCAAGGTCGGAATAATTAAAAATAAAAAACAGCAGCTCGGTATTGAAATCCCCGAAAACATTGTTTATTACATTGCAGAACATATTCAAGATAACACCCGTCAGCTTGAGGGCGTTGTTAAGAAAATACAGGCTCTTATTCTTATTGACCAGAAGGTACCAACTCTCTCCATTGTTCAGGGTTTTATAAAAGAGGTTGTAAGTGATACACGCCCCGAGCCTATTAAAATTGAACAGATAATTACCGAGGTTGCCCGCACCTATAATGTGAGCGAGGGTGATATTCTCTCTACACGCAGAACAGCAGACCTTGTTAAAGCAAGACAGGTTGCTATGTTTATTGCCCGAGAGACCACCGAGCTTCCTTATTCTGCCATAGGAGAAGCATTCGGTAAAAATCACACTACCGTTCTTTACACCGAGAAAAAGGTTAAGGAGTTAATGAAAGAAAATCCTTACGAAAAAACCATTATAGAGGACATAATTAAGAACCTTAAATCGGAGTAAGTTTTGAACAAAGTTAACAGTAATTGACATTTTTGTTTTTAACACCGTGTTTATAAGTGAAAAAAATTAAAACTTATGCACATTTTGTTAAATATTCTGTCAACAGATTGTTTCGTTATAAATAAAGTGCCAATACCACTTACTGACAGAACTGACACCCCTTATTAAGACTGTTATTTATATTATATTCTCTCTGAGAGAAATTTTTAAAATTTTGATTTTTTAAAGAAAGGGTCTTATATTATGATTTTTTCAGTTGAGCGTAATGTTTTTCTTGACGCTGTATCACGTCTTTCTCGTGTAGTTTCATCAAAAACCTCCTATCCCGAGCTTGAGGGTATACTTATTTGTGCTGAACAGGGAAAGGTAACTCTTATTGCATATAACCTTGAAATGAGTATGCAAAAGGATATTTATACCCGAACACAAGAGGACGGAGAAATTGTTATTTCCGCAAGAATTTTAGGCGATATATTTAAAAGACTCAGCGGTCCTACCGTTAATATTTCTACAGATGATAAAAATATCTGTCACATTACTTGCGGAAGCGCAGTTTTTGATATTCCCGGAATGGATGCAATAAATTTCCCAGAGACGCCCTCCTTTGCTGACGGAAAAAATCTTTCTTTAAAGGGCGAGACTCTTATTGAAATGACAGAAGGAACTTCTTTTGCAGTTGCGCCCGTAGAAGGAACAAGACCAGTTCTTATGGGTATAAATATTTCTGTTAAAGAAGGAAATCTCCAATTCGTTGCAATTGACGGATACCGTCTTGCTATAAGAAAAACAAAGGTCGACGATACAGGTGAATTTAATTTTATAATAAACGGAAATATGTTAAATGAGGCAATAAGACTTATAAGTGATAAATCAAAGGATGTACCCATTAGCGTCGGCAGTAAAATGATTTCCTTTGAAATTGAAGGATATAAAATTATTTGCAGACTGATAGAAGGAGAATTCGTTAACTATCAGAGAACAATTCCTGCTTCTCATAAGCAAAAAATTGTTGTTATGGTAAAGGATATTCTCTCAATATTTGACAGAATTTCTCTTCTTATAAGTGATTCCTTCTCCACTCCCGTGAGATGTATAGTAGGTGAAGAAAGCATAAACTTCTCCTGCGCTACCTCTGCAGGAAGAGTTAATGAAACCTATGAAGTAGACCTTGAGGGTGAGCCTTTTGAAATAGGTCTTTCTTCACGTTATCTTACAGAAGCACTAAAGGCAATTGAAGACGATATGGTACAAATTAAATTTGACTCTTCAAAGCAAGGCGTGGTTATTGAACCTCTGCAGGGTGACGATTATATGTATATGATAATGCCTATGAGGTTGAAATAATGACAGAAAAAGAAATTACTATAAGGGAAGATTTTATAAGACTTGACGCTCTTATGAAATTAAGTGATTTGGTTGTTACCGGCGGCCACGCAAAAATGGTTATTCAGAACGGAGAAGTTAAAGTAAACGGCGAAGTTTGCACCATGCGAGGCAAAAAAATGAGAGAAGGAGACTTTTTTACCTTTGACGGAAATAAAGTCACAGTAAAAAGATGCTTATAAAAAAGGTGTCAGCCACGGGTTTTCGTAATCTTTCTCCTTTTACAATAGAGCCCGACAAAAAAATGAACGTAATATGCGGCGAAAACGCACAGGGAAAAACAAATCTTCTTGAATCTCTCTGGCTTTTTACCGGGGCAAAAAGCTTCAGAACGAATAAGGATGCTGAGCTTTGCTCCTTAGACCAAAAAAAATGCCGAATAAGTATGGTTTTTAATTCGGTTGAGAGCGAAAATGAAGCTGTTATTGATATTGAAAGCAGAAGAAAAGCCACACTTAATGATAAAAAATTAAGTTCTGCTTCATTGCTTGCGGGCAAATTCTGTGCAATAGTATTTTCTCCCGATGATTTATCCCTTGTTTCAGGCTCTCCCGAAAAACGCAGACGTTTTTTAGATGTTGCAATTTCACAGATATATCCGAAATATCTGGAAACCCTGCGGCGCTATACAAGAGCTCTTTCCCAAAGAAATTATTTATTAAAAGAAATAAAGAGCTCAAAAGGAAATCTTTCACTTTTAGAGCCTTTTGAAAAGGAACTGGCTCTATCGGGAAGTTCAATTATCCGCTACAGAATTAGATATTTAGAAATAGCGGAAGAATATATTACACAAATATATAAGGGTATATCTTCTTTTAAAGAATCCTTCAGAGTCGAGTATCTTCCTGTTTGTACCCCCGAAAATCTTGAAAGAAGATTAAAAGAAACAAGAAATGACGATTTACTGACAGGCTTTACTTCGGTTGGCCCTCACAGAGACGATTTGGATTTTCTTATTGATGAATTATCGGTGAGAAACTACGGCTCACAAGGACAAAAGAGAAGTGTTGCTCTGGCGCTGAAACTCAGTGAAGCAGAGGTTTTAAATAAAATAACAGGGGAATATCCCGTAGCACTTCTTGATGACGTTATGAGTGAGCTTGACCCCGCAAGACAAAATTATGTGCTTAATCATATAAGCAAACTGCAGGTTTTCTTAACCTGCTGCGACCCCGCTAATATAAGCAATCTATCAAAAGGAACTGTTTATAAAATTGAGGGCGGAAAAATCACCGAAATAAATAAAAAGTAGGAATGAAATGTATATTCATTTAGGACAGGATACAGTGGTAAGAAAGTCAGATATAATAGGAATTTTTGACCTTGATACCGCCACTGTTTCAAAAAGAACAAGAGATTATCTGGCAAAAGCAGAAAAGGCAGGAAGGGTAGTAAATGTTAGCACCGAGCTTCCTAAATCCTTTATTGTCTGCCAAAAAGAAGATAAACAGATAATATATATTTCTCAGATATCCACCGCAACACTGCTTAAGAGAAGTGAATCCGGTATGGAATACTCATTAAATTAAAAGAGAGGAAAAAAGTATGAGCGAAGAAATAAAGGTGCCTGTAGGTAACGAATATGACGAAAATTCAATACAGGTTCTGGAAGGACTTGAAGCTGTCCGAAAGAGGCCCGGTATGTATATCGGCTCCACCGGAGAGAGAGGTCTTCACCATCTCGTTTATGAAATTGTTGATAACTCTATCGACGAAGCTCTGGCAGGTTTTTGTGATAAAATCACCGTTACCCTGCTTGATGACGGAATAGTAAGGGTAGAGGATAACGGACGAGGAATTCCCACTGGTATTAACCCACAAAAAGGAATCCCTACAGTTACCGTTGTATTTACCATTCTTCACGCAGGCGGTAAATTCGGCGGAAACGGATATAAGGTTTCCGGCGGTCTGCACGGTGTTGGCGCTTCTGTTGTTAATGCCCTCTCAAGCTGGCTTGAAGTAGAGGTAATGGACGGAAAAAATATTCATAAACAGCGCTATGAAAAAGGAAATATTGTTTCCGACCTTGAAATTGTGGGTACTACCGATAAAACAGGTACTACCGTTACCTTTAAACCCGACCCCTCTATTTTTACCGATACCACCACCTATGATTACGATATATTAAAGAACAGACTCCGTGAGCAGTCCTTCCTTAATGCAGGTATCCGTGTCCAGCTTATTGATAAGAGAAGCGATGTTTTCGAGCCTAAAACAGATGAATTCCACTATGAGGGCGGAATTAAGTCCTATGTTGAATTCCTTTTAGAGGGAATGAAAAAGGAGAGCCTTAACAGCGAGGTAATTTATCTTAACTGTGAAAAGGATGACCAAACTGCCGAAATTGCTCTTCTTTGGTCTACTGCCTATGACAGCAAGGTAATGTCTTTTGCCAACACTCTTCACACTATTGACGGCGGTACTCATGAACAGGGATTTAGACAAGCTCTTACCAATACTGTAAATAAATATGCCTTTGATTTTAAGCACCTTAAAGAGGGTAACGCAAGACTAAAAGCAGAGGATATTATTGAGGGTGTAGTTGCTGTTGTTTCCGTAAAGCTAAGTGATGCTCAGTTTGAAAGCCAGACGAAGGCAAAGCTTGGTAACACCTCAATTGGCAAGGTTGTGAGAGACCTTGTTAACGATAAATTGTATCAGTTCCTTGAGGAGCATCCTCAGGAAGCAAAGATTATTATTGATAAATCTATTGCTTCTTCCAATGCCCGAGAAGCCGCTCAAAAAGCAAGAGAGGCAAGCAGAAATAAATCGGGTATCGGCAATAAAACGAGAATGCCCGAAAAACTCACCGACTGTATTTCCGATGATGCAACAAAAACCGAAATCTTCATAGTAGAGGGTGATTCTGCAGGCGGAAGCGCCGTTGAGGGAAGAAACTCCACCTATCAGGCAATCCTGCCTCTTTGGGGTAAAATGCTCAACGTTGAAAAAGCAAGAGACGATAAGGTTTACGGCAACGATAAATTAACCCCCGTTATTGTCGCTCTGGGTACGGGAATCGGCGAAAACTTTGATATTACAAAGCTTCGGTATGATAAAATTGTTATTATGGCGGATGCCGACGTTGACGGTAGCCACATCAGAACACTTCTTTTAACCTTCTTCTTCAGATATATGCCGGCTCTTATTGAAACCGGACATATCTACCTTGCTCAGCCCCCTCTTTACAGAGTAAGCAAGGGTAAACAGCACTTTGATGCTTTTAATGATGAAGAAAAGGCAGAATACATTGAGAGACTGGGAGGCACAGCAGATGTTCAGCGCTATAAGGGTCTTGGTGAAATGGACCCCGACCAGTTATGGGAAACCACCCTTGACCCCGAAAAGAGAACGTTTTTGCGCGTAACTATGGCAGACGCCGAAATTGCCGATGCCACCTTTACTATGCTTATGGGTGAAGAGGTTGAGCCCAGAAAACAGTTCATTGAAGAAAATGCAGTATTTGCAACCGATCTTGATATTTAAGGAAAGGGGAGAGAAAAATGGCTAAACAGGAAAAGGTCTATTGGCCCGAAAGTGAAGAAACAAATATAGTCCCTGTGGAAATCGTTGACGAAGTCAAGGGCAGTATGCTCCAGTACGGTATGTCTGTTCTCGTAGGTCGTGCTCTTCCCGACGTAAGAGACGGATTAAAACCTGTTCACAGAAGAATTCTTTATACAATGTACGAAAACGGTTTGACCCCCGAAAAGGCATATAGAAAGTGCGCTGATACCGTGGGTGCAGTGCTTGGTCGTTATCATCCTCACGGAGACTCCTCCGTTTATGATGCTATGGTGCGTATGGCACAGGATTTCTCTCTGAGATATCCTCTTATAGACGGTCACGGAAACTTTGGTAATATCGACGGCTACCCTGCCGCTGCCTATCGATATACAGAGTCGAAAATGAACAGACTTTCTCTCCATATGCTGGATGATATAGAGAAAGACACTGTAGATTTTGCACCAAACTATGACGACAGACTTAAAGAGCCTACCGTGCTTCCCGTGCGATTCCCTCAGCTTTTGGTAAACGGCTCGTCGGGTATAGCCTTTGGTATGGCAACCGAAATTCCGCCTCATAATCTTGCTGAGGTTATTGACGGTATGTGTTGTCTTATTGATAATCCCGATGCAGAGCTGGGTGAGCTTTGCGAGCATATAAAGGGCCCCGACTTCCCTACCGGCGGAATAATTATGGGCAGAAGCGGAATAAGAGCCGCCTATGCTACAGGAAAGGGAAAAATCATTGTCCGCGGAAAAACTGAAATTGAGGAACTCTCAAACGGAAAATTCCGCATAATAATTACAGAGATTCCATATAAGGTAAGGAAAAAGGACCTTGTTAAGAAAATCTACGACCTTGCAGCAGAAAAGAGAATTGAAGGCATTGACGACGTTGTTGACTATTCGTCAAAGCGTGACGGCGGTATCAGAATCGTTGTTGATATAAAGAAGGACGCTAATCCTCAGGTAATTCTTAATAAACTTTATTCCTACACCGATTTGCAGACAACCTTCGGCGCTAATCTTATTGCAATAGTAAACGGTAAGCCTCAGATTCTCACCTTAAAGGAAATGCTTCAGAACAGCATTGACTTCCAGTGTGAAATTGTTGAGCGTAAGACTCGCTATGAAATGAGAAAAGCGGCAGAAAGAGCCCATATTCTTGAAGGTCTTAAAACCGCTCTTGATTTCATTGATGAGGTTATTGCAATTATCCGTAGCAGTGCCGACGTAGCCACCGCTAAGGCAAATCTTTCTGAGCGTTTCGGTCTTGATGATGTTCAGACCACCGCAATTGTTCAGATGCAGCTTGGTAAACTTGCAAATCTGGAAAAACAGAAGATTCTTGACGAGCTGGACGAAAAACTTGCATTTATTAAGGAATGTGAAGCAATTTTAGGCAGTAAGGAAAGAATTCTTGATATCGTTAAAACCGAGTCTTTGAATCTCAGAGATAAATATAGCGACGAGAGAAGAACAGAAATCTCCGCTGTTTCGGGCGAAGTTGACATTGAAGACCTTATTCCCGAAGAGGAATGTGTTATCACCAAAACCGTCAACGGCTATATTAAACGTATGGCTGTGGATACCTACTCCGTTCAGCATAAGGGCGGAAGAGGTAAAATGGGTATGAGAACCAGGGAAGACGATATGATTGAAAATATGATGACATGTTCTTCTCATGATAATATTATGCTCTTTACTAACTTCGGCAGAGTTTATAAGCTTAAAGCCTACGAAATTCCCGAGGCAACCAGCACAAACTCTAAGGGTATGAATGTTGTAAATATTATTCCCCTGCAGCCGGAAGAAAAGCTTTCAATGGTGCTTTCCTGCGCTGAAGCAGATGATGACAGCTTTATCTGTATGGTAACCAGAAAAGGTACCATTAAAAGAACAAAAATTACGGATTTCCGTAATATCAGAAAGAGCGGTATTATTGCCATTGAGCTTAATGATGGCGATGAATTGTCCTTCGTAAGCCTCACCGACGGCAAAAAGGATATTTATGTTGCAACCAAGAAAGGCAGAGGTATCCGCTTCGAAGAAACACAGGTACGTCCTATGGGCAGAACTGCCTGCGGCGTAAGAGCTATTAAGTTGTCAAATGACGACGAAGTAGTTTCTATGGATATCTGCGATGAAAACAGCGTACTTTTAACCGTTACCGAAACAGGCTACGGCAGAAAGACCCCCATTTCCGACTACCGTGTGCAGAGCCGCGGCGGTAAGGGTACCACCAACTACCGCGCCGAAAAATACGGCGATGTTGCCAAGGTTATTTGTGTAACCGATGACGATGACGTAATTATGATTTCTTCTGACGGAATTATTATCCGTATTCCCGTCAGCGAAATTTCCACCTTCTCGCGACCTGCAAAGGGCGTAAGGGTTATGAGAGTAGAGGAGAATACAAAGGTTCTATCTATTGCCACCGCAACCCACGATGAGGATGAAGTAACTTCCCTTCCCGAAGCGCCGGATGCGGATGCAGGAACAGTTGAGCCTGAAACAGAAACAGCGGCAGAGGAGTAATTTATGAATTTTTACCCTTTCCCCTACGTTGACCCAAAGGAAATGGCAAAAAATGAGGAAATAGGAAGCATAAAGAGAGCAGGAAACCTTACAGGTGTTGTTTTCTTTATGCTCACCTCTGTAATGGTGCTCTGGAGCATACCTGTTTCCATAGTAATTATGCTTTGGAGCAAAAGACCTACCCTTGTTATAGACTATTTGTCTGACCCCACCGTTACTCAGGTAATTCAGATTGTAGTTTCCTCCGTTGCCTTTATTTTCCCCTTTCTCATTTATCTGAAGCTGATGAAGGCGCGGCTCAGTGAGGTAGGCTCCTTTGGTAAAGCGCAGAATAAAAATTTGATTTTCCCCCTTGTTCTTGTGGGACTTGGTGTCTGCGGTTTCTCAAACTTTATAACAAGTGCGGCAGGAATGGTTTTTCAGTTCTTCGGCTTTACCTATAATGTGGTGTCTTACCAAAACCCCACCGACCCCTTTGGAATTATCCTTTCCTTTGTGGCAACCGCTGTTACCCCTGCCCTTGTGGAAGAATTTGCAATGCGCGGCGTGCTAATGGGGGTGCTGCGGAAATACGGCGACGGCTTTGCAGTTATAGTTTCCGCCCTTGTTTTCGGACTTATGCACGGAAACCTTGTGCAGATTCCCTTCGCATTCTTCCTGGGATTGTTCTTCGGCTACGCCGTAATTAAAACCGGAACAATCTGGACGGCGGTTATTATTCACTTTATAAATAATTTTATAAGCATTTCTTTTGATTATCTCTTCACCGGAATTGGTGATACCACAGCTTGGTTTATAAACTTTTTTTATCTTATGCTGCTTATAGGAATAGGTTTTGTAGGCTTCTCGCTTCTGCACAGAGCAGACGGCAATGATTTTAAGCTTAATAATGATACCGGCGTTTTAGCAATGCCCGAAAAATTAAAGAAGTTCCTCACCACCCCTTGTATGATAATCGTATATGTAATAGTGCTTTTAGAATCATTCTTTATCTATGCGGCATAGCATAGGCAAACATTGTTTCACGTGAAACGTTTAGGATTTAGGGTCTAGGAACTAGGAACTAGGGAACAACTCCATCCTAACTCTTAAATTCTGTTTTTTAGGACGATGGTTACATCGTCCTTTATTGTTTCACGTGAAACATTTAGGAGGAAACTATGAATAAAAAATTTATGAAAACCGCATTAGCTGAAGCCAAAACCGCCGCCGCTCAAGGCGAAATCCCTGTGGGTGCTGTTATAGTAAGGAACGGCGAAATAATTGCAAAGGCTCATAATACAAGAGAAAAAGAGCAGAACGCACTGGGTCACGCCGAGATAAATGCTATCAGTGAAGCTTGTAAGAAACTTCACAGTTGGCGGCTGGACGACTGTGAAATATATGTGACATTGGAGCCTTGCCCTATGTGTGCGGGTGCAATAATCAATGCGCGGATTCCCACCGTTGTGTTCGGCTCCTTTGATTCAAAAATGGGCTCTTTCGATTCTGTTATAAATCTTGCCGCTTGTGGCTTTGATTTTAAACCCGAAATATACGGCGGAATAATGGAAGAAGAATGTACTGCCATTGTAAAAGATTTTTTTAAGGATTTGAGAAAATGAAAGAGCTTGAAAATGTATTAAAAGTGCCTTTCGGTGTCTGCTCCTTTGACCTTGTTCGGGAAAACCTCATAGAATGTCGCAAAAAAGCGGATATTCCCGAAAATGCGCAGAGTATCATTCTTTTCGCTTTTCCATATAAAGTGCAGGAAGAAAAACCGCAGAATATTAGCCGATATGCCGCCGTTGCCGATTATCACCCTATAATAGAAAGAAAACTGCAGGAATATACTGCCCTGCTCAAATTGGCGTACCCCGAGAACACCTTCGTTCCCTTTGTAGATAATTCTCCCGTTCCCGAGGTAATTTCAGCCGCCGCCGCAGGACTTGGCGTTGTGGGGGAAAACGGACTGCTTATAACCGAAGAATATGGTAGTTTTGTTTTCATAGGCGAAATAGTTACAGATAAGAAGTTTTCTGCAGAAAACAGTGTTAAAGAATGTGAGAAATGCGGTCTTTGTAAAAGGGCTTGTCCTGTAGGACTTAAAAAGGATGAGTGCTTGTCTTCTGTAACTCAAAAGAAAAAACCTCTCTCCCCAAAGGAAGAAAGGCTTATAAAGGAAAACGGCTCAGCCTGGGGCTGTGATATCTGTGCCGAGGTTTGCCCTATGAATAAAGGAAAAAAACTCAGCGATATAGCAGAGTTCACAAAAAGCTATAGAAATTCATATTCTCCCGATGAAGAGGGTGCAAATAGACCGTATATGTGGCGAGGAAAGGAAATTATCAATAGAAACCACAATATATTGAACAATCGTTAATAAAGCGCAGGCGCTTTATTTCACATTTTGCTTGCCATATTGCATAAAGGAAGATGAAAAACAATAAATACAATATCTTGTGTGCAATAATAGAATAAACAACATATATTTGTTGATCTATTGCGAAATATTAAAACCCGTGGTTCCAATGAAGAATTCACACATAATCCTTAATTTCCACAACCTTAAACACCAGTAAAAATGCAGCGTATAAAATTACCGCTACAGCAGTAAAAGTGCCGGCGAAGAATAAGTCGGCGCTTATTTTATTTAATAATGAATAACACAGCGCGCACAGGCCAACGGCGGCGGTGATGGGGAGCAGTATTTCCGAGAATATTTTAAACCTTACCCCTGTTATTTTTATTAGTCTGCCTACATTAAGTGTGCAGGTCAGTATGTTGCTGAAATACATTATCCCGAGAAACCCGTTGATTCCCGTCTTTGGAACTATTAACAGAATGAGGATTATTCTCAGCCCCGAATCGAGAATAGCGTTTCGGAAGGTAAATATCTGTTGGTCAAGACCCTTTAAAATTCCGTCGCAAATGCTGTCTAAATACATAAGCGGTACAAGCGGCGCTAAAACCCCTATAAGATACCCCGAATCACTGTCATTATATATAAGGTTGCCTATTCTCTGCCCGGCAAAAAAGAATATTCCGCCGAAAATCAGTCCCATAAGCCAGGTAAGGCGCAAGGTGCGCTCAACGCTTCTTTTTATAATAGAGGGCTGTTTTCTTGCCAGTGCCTCGCTCATTTCGGGGATTAGAAGTGCCGAGAAAGCTCCTAAAAGACTGGACGGAAAGAACAGTACGGGAAGCGCCATTCCCTTGAGCGCGCCGAAAAGGGATAACGAATGTGAGAAATGCCCACCTGCCGCAGAAAGAGTTTTAGGCACTAATATATTTTCAATGGTCCGAAGCAGAGTTGTGCCGTACCGCCCTGCGGTAATGGGTGTGGAAATGCGCAATAACTCCTTTGTGGACGAAAAAGCCGCTTCTTTTCGGACGAATTCCACCCTTTTGCTGTCGAGTCTGTAGCAAATGCACATAAAAATACAGGAAACTATTTCCGCAACGGTGTCACCCAGAAGCACTCCCGCAACCGCCGCGCCGATGCCCTTTGGGGCAAATCTCTGCACGAAGAATAAACAAAGGGCAATTCGTACCACCTGCTCAAGGAGTACCGCCGCAGAGTTTGTGCCGATTTTTCTGCGTGCAATGAAATACCCTTTTAAAACGGCAGAAATTCCCATAAAAGGCAAAGAAAAGGTGAGAATTGCAAGACTTGCCTCGCTTCTTATATCGTTTATTATCCTTTCCGCAATAAACCCCGAGGAAAAAAGCACCGCGCCGAAAGTGACAAGAGCAATAATAAGCACCACCGATAGCGCTCGCCGAAGCATTTTGAGAAGCCCTTCTCTGCTTCCCACTGCCATTTCCTGTACCGCAAGGCGCGTCACAGCAACGGTTATTCCGCCGGAAGCAAAGGTGGCGGCAAAGGTGTATACCGAAAACACAAGATGGTAAAGACCGATTCCCTCTGCTCCCACCCGCGCGGCAAGCCAAACCTTAAATATAATACCTAAAAATCTCAAGGTAAGACTTGTAAATGTAAGTACCATAGCATTTTTTATAAAAAGAGTCTTTTTCATAATTCCCACACCTTTCATAACATATATAAATATATGTATTCTCTGCCTCCCTATATTCCATAGCGCAAAATACAGCTTCTTTCTCACCTGCAGAGGAAAACAAAACAAAAAATTAATTTTGTGAAAAATATAAAAATTTCCGATTGACATTTATAAGAACTTGTGCTAAACTCAATATGTAAAAATATCTACAAGGAGAGTTGTATGATGAAAAAAATACTTAGCATAATTCTATCTGTATGTATGCTTATGTCTATGGTTATCATACCTGTAGCAGTACAGGCAGAATCAACCCAAGAAGTAAGCGCATACGAAGCTTCCACACTCGGTAGCTATTATAAATTCACCTTTGAAGAGGGCAAATCTTATAATAATTACCAGCCGTGGTTCACTAACTCAAGCGATGCAGGAGTTTCTGAATCAAATTATAAGAAGACATGGAAAGGTAACTCCTTCTATCCGTTATGG
>JAZLDA010000026.1:0-6348 GCA_045614505.1 Acutalibacteraceae bacterium | reverse complement strand
TTCTTTCCAATATTTATTCGTGGCTTGGCACTCGCCTCGCCACGTTTTGTTGTAGCCCTACTCTTTTTATCTTCCCCCAGTAGAACTGGGGGTTTATTTCCACGTCTAAAGACACCAAAAATAAGCGTCGAGAAGATTTTTCTTCTCGACGCTTAATTTTTATAAATCAAATATTCTTTTTGCATTAAGTCCCAGCATTTTTTCTCTTTCTTCATTTGAAAAATCCAAAGACATAAAGATTTCCATTTCCTTTTCGGGCGCCCACATAGGATAATCTGTACCAAATAGAATTCGGTCAGCCCCATAATTCTTCATAAGTGCAAAGAGCTTATCTTTTGGAAAAAATCCGAAGCAGGAGGAACAGTCCACATACAAATTAGGAAATTCAGAAAGTTTCTCATAAGCCTCATCCCATACCGACCAGCCGGCAAGATGAGCGCCTATGAAAGTGAGATTTCTAAACCTCTTAAGAATGGGAATCACACGGTTGGGGTTGGAATAGTCGTATCGGTAGTCGCCAGTATGCATAAGGAGTACAAGACCGTTCTCCTCGCATAGCTCGTAAATTTTCATACAGTCAGAATTATCGCACTGAAACTGCTGTATATCGGGATGAAGCTTTACACCTTTAAGTCCCAGCTCAATAAGATGTTTAACGTCACCCTTTATATCCTCACTGTCGGGGTGAAGTGTGCCAAGTCCGGTTAATTTTCCTTGTGATTTTCCAACGCATCCGGCGATAAATTCATTAATACTTTTTACTTGTTTCGGGGTTGTAGCAACAGACTGAACTATAAAATGGTCAATACCTGCCTTTTCTCCCTTTTCAAGAAGGTCACTGACAATGCCCGTTCCCGAAGCAGTAGTATTGTAAAATTTATCGGTACCTGCCACTGCCTTTTGAGCAATTTTTTCGGGATAAATATGACAGTGGGAGTCCACAGTATAAAACTTATTTTCTACCATTATTCAAGACCTAATTTCTTTGCGGCATCTTCCCTCATTTTATATTTGAGAATCTTGCCTGCCGCATTCATGGGGAATTTATCAACAAAGTCAATATAACGGGGAACCTTGTGGCGCGCCATATTAGCGGCAATATAACCTTTAATTTCCTCTTCGGTCATAGTCTCGCCCTCTTTAAGGATAATGCAAGCCATAATCTCCTCGCCGTACTGCTTATCTGGAACACCGATAACCTGAACATCGCTTACCTTTGGATTTGTAAAGATAAATTCTTCGATTTCCTTGGGATAAATATTCTCTCCGCCTCTGATAATCATATCCTTAAGGCGTCCTGTAATAAGATAGTTGCCGTCAGGTCTTTTTAAGGCGAGGTCTCCCGTGTGGAGCCAGCCGTCCTTGTCAATAGCGGCGGCGGTAGCCTTTGGCATTTTGTAATAACCCTTCATAATGTTGTAACCGCGTGCAACAAATTCTCCGTTTACTCCGTCGGGACAGTCTTCCCCTGTTTCGGGGTCGATAATTTTACATTCAACATTTGCAAAGGCACTACCTACCGTTTCGGTTCTCACTTCCAGAGAATCGTACCAACTGCTCATGGTACAGCCCGGGGAAGCCTCGGTCTGTCCGTAAACAGAAACGATTTCCTTCATATTCATTACTTCCGTAGCCTTTTTCATAAGGTCAGCAGGACAGTTAGAGCCTGCCATAATGCCAACACGCATATATGAGAAATCTGTCTTTCCGAAATCGGGGTGTTGCATCATAGCAATGAACATAGTAGGTACACCGTTAAAGGCGGTAATATGCTCATTATGAACGCAGGCAAGGGATGGTTTCGGTGAGAAGTACGGCATAGGATACATAGTTGTACCGTGGGTCATTGATGCTGTCATAGAAAGCACCATACCAAAGCAATGGAACATAGGCACTTGTATCATCATTCTGTCGGCGGTGGATAAATCCATATGGTCGCCGATATACTTGCCGTTATTAACAACATTATAATGGGTCAGCATAACTCCCTTGGGGAAGCCTGTTGTACCGGAGGTGTACTGCATATTACATACATCGTCCTTGTCAACAGCGGCAGCCATTCTGTGCACCTCACTGATATTTACTTCACCTGCACGTGCAACAGCCTCATTCCAGATCATACAGCCTTTCTGCTTAAAGCCAACGGTAATAACATTACGCAAAAAAGGAAGTTTTTTGCTGTGAAGTGCCTGACCCGATTTCATTGTATCGAGCTCGGGACAAAGACGGGCAATTATGTCACCGTAATTTGTATCCTTACTGCCCTCTGTCATAACCAGAGTGTGAGTGTCTGACTGTTTTAAAAGATATTCAGCTTCATGAATTTTATAAGCTGTATTAACCGTAACAAGAATTGCGCCGATTTTAGTAGCCGCCCAGAAAGAGATATACCACTGAGGTACATTGGAAGCCCAAACAGCCACCTTTGTACCGGCTTTTACACCCATAGCAATAAGAGCGCGGGCAAAGGTGTCAACATCGTCTCTGAACTGGCTGTAAGTTCTTGTGTAATCAAGAGTAGTGTACTTAAAGGCATACTGGTCGGGGAATTCCTCAACCATTTTATCAAGCACCTGAGGGAACGTAAGGTCAATAAGCAAATCCTTTTTCCAAACGAACTTGCCCGTATGAGACTTATTATAGTAAAGGGTGGATTCGTTTTTAGAGGTATCGCCGTACTGCTTCATAAAGTTAACGAACTGTGAAAAAATAATTTCCATATCGTTAAGCTCTTCGCACCATTTCGGGTCCCAGATAAGGGAGAAATAACCATCATAGTTAACACTTCTGAGTGCCAACATCATATCATCAATGGGCAGTTCACCCTCACCTATAAGGCAGGGCTCATACTGTCCGTCAATTTTTTGCGCATCGCGGATATGAACGTGTCTTACGTAAGCGCCAAGATTTTTGATAATCTGCTCGGCATCCTCTTTACCCACAAAGAAAGCGGAGTACATATCAAGAAGTGCCGCCAGACTGTCACTTGCAAAGCGCTCAAGAACATCTCTGAGAAGCTCGGTGTTTGAAAAAATACCCGAGGTTTCCAGAAGCAGTGTTATCCCTTTTTCCTCTGCCTTACTAAGAGTACTTTCGATAATGCCGATAACTGTATCGGTGGAAGCGGTCACATTGTCACTGAGTCCTGCGTGAAGTCTGACAAAGGGAATGTGAAGATTATTTGCAATTGCAATGCACTTTTCAATTTCCGTAATACAGGTTTCTTTTTCATCTGTATTTCCTATATTGCAGATAGTATCAATACAAGGAATGGAAAGTTTCTTTTCATACAGCTTTCTGACCGTTGCGGCGGCGGTATAATCGTGGAATGCGCCTTCCTTTGCGGTAAACAAAGGATTATAGATATTATGAAGCTCAATACCCTCAAACTTAAGATCAGTTGCTATATCACAAAATTCATCAAAGGATATATTATGCCAGCCTTTAGTAGAAAAAGAAAATTTCATTTTTTTACGCCTCCTCGTAAACAATCTTGTTTACTGCACTGAGATACGCTCTTATACTTGCGCCGATAATGTCAGTGGAGATGCCGTTGCCGGAATAAAGCTTGCCGTTTGCACGAAGCTTTACAAGAGCGCTACCCATAGCCTCTTTGCCCTCTGTAACAGACTGAATCTGGAAATCGTCAAGCTCGAAATGTGTACCGATTATCTGCTCAATGGCAAGGAAAGCGGCATCAATGGGGCCGTCACCGATAGAAACTCCCTGATAGGTCTTGCCCTCCTTTTCCAGAGCAATCTGTGCGCTTGTAGAAATAATGTTACCGTTATTAATAACATAGCTTATAAGTTTATAGGTTGCGGGAACCTGAAGAGCAACACTGGCAACAATTGCGTCAAGCTCTTTTGCGCCTACTGTTTTCTTTTCTGCAACACGTGTGAATTCCTCGTAAACCTTACTGCTGTCCTCTTCAGAGAGGTCATAACCAAGCTTTAATACAGCAGTCATAACAGTTTCGCGTGTGTCATTAGCGTTAAGGGTGATTCCGTTTTCAACAGTATCATTGCTCACCACAGAAGCCTTACCGCTCTTAGAGTTATCAGCAACCCAGTTAATTTGTTTTATTATGCGGTGAAGCTGAGTGTAATTAATACTGGTCTCGAATCCGAAGGAATTGCCGCAGTTGTTAACCATTTCCGCAAATACCTCAAGAGGTACTGCATTAGTTCCCACTGCGGTTTTTACAGTTGTAACACCGCTTCTTACTGCAAGAATAGCATCAGCAATAGCCATACCGTTCTTGTTGTCACAGAAAACGCCTACCTGTGCTTTATCGCCTATTTTTTCGCAAATCTCTGCGGCAAAAGAGGCAAACTCATCAGGCATCATTGTTTCTGCGGCGCTGTCATAAAGAGAGACAGCGGTTGCCCCTGCTTCTATTGCGGCATTTATTGCGTTAATAAGGAAGTCGCCCTCTGCACGGGTGGCATCAATAGCGCAAAATTCAACATCCTCTATCTTCTCCTTTGCGGCAGAAACCAGAGAATCGATAAAAGGAATCATTTTATCAGGCTTTTTGTGGCAAACATATTCCATACCAACGGGAGAAACGGGAAGCTCAATTCTTATTCTTCCCTTCTTTGCACCGATGAGAGCCGCAGCAGCATTATCAATGCTCTCCTGAGTCATACCACCGCAAACCGAAATAACGCTGTTTTTTACAAAAGAAGCAATTGTTTTAACAAGCAGTATATCAGTTCTTGCGTTAACTATAGCGGAAAGCTCAATAATATCAACATTAAGGTTTTCAAGCTGTCTTGCTATCTCGATTTTTTCTTTGAAGCTGTAGCTAACTTCCTCACTGCAAAGTGTTGTGTCGGCAATTCTGATTTTACTCATAACAAATTCTTCCTTTCTCACAATAAAAAGTCCCTGAAACTATAATAGTTTCAGGGACGAAATATATTCGCGGTACCACCCTAATTACTGTCAAAAAACAGTCTCTCAGTAAGGCTCAAACAAGCCTTTCGCCATGATAACGGGGCACGCCGTAACCGCTTACTTAACTTTCAGCAGTTCTGCTCCGGAACGAGACTTACTTTATTCTGCCGTATTGACTCACACCATCCGTCAACTCTCTTAAAACCTGCACAAATAAAGAATAATTCCTTCATCGCATTTAAAAATTTGAAGTAATTATACCACTGCTGTTTAGATTTGTCAACAGTAAATTTAAAATTTCCCTACTCCCTACTCCCTATTCCCCTTTCCCTAAAAAAATAAACCGACTCCTATGAGCAGTACTCTAAAGGATAGCAAAAAAGATGCACGAAATTTTCGTGCATCTTTTAATTTTGTCTTATACCGTAGCAAGCAGGGAAAATGTATATCATTTTCCACTTGTTAGGAGAACCTAAAACCCTTTTCTAAACAAATATCATCTATTCGATAAATTATAGTTTACCCAACTTCCAAACCGATAATAGCACGATACAGCATTACAAGTCCTGCGCTTAGTAACGTACCGCCCACAATATCCGTGAACCAATGTACGCCGGAAATAAGTCTGCCAATTACCATAAAGACTATAAATACGATGATTGTAACAGCAACGATATTACGGAGCACTTTGTTCTTTATGCGACTACCCAATTGCATTATAGCCGTAGGCATAACGCACATTACCAGCACCGTTGTGGAAGACGGATAGGATGCTTCCAAATATCCGTTTATCAGAACCGGCCGGTAATTGATTACCACGCTTTCGAAAAATAAATAGGCGGCAATCGTGACTATATAAAACCCGCCCAAAATAAGAATGTTGTGATCCACCTTGCGTATGCTTTTTCGCTTGATCCACTGCACAAGTCCAAGTGTACCAAATCCCATACACACAAAGATAGGCACAAGTCCAAGCCAATCCGTTATGTTATAAAGTTCCCAATGCACGCCCGTCAGATTATGGACAAAACCATTGATGCCGGCAAATCCCACAGATGAACCTTGTGGGCCAATTGCACGGAAATCCACAAAGCAAATTGCCACCGTCCATAGCACAAACACTGTAAGCAAACACATTGAAGCGATAAAGCTTTTTCTAATTCTTTTCATTTTCTCTGCCATCCTTTTGGTTTGTATTTTGGCTTTCGCCTGAATACAAGTTTAGGGAAAAGCAATGAAAAATGAAAGAATTTAGCCGTCACATCGATGATACGTTTCGTATCATTGCCGTTTTATCAGCATTTTAGCCTTGATAATCAAAAATGCAAATACAAATACCGCTGCATAGGGTTGCTGACTTACAATGAAAAGGCATACTCCAACGGCACTTAATGTCAGCGACAAAATACTTTTGCTCTGAGTCCAAAGTCTTTGACGACAGTTTTG
>JAZLDA010000025.1:0-2478 GCA_045614505.1 Acutalibacteraceae bacterium | reverse complement strand
GAGGGGCAAATGCCGAGATGGTGTCATATCCGAAAATGTCACTGTCGGAGATGTATGAGAACATCTGCATCTCTGTCACTTTTTGTGGAGCGCTAATCAGTCATTTATGAGGAAATAATAGACTGCGGTGCAAACTGCGGTCTTTTTATTTTATAAAATTTTTACGGAGGTTTTAAACCATGTACAAAAGCAAAAAAATTTTTGCCGTTATTCTGTGCATTATATGCCTGACATTCAGTTTTTCAGCATTTGCACAGGAAACAGAAAGTGACCTTCCGGGATATGCTCAGTATATTGACAAAATAGCCCAGGAAGAAGCAGAAGCTGAAACAACAGCAGAAGCTGAACGTGTTGCCGCTCTCAGCGCAGAAGAATTGGCTGAGGAAGAAGCTGTAGCTAAAGACGAAGAAATTCTCGGATATGCCGAAAGTTATATCGGCGGATACGACAGTGCTATCCAGAATGACGAAAACAATAAAGAAAATATCAAAGAAGCAGTAAAAGAAGTTCAGAAACAGGTAACACCTTTCTACGCTACAATCTGGTCTATTCTTCCTGCAATTATCGCTATCGTACTTGCACTTATTACAAAAGAAGTTTATTCTTCTCTCTTTGTAGGTATCGTAGCAGGTGGTTTGCTCTATGCTAACTTTAATTTTGAAACAGCAATCAACCATGTTGTAAACGGCGGATTTGTTGCAAGTCTTTCCGATTCTTATAATGTTGGTATTCTTTTGTTCCTCGTTCTTCTCGGAACACTTGTTGCTATGATGAACAAAGCCGGCGGTTCTGCCGCATTCGGAAGATGGGCAAGTAAACACATCAAATCAAGAGTTGGTGCTCAGCTTTCTACAATTCTCCTTGGAGTACTCATTTTTGTTGATGACTACTTCAACTGTCTTACAGTTGGCTCAGTTATGAGACCTGTTGCAGATGAAAAGAAAATTTCTCGTGCAAAACTTGCTTACCTTATTGATGCAACAGCAGCTCCTGTTTGTATCATTGCTCCTATTTCTTCATGGGCAGCAGCAGTTGCGGGCTTTGCTCCGGACGGTCAGGGACTTGCTCTTTTCATCAAGGCAATTCCATTTAACTTCTATGCAATCCTTACTATCGTTATGATGGTTACAATTGCTCTTATGAAATTCGATTACGGCCCGATGAAACTTCACGAAAAGAACGCTGAAGAAAAAGGCGATATATTCACAACACTTAACAAAGTTGCTAACGAAGCAAATGAACAGACAGCTAACAGCAAGGGTAAAGTTATCGACCTTATCCTCCCTGTTGTTATCCTTATCATAAGCTGTGTGATCGGTATGATTTACTCAGGCGGATTCTTCGATGGCGAAACATTTGTTGATGCATTCTCAAACTGTGACGCATCTGTTGGTCTTGCTCTCGGTTCTGTTGCAGCTATTGTTCTTGTTTCAATTTACTTTATCGTATTCAGACACGGTGTAATCAAATTCAAAGACCTTATGGAATGTGTTCCTGAGGGCTTTAAAGCAATGGTTCCTGCAATTCTCATTCTTACATGTGCATGGACACTTAAAGGTATGACAGACAGTCTCGGTGCAAAAGTATTTATCGCAGAATTTGTAAACAACAACGCCGCAGGTCTTGTAAACTTCCTCCCTGCAATCATATTCTTAATTGCAGTAGGACTTTCTTTCGCAACCGGTACAAGCTGGGGTACATTCGGTATTCTTATTCCTATCGTACTTGCAGTATTTGATTCAGGCAGCGCAATGGCAATCGTTGGTATGTCTGCTTGTATGGCAGGTGCTGTATGCGGTGACCACTGCTCACCGATTTCTGATACAACAATTATGGCATCCGCAGGTGCTCAGTGTGATCACGTTAACCACGTAAATACTCAGCTCCCTTATGCAATTACAGTTGCAGCGGTATCATTTGTATCATACATAATCGCAGGTTTCGTACCTAACGCATTTATTGCACTTCCTGTTTCAATAGTTCTTATGCTCGGAACACTCTTTGTACTCAAAGCAATTCTCGGCAAAAAAGAAGCGTAATAAAGCATATATTTCAAATTATAAAGGGTATTGCCTTACGGGCAATACCCTTTTAAATATTTTAATAAACCACTTGAAATATATATAAAATTAATATATAATACTTGTATATGCTGGTGTGGCGTAGTCGGTAGCGCAAGTGATTCGTAATCACTAGGCCGTCGGTTCAAGTCCGATCACCAGCTCCAAATAAAGAAACGGGCTTTGTGCCCGTTTTTTTATTTGCGTTGTATGGTTGAGGACTTGGACCGAAGGTGAGATCGCGAAGGCTCCAAGAGTGCGAGCTCACAGCGATGCACGATTGGTCAGCCGAGTTATGCAGAGCGCGAAAGTGCTCTGTAGTCCGATCACCAGCTCCAAATAAAGAAACGGGCTTTGTGCCCGTTTTTTTATTTGCGTTGTATGGTTGAGGACTTGGACCGAAGGTGAGATCGCGAAG
>JAZLDA010000024.1:0-15307 GCA_045614505.1 Acutalibacteraceae bacterium | reverse complement strand
CAGCCTGAGGCAAA
Source organism: Acutalibacteraceae bacterium (assembly GCA_045614505.1). Lineage (GTDB taxonomy): Bacteria > Bacillota > Clostridia > Oscillospirales > Acutalibacteraceae > SIG607. Next base: position 15,293 of record JAZLDA010000024.1, on the reverse strand, counting down.
ATTCTTCTTTGTTACTATGCCCAGAGGAAACGACCAAGCAAATAACGCCCTTTCTCAGCAACACGCCCTGCTTCTATGCCAAATGGCAGATTATTTTGATAACTGCTATGTTATTGACCTTAATAAGTATGCGCCTGTTTATGACGACGAATTCAGAAAGAAATTCTTCCTATACGGTCATATGAATGCAAGCGGTTATATCTTCACCGCAAATATGATTGACTCCTATATCGACTATATCATACGCCACAATCCCGATGATTTCAGAAGAGTTCCCTTTATAGGAACAGGACTTAAATAAGAAAAAATGTCTCGTTTAAAACGAGACATTTTTTTGTTATCTATCACAGTTTGCCAGACATTTTATAATGCAGGCAGTAGCGGTTATTATAAGAGATAAGAACAATAGCAATGCTCCGGTTATAATAGCGCCCAATATACTTGTGGCGACAAAACCAACTCCTAAGAGAATAAGAGAGGCAAGAATCGTTCCCAGTATACCTATTAACTGTATGCGGATTACGGGACACAGACAGCATCTTAAACTGTCACGCCTTTGGGTTGTTACAAGTAACAAGGCAAGAAATACGACAGCTATACCAAGAGCCACCCAATAAAAGGCAGGTGTAACGGTTATGGTTGCTGTAATAGTCAATATAGTTGTGATTATTCCTACAATAATACTTGCTATAACTGCAACCAGACCGCATGTGCGTCTGCAAAGGCAATTTACTTCACTCATTTTTTCACCTCCTTTTGCAGAACGAATCTTTCGCTCTACCCTACAATATATGTTTTTAAAAACCGTTTGTTGAAATCGAGATTTAAAATTGATTGAAGTAAGTTTTATTTCTATACTATATGTGTTTCTATACCATTGCTTGTAAAGAAATCCGCAACCTCTTTTAAGTAGTTTTTCTCATCTACAGGGTAGCTTAGTCCGTGCCCCGCTCCCGGAACTGTGACAATTCTTTTTGCAGAAGCGCAAGAGGCGTAGTTTTCCCGACTCATATCGCAGGGAACAAAATCATCCGCTTCGCCGTGGAAGAAGATAACCGGTATAATGGACTTTTTCACCGCTTCCACAGCGCTGTTTTCATCCACATCAAATTTTCCGTAGAGCTTTGCGCCGAGTTTCACAAAGGGATAGAAAAGATTTGCGGGAAGCTTCATTTCCCGTATGGTCTTCTTTATAATATCTTTAGCGCAGGTGAAACCGCAGTCTGCCAAAACACCTACAACATTTTCAGGTAATTTTTCCCCTGCTGCCATAAGCACTGTAGAAGCGCCCATGGAAATTCCCGTGAGAATTATTTTTGTATCCTTTCCAAAATGACCTATTATAAAATCTATCCAGGAAAGGCAGTCACGTTTTTCATTGATTCCAAATGTTATGATCTTGCCCTCACTTTTTCCGCAGGCACGCTGATCAATTATAAGGGCATTTCTGCCTAAGGAAAAGCATCTTTGAACTCCGCCGCACAAATCCCTCTGGGCTCTGCCCCTGTAGCCGTGCATCATCAATTCAATGGGTGCTCCCTTTTTATATTCGTAATATTTCCCCACAAGATTAAGACCGTCAAAGGAGGTTATGGACACCGTTTCCTTTTCTGTCCCCTTTACCTCTTCTGCCCAGGAAGACATTACATCTCTGTAGGCTTTATATATTTCTCCGTCGGGCAGAGTAAATTCTCCGTTATCAGGTTCCTTTCTTGAAGCGTAAAACGCCATACGGAAACATATATAAGCGGTGATAAGTATAACAAGTAAAATAAACGCTAAAACACCCAGCGCTATCCACAAAACAGTCATTTTATCGTCTCCTAAGATTATTATATTTATATTATACCAATTAACAAAATTAAATCAATGAATAAGTGTTAAGTTCAGTCATTAAATACCAAAAAATAACATTAGATTTATGATTCATCATTTGGTATACTCGTATACGTGTGAGACTAAACTAAAAAGTAAAGGAATGAAAATATGGACAGTAAAAACACATTTAAGCCGTATGTTCCCGCCGAAAAAATTACTGCCGAAATCACCGTAACTTCGGTTATTATGGGTATTCTTCTTTCGGTAATATTCGGCGCAGCCAACGCATATCTGGGGCTGAGAGTAGGTATGACGGTTTCGGCATCTATTCCCGCCGCAGTTATTGCAATGGGTGTAATCCGCGTTATTATGCGCAAAAACTCTATTCTTGAAAGCAATATGGTGCAGACCATAGGAAGTGCAGGCGAATCTCTTGCCGCAGGAGCTATTTTCACAATGCCCGCCCTCTATCTTTGGGCGAAAGAGGGTGTTATGGAAAAACCCAGTCTTATAACTATTACCGTTATTGCTCTTATCGGCGGACTTCTTGGCGTTTTCTTTATGATACCCCTTAGAAATGCCCTTATTGTAAGAGAGCACAACACACTGCCCTACCCCGAGGGACAGGCCTGCGCTGAGGTTATGCTTGCAGGTGAAAATGGTGGCTCAAATGCCTCCACAGTATTTGCAGGTATGGGCTTTGCCGCGCTCTTTAAGTTCATTATTGACGGACTTAAAGTTATCCCCGGTGAAATCACCCTTAACATTAAAAAGCTTTATCCCGGCGCAATAGGCACTCAGATTTATCCTGCTGTTATGAGCGTAGGTTATATATGCGGTCCCCGTATTTCCTCTTATATGTTTGCAGGCGGAGTGCTCAGTTGGATGGTGCTTATTCCCATTATCGTGCTTTTCGGCTCTGAAATCATTATGTATCCCGCCACTAATACCATCGGCGATATTTTTACCGTAAATGGCGCTGCCGGTATATGGTCCTCCTACATTCGTTATATCGGTGCAGGAGCCCTTGCCGCAGGCGGTATAATAAGCCTTATCAAATCTCTGCCACTTATAATCCGCACCTTCAGAGACGCCTTAAAAGCTATGTCGGTAAAGGGAAACGTTTCTTCCCTTCGCACCGATAAGGATATTAATATGATTGCTGTTATGGGAGTCGTTCTTGCCCTTACCCTTATTGTATGGCTTGTTCCCGCAATTCCCGTATCTCCCATAGGCGCTGTTATAGTTGTAGTATTCGGTTTCTTCTTTGCAACCGTTTCTTCCAGAATGGTTGGTATTGTGGGAAGCAGTAACAACCCTGTTTCGGGTATGGCTATTGCAACACTTCTTATTTCTACACTTATTTTAAAATTTACAGGCACTGTGGGTTCCGCAGGTATGCAGGCTGCTATTGCTATCGGCTCTATTATCTGTATTGTTGCCGCAATTGCAGGCGACACCAGTCAGGACCTTAAAACAGGTTATCTTTTAGGTGCAACACCCTATAAACAGCAGATAGGCGAAGTTATCGGTGTTGTTGCCGCCGCATTTGCAATCGGTACCACACTTAATCTTCTTGACTTAGCTTGGGGCTTTGGCGGCGAAGAAATCGCGGCTCCTCAGGCAACCCTTATGAAGATGGTTATTGAGGGAATTATGGGTGGTAAGCTTCCTTGGGGACTTATTCTTATAGGTGTATTCATAGCCGTAATAGTTGAAATTCTCGGTCTGCCGGTTCTTCCTGTCGCAATCGGTATTTACCTGCCTGTTCAGCTTAATGCCTGCATTATGGTAGGCGGTATTATCCGTCTCTTCTTTAACAGAATGAAAGATGGCAACCGCAAGGACACAGCTATAAACAAGGGTATCCTCTTTAGCTCGGGTATGATTGCAGGCGAAGGACTTGTTGGTATTATTCTTGCAATTCTTGCAGTTGCAGGGGGTGCAGGTAAAATCGATTTATCCTATCTTGTAGACGGATTTTCCACTGGTCTCTCATCTGCTTCCGGTCTTGTACTCTTTGCCGTAATTATTTCAGTATTTCTTATTTTCTGTCTTAGCGGCAAGAAGAATGAAAAGGAAGAATAATGTTTAATAAAAAAACCGTAATCTCGAAAAACTATCTTGAAAAAATCCCCCTTCGCAGTGAAAAGGTTGACTGGAAAATTGATAACAATGGCAGCATTACTCTTTTAATAGAAAACAGTGGCTGGGCGAACCGCATTGCTCAGAAGCTTTTCGGAAAACCAAAAGTCAGCTTTGTTCATCTGGATGAAATGGGCAGTTTTCTGTGGCCAAAACTAAACGGAGAAATGAGCATCATAGAACTGGGTGAGATAACAAAAGAAAAATTCGGTGAAAAAGCAGAGCCTCTTTACGAGCGCCTTGCCCGATATTTGGAGATTTTAAAGAGCTACAATTTTATAGACTTTAAAGAGCTGTAACCAAAAACCTCGTGTCAAAGACACGGGGTTTTTAAAATATATATAGCAATTACGGAAAAACTGTAGTATAATAATTGTGTATTACTTTATTTATCAGGAGGCGTACAATGAAGATTATTATTGTAGGCTGCGGAAAAATCGGTACTAATATTATCTCGGAGCTTGTTAAAGAGGGTCACGACGTTGTGGCTATTGACAAAAGTCCTTCCGTGCTGGAAGAGGTTACCACCATACACGACGTTATGGGCGTGTGCGGCAACGGTGCAGATTGTGATACCCTTGAAGAAGCAGGGGTTAGCGAAGCAGAGCTTCTTATTGCCGTTACTGACTCCGACGAAATGAATATGCTTTCCTGCTTCCTTGCAGGCAGAATGGGTGCTTCCCACACCATTGCAAGAATAAGAAACCCTGAATACAACGACCAGAGTCTGGGCTTTATGAAAGAACAGCTCAACCTTTCTTTGGCTATAAACCCCGAACTGACGGCGGCAAAAGAATTATACCGCCTTTTAAAGCTTCCCAGTGCCGCAAAGGTGGAGACCTTCTCGGGCAGAAACTTTGAAATGGTGGAAATAAAACTTAAAGCCGAATCTGTACTGGACGGGCTGTCCCTCATTGAATTCAGAAAAAAATATCAGATGAATATTCTTATCTGCGTAGTAAAGCGCGACGAAGAGGTATTTATCCCCGACGGCAACTTTGTACTTAAAAGTGGAGACAGAATCGGCATTACCGCAAAGCCTGCCGAAATAATGAAGTTATTCAAGGTGCTGGGTATTCAGCGCAAACAGGCTAAAAATATTATGATACTGGGCGCCAGCAAAACCGCCTTTTATCTTTCTAAAATGCTTCTGGATGGCGGCAGTAACGTAAAGATTATTGAGCTTAATCACGAAAAATGTGCTGAGTTCAGTGAAGCCCTCCCCGGTGCGGTTATCATTAACGGAGACGGCGCACGACAGGAGTTACTTCTTGAAGAAGGTATACAAAATGCCGACGCTTTCGTCGCCCTTACAGGTATGGACGAGGAAAACATTCTTATTTCCTATTATGCGGCGTCTCAGGGTGTGCCACATGTAATTACAAAAGCCAACCGTGAAGAATTTGTCAGTATGGCAGAAAAACTGGGGCTGGACTGTATAATTACACCCAAAAAGTTAATTTCCGATGTTATGGTGCGTTATGCGAGAGGCCTTCACAATTCTCTGGGCAGTAAAATCGAAACCCTTTATAAGCTTATGGACGGCAAAGCTGAGCTTGTGGAATTCATTGTTCAGTCTGACTGTGAGCTTAACGGCATTCCCTTTAAAACCCTTAACATTAAAAAAGCCACCCGTGTTGCAGGCATTATCCGCGGCAGAAAAATCATAATTCCCACCGGTAACGACTGTATGCTGGCGGGAGATAAGGTTATTGCCGTTACTGCCGCTCACGGACTCAGCGACCTTAACGATATTGTGGAATAAGAGGCGTTTTATGAATAAATCAATGGTTTTTAAAATAACCGGAATGATTTTGCAGATAGAAGCCCTTTTACTGCTTCTTCCGGCTGTTGTTTCTTTAATCTACAAAGAGTCCTGCGTATGGTCTTATTTAATATGCGCGGCATTGTCTGCCGTAGCAGGCACACTTTTCAGAATTGTTTTCAAACCGAAAAACACACTTATCTATGCGAGAGAAGGTCTTGTTATAGTTGCTATGTGTTGGCTGTTTATGTCGCTTTTTGGTTGCCTTCCCTTTATTATAAGCCGCGAAATACCCAATTTCTTTGACGCTTTCTTTGAGACTGTCAGCGGCTTTACCACTACGGGTGCGTCTGTTTTAACAAATGTTGAGGCCCTTTCCCACGGCAACCTTTTCTGGAGAAGCTTTACACACTGGATAGGCGGTATGGGTGTTCTTGTGTTTGTAACGGCGGTTATTCCCAATATGTCCGACCGTTCCATTCACATTATAAAAGCCGAAATGCCCGGTCCTATTGTAGGCAAGCTTGTGCCAAAGGTAAGGGGCACCTCCCGCGTGCTTTATCTTATTTACATTCTGTTAACCTTCGCTCAGATAATTTTCCTGCTGTGCGGAGGGCTTGACCTCTTTGAAAGCAGTGTTCTTTCCTTCGGTACTGCAGGCACGGGCGGTTTTGCCCTAAGAGCGGATGGGCTTGTCTCGTATTCGCCCTATGTTCAATGGGTGATAACCATATTTATGCTGATTTTCGGTATAAACTTTAACCTTTATTATCTTTGTCTTATCCGCCGCTTTAAAAATGCAATTAAGAGCGAAGAACTGTGGGTATATCTTTCCATTTTTGCCGTCAGCACGGGTGTAATTACCATAAACGTAATGAACTCCTTTGACGGATTCTCCGAAGCACTGCGTCACAGCGCTTTTCAGGTTTCTTCAATTATTACCACCACCGGCTACGGCACCACAGATTTTAATTTGTGGCCCAACCTTTCAAGAGCAGTACTCTTTATTCTTATGTTCACCGGTGCCTGCGCAGGCTCGACTGCCGGCGGACTTAAACTTTCCCGTGTCATCATTCTCTTTAAGACAATTAGAAAAGAGTGTCAGCGCCTTATTCATCCCCGTTCGGTGAGAACTCTGAAATTCGAAGGCAAGGCTCTTGACAATGTGACACGCCACGGAGTATCGGCTTATTTTGCAATTTATATGATTTGCATTTTAGCAGTCTTCCTTCTTCTGTCAATAGACACTCTTTCCTTTGAAACCAATATAAGTGCGGCTGTGTCCTGCTTTAATAACATAGGCCCTGCCTTTGATGCCGCCGGACCTATGGCAAGCTATGCGGATTACAGCGCATTTTCAAAAGTTATTCTCTCTTTTGCAATGCTTATGGGAAGACTGGAAATATATCCTGTGCTTCTTGCTTTCTCGGTAGGCACATGGACAAAAAAATAAGATGAAAAGAATATTTTGTTTAATATTTATCTTTCTTGTTGTTTTATCTTTTTCTTCCTGTAAAAAAGAGCAAACCAATAAAATTCCGATTTCTTCTAATGTGTCTGAGTCAGATCCCTTAGGAGAAAAAATTGAAGAGCTGCTAAGCGGAATGACATTGGAAGAAAAAATTGCCCAGATGCTTATTGTGGAAATAGAAAACGGAGAATCTCTGCCCTCTCCCACACCGGGCGGTGTCATTCTTTTTGAAGAAAATTTTTCTTCCTGCAACAAGACTCTTGACTTTATAAGCGGACTTAAAAATCAGAGCCGACACCCTTTAATTGTCTCGGTTGACCAGGAGGGCGGCAGTGTTCAGCGGCTAAAAGGGTTACACTCCCCGATGGCAACCAATATTCCCTCTATGTACTCTCTGGGAAAAACCGAGGATACTTCTCTTGCCTTTGAAACAGGCAAAGTTATGGCAGAGGAAATGGGTGCGCTGGGTATTAATGTTGCCTTTGCCCCCGTACTTGATATTTACTCTAATCCCAACAATAAGGTTATAGGAAAAAGAAGTTTTTCCTATAACCCCGACACCGTATCAAATATGGCAATAAACCTTGCAGAGGGAATGGAAACAAGCGGTGTTATTCCTACATACAAGCATTTCCCTGGTCACGGCGACACAGCAACCGACTCTCATATAAAGCTTCCTGTAATCAGAAAAACCAAGGCTGAGCTTTACTCCCGTGAGCTTATTCCCTTTGAGCGAGCCATTGACAACGGCGCAAAAATAATAATGGTGGGACATATTGCACTGCCCGAAATAACGGGAGACAGCACCCCTGCCACCCTTTCAAAGGAAATCATAACCGACCTTTTAATAACGGAGATGGGCTTTGAGGGACTTGTTATTACCGATGCGCTGAATATGGGGGCGCTCACCAAGAACTATAGTGAAGAGGAAATTTATAAAATGGCGGTAGAGGCAGGAGTAGACCTGCTTCTTATGCCCGAAAACCCAAGCCTTGCAATAAGTGTAATTAAAGAAAATTTTACAGAGAAGAGAATTAACGCTTCTGTTAAAAAAATCCTCTTTTTCAAATATAAGTATCTGTCTGATACTGTACAATATGATATACTCTCTATAGGAAGCGCAGAGCACAAAGCTGTAGTTGACAAAATAAAATAAAAAACCGTCGGGTAAAACCCGACGGTTAATTTTTTATATGTAATTACTGTTCAATTTTCTTTATCTTATTTGTTCTGGAAGCCTTTTTAACAAGACCTGCAAGAGCTATAAGAGCAATTGCGTTAGGCAGAACCATAAGGTAGTTGAACATATCGGTGAGCTCCCAAACGAGATCGTTGGAAAGGAGAGAACCGATGAAGATGAAGCCGAGAGCAATAATTGTGTAAACTACTACAGACTTTTTGCCGAAGAGGTACTCCATATTAACTTTGCCGAAGAAGTTCCAGCTAAGAATAGTGGAGAAGGCAAAGAAGAAGAGGCAGACAGCAACGAAAATGTTACCGATGTTGCTTCCAAAGAGGTTTCCAAAGGCAAGCTGTGCCATATTTGTCTTGTCAACACCCTCTGCTGCACCCGAAGCAAGAACGCCGTCTCCGGTGTAGAGAGAAGAAATAACAACAAGAGCGGTGAGGTTTAATACGATAAATGTATCAATAAATACACCTATCATAGCGGCAACACCCTGATCGTGGGGCTTCTCAACATTTGCAAGCGCGTGAGCGTGAGGTGTGGAACCCATACCTGCTTCGTTGGAGAAGAGTCCGCGCTTAGCACCCTGGCTGATAGCGGTTTTAAGAGCATAACCGATACCGCCGCCGATAAGAGCCTGAGGGGCAAAAGCATATTTGAAGATAAGACCGAAGGTCTCGGGAATAACCTTGATGTTGGCAATGAGAATTATGAGGCTTCCGATTATGTAAAGTCCAGCCATGAAGGGAACTATTTTTTCGGTTACGGAAGCAAGACGATTTACACCGCCTAAGAAAACTACTGCGGATATAGCAGTTACTACAAGACCCATAACCCAAGCGGGGATACCGAATGCGGTCTCGCAGGTAGCGCCGATGGAGTTGGACTGTACCATGCTTCCCATAAAGCCGAGAGCAAGAACAGCGGCTATAGCAAAGAACACAGCAAGGAATTTACCGAACTTGCCCTTGAATGCTGTCTTGATGTAGTACACAGGACCGCCCTGAACATTACCGTTTTCGTCAACGGTTTTGGTTTCCTGAGCAAGAACTGCCTCAGCGTAAATAGTAGCCATACCGAGGAATGCGATTACCCACATCCAGAAGATTGCACCGGGGCCACCGATAAGGATAGCACCGCAGGCACCTACAATGTTACCGGTACCAACCTGAGCGGCAATAGCAGTTGCAAGAGCCTGGTAAGAACTGATTCCGCCATTACCTTTTCCGCCGCGAAGAGAGAAGTTACCGAAAACGCGCTTCATACCTTCTCCAAAGCAACGAACCTGAACGAACTTGGTCTTAATTGTGAAGAAAAGACCTGTACCTATCAAGAGGACAATAAGAATATAGTCCGAGAGATAGGCATTGATTGTCTGAACGACCTTCAGACATGCATCGAGAAATGCTTGCATAATTTTTCCTCCTTAAAAAATTAACTGCCTTCATTATTACAAAGACAGTCTCCGGAGCAAAACTTCCCCCAAAGGAAAAGTTTTGTTGCTCTGTCCTTTTGCCTGAGAGATTTACGTTTTTACGCTTTCACCTTCGGCATCCAATTTAATGGATTTCTCCAGAGTGCCGTCCGCTTACAGTCTTTCCGGTTTCCCGAGCCTGAGAGTGTTACTCCTTCGGCAGCAGAGCTTTTCCTGTAAGTTTCTACCAGCATATTAAATTTACTCGTACATTATAATATAAGTAAATAGGTTTTGCAACATAAAATTTACAAATTTTTAATATTTGTAGAGATTAATGGAAAAAACAGTTGAAAAACCCTTGGTTTTGTGGGATAATAATACATATTTTTAAAGAAGAGGTAATTTTAGTGCATACTTTAATGATTCCCGATAACTATAAATCACTTCTCTCACTCAGGCAGACTGAGGTTGCCATAAAGAAGGTAAAGGATTTTTTTGAAAGAGACCTTGCTGTAAAGCTCAATCTCACCCGTGTTTCCGCGCCCCTTTTTGTGGATAAAAACAGTGGTATGAATGACACCTTAAACGGCACGGAGCGCCCTGTTGCCTTTGATATAAAGAACACAGGTCACACTATGGAAATTGTTCATTCTCTGGCTAAGTGGAAGCGCGATGCCCTTTCCCGTTACGGTTTTGAGCGCGGAGAGGGACTTTATACCGATATGAACGCTATAAGAAGAGACGAGGACCTTGACAACATCCACTCGGTATTTGTTGACCAGTGGGACTGGGAAAAGGTTATTGATAAGAGCGACCGAAATATTGAAACCCTTAAAGAAAACGTAAGGGCTGTATACGCCGCTCTCAAAAATACCGAAAAATATATTGCTGAGGAATACGACTTCGTTCACCGCTTCCTACCCGATGAAATCTTCTTCATCACCACACAGGAGCTTTATGATATGTACCCGAATCTTTCTTCAAAGGAAAGAGAAAAAGCTATTGCAAAGAAATACGGTGCAGTATTTATTATGCAGATAGGCGATGTATTATCCTACGGCGAGCCTCACGACGGCAGAGCCCCCGACTATGACGACTGGAGCCTTAACGGCGACATTATTGTTTACTATCCCGTTTTGGATATTGCTCTTGAGCTTTCTTCTATGGGTATCAGAGTAGACGAGGAAGCGCTTCTTCGCCAGCTCGAAATCAGAGGTGTTACAGAGCGCAAAGAGCTTCCTTTCCACAAGGCGCTTTTAGAGAGCAAACTGCCCTACACCATCGGCGGCGGTATCGGTCAGTCGAGAATGTGTATGTTTTTCCTCTGTAAAGCCCATATCGGCGAGGTGCAGTCCTCCTTCTGGCCTGAAGATATGATTAAAGAATGTAAAGAAAACGGAATAGAACTTCTGTAAACGGAGAGATTAAAGTGAAAGAAATAACCTGCAAATCAGATTTTGAAAGCAGAATCAAAGCTACCCTTGTATCTGAAAAAGAAATCAAGGAGGCTATTAAAAAAGCCGGAAAGGTTATCGACTCCTACTATGACGGCAGACCTATTCTTCTGGTGAGCGTTTTAAAGGGTGCCTTCGTATTTATGGCAGATTTATGCCGTGCCGTTTCTGTCCCCTGTGAAATCGGTTTTATGTGTGCAAAAAGCTACTACGCCGGCACTGTTTCCTCGGGCGTTGTTAATATAACAATGGACCTTGAGCAGGACATCAGCAACTATCATGTGGTTATAGTTGAGGATATTATTGACACCGGCAGGACCCTTAAAGACATCTACGACCTTTTGAAGGCGAGAAAGCCCCTTTCTCTCCATGTTATCACTCTGCTGGACAAGCCTTCCAGAAGACTGGTGGAATTCGTCCCCGATATGTCTCTTTTTACAATCGAAGACCGTTTTGTTATAGGCTACGGACTGGATTGCGGAGAATATTACAGAAATCTCCCATATATAGCAGAATACAGCGAAGAATAAATTTAATATTAAACAGAAGGAGCTGTGATTTCTCACAGCTCCTTCTGTTTAAAAAGGGGATAGGGATGAATAGGGGCAAAATAAACAGAGGCTATAAAAGTGACATCTGGCTCATTACCGAATTTTTCTCAATTCTTATGCGAATTTCAAGAGTTTTTTCGGTTTCCTTTTGTTTGAAACTTATGGGAATACCCGCACTGCTAACGCTTTCGGTAAGTTGTTTTACACTGTTGATTAAAAATCTGGCATCCTTAATGGGCGGCAGTCTTTTTCCCTGCTTTTTTGTAGTTGTCATCTGCGTTATTTCTTGAGTTTTTAATTCTTCAAGATTTAATTTTTCTTCCTCTTCACCTTTTTGGTTCTGCTCGATTATTTTAGAAAGCTCACCTGTGGTAAAGGAAAGTAAGGTGGCAACAAACGAATGGGAATACTTGCAGCACAGTTCTCTGAGCCTGTCCGCATCCTCAGATGCATCCCGCTGATGACCGAGAAGACACTCTGCTGCTCTGAAAAGCTCAGGGTCGCCGTCAAAGTTGCTTACAATGCAGGGAATTCGTTTAAGCCCTGCGAGAATACTTGCCTTTATTCGTCTTTCCCCGCTGATTACCTCATATCCGTACTCAGTACGGCAGACGGTAACGGGGATAAGCAGGCCGTTTTCTCTTATACTTTCCGACAAAAGGAATAATCGGTAACGGTCATTTTCTTCCCTCCTTGATTTTGGGGGGATTATCTCCGAGGGGTCGAGAAATATGAGCCGCTTGTCCGATACCTGCTTCACTTTTTCACCTCCTGCCGAAACCCTTTCGGCAAGAAAATAATATCACAGTAAAATCCCTAAAGCAACAAAAACTCATCGACCCTTTTCGAGATATACCGCGTGTTATTATATAATTCAGCCTTAAAATTCTCCTTTGTTGTCACCTGTCTTGTGAGTTTGCCGAAAACTGCGATATTTTCCATATTAAAAACCCGAACTTTTTTGAAAGTTCGGGTTTTGCTTTACAACGGTTGTTTTGAAATCTTTGCGGAAATTCGCGGATATTTAGGCGGTGTGTGGCCTACCTTTTTGGTAACCACTATAGTTCTGTCGCCTATCATTTCATGATGCTCGGCAAAAACCAAAGTTTTGCCTCCGCCTAAAATCTGCAAAGCTTTTTCAGCCTTTGCTGCTTCTTCACCGCCCGAGGGCCCTTTAAGAGCCGCGAAGGTGCCTCCCACCTTAACATAAGGCACACAGTATTCACTGAGCACGTTCATATTGGCTACTGCTCTTGCGACGGCAAAGTCATACTGTTCTCTCAGTTCCGCCTTTTTTGCTCCCTCTTCGGCGCGCAAATGCACCACCTTTGCTGTCAGCGACAACTCCTTTAAAACTTCATTTAAGAACACAAGGCGCTTATTAAGTCCGTCAAGAAGTGTCAGTTCGATATCCTCACGGATAATTTTCAGTACCATACCCGGAAATCCTGCTCCTGTGCCAACGTCTATAACCGAAGCGCCCTCTTCTATTTTTACATCCCTAAATAGCAGAATACAGTCATAAAAGTGCTTCCAGACAACTTCTATAGGCTCAGTAATCGCCGTAAGATTCATTTTTTCATTCCACTCTACAAGGAGGTTAGCATAAATATTAAGACGCTCTATCTGTTTTTCGGTGAGCTTTACGCCGAATTCCTCAAGAGCAGGCAAAATATCTTTGACTGGAAAATCTATCATCTGTTCTCTCCGTTCTTATACTTTTCAAGATAAATTATAAGCACCGACAGGTCTGCAGGGCTGACCCCCGAAATACGGGAAGCCTGTCCGATACTCTCGGGGCGCACTTTGCTGAGTTTTTCCACCGCTTCCAGTCGCAGTCCTCCCACCGATGAATAATCAATACCCTCGGGTATTTTTTTCTTCTCAAGGCGAAGCATTTCTTCAACTGCCGCCTGCTGACGGGAAATATAGCCTTCATATTTGATTTCGGTTTCGATTTTTTCCCTTACGGCAACAGGCAGAGTAGGTCTTTGCTTATCCCAAGGAGCAAGTGCATCATAGGAAAGCTGAGGCCTTTTAACAAGTTCTGATAAGCGTATTCCCGTTGTCATGGGCGCAGTACCAACCGATTCAAGATACTCATTAAGTGAGTCGCTTGGGGCAATGGTGGTTGCTTTAAGGCGCTCCACCTCTTTTTCTTTTTGTTCCTTTCTTAAAAGGAAGCTTTCCCAATCGGTATCATTTATAAGACCGAGCTTTCTGCCTATCGGCATAAGTCTTTCGTCAGCATTATCCTGTCGCAGAAGCAGTCGGTATTCGCTCCTGCTGGTCATCATTCTATAGGGGTCGGAACAGCCCTTTGTAACAAGGTCATCAATAAGAGTGCCTATATAACTTTCTGTGCGGGAGAAAACAAGAGGCTCGTCTCCTTTAATTTTAAGGGCGGCATTTGCGCCTGCAACAAAGCCCTGAACAGCCGCTTCCTCATAGCCCGAGGAGCCGTTGAACTGACCTGCGCCGTAAAGACCGGGGTGCGCCTTTATTTCAAGGGTATAGGAAAGGCAAAGAGGGTCAATGCAGTCATATTCAATGGCATAAGCGTTACGCATTATCTTTACATTTTCAAGACCCTTAATGGTTTTATAAAACTTTATCTGCACCTCTTCGGGAAGTGAAGAGGACATTCCCTGAAGATATAATTCCTCGGTTTCATTTCCGCAAGGCTCAATAAATAGAAGATGGCGCTTTTTATCAGCAAAGCGCACTATTTTATCCTCAATACTGGGGCAATACCTTGGCCCCACACCCTCGATTTCACCTGCATATAGAGGTGAACGGTCAAGGTTTTCCCTTATGACCCTCTCGGTTTCAAGGTTAGTGTAGGCAATATGGCAGACACCCGAATTATTTATGCTGTCGGGGTCGGTAGAAAAACTGAAGGGTGTAACCTCGCTGTCACCGTACTGTATTTCAAGCTCACTAAAATCAATGCTCGCCCTGTCCACTCTTGCGGGAGTGCCTGTCTTAAAACGGCGCAGGGGCAAACCCAAAGCCTTTAAAGACTCTGCAAGCTCCATAGAGGGGGCAAGACCGTCGGGACCGCTGTTATAGTTTACTTCTCCTACATATATTTTGCCACCTAAAAACGTACCCGTAGCAAGAATAACCGCTTTTACGCTGTAGCGTGCGCCCAGCTTTGTAATAACAGCCCAGTTTTCGCCGTCCTTTTCTATGGCGATTACCTCTGCCTGCTTTACGTCAAGCCCGCTTTGAAGCTCTACGGCGTGCTTCATATATGCGGAATAGTATCTTCTGTCTATCTGTGCTCTGAGAGAATGTACCGCAGGGCCTTTGCCTCGGTTTAACATTCTGCTTTGCAGAGTATTTTTGTCTGCCGCTCTGCCCATTTCACCGCCCAGAGCATCAAGCTCACGCACAAGGTGACCCTTTGCGGTGCCACCGATGGAAGGATTACAGGGCATATTGCCTATCCAGTCCATTGTCACGGTGAACATTACGGTTTTA
>JAZLDA010000023.1:0-33167 GCA_045614505.1 Acutalibacteraceae bacterium | reverse complement strand
CTTTTATGCTTATGAAATATTACACGTTTTTGAAAAGGCAGAAAGTTTAGGAAGAGATGCTGTACATTTAAGCGGTACCCTTAGAGTTGGAGTGCTTGAATCTTTACTTATAGGTCCGTTGCAAGAGCTTTTACCCATATTTAAAGAACAGCACAGGGATATTACTCTTAAAATAAAAACCGCAGAAGCAACCGAGCTGTTGCGCCAGCTCAAACAAAATCAGTTAGACATGGTATACTTAACCGCAGGTCTCAACACCGACCCCGACCTTGTGTGCTGTTGCAAAAAAGAAGAAAAGCTACTCTTTTTGTGCGACCCCTGTCATCCCCTTGCATATAAAAAGAATGTAACTGCACAGCAAATTTTCGAATATGATTTTGCCGTTACCGAGCATAGCGGTTTTTGTTATAACAGACTCAGGGAAATAGCGGCTCAGTTTGACGCGAAACTTTATGAATCAATAGAGCTTGACAGCACCTCTATTATATCAAACTTTGCCCATAAGGGAATGGGAATTGCTTTTCTCCCTGAATATGCAGTCAAAAATCATCTTAAAGAAGGCTATCTGGTTAAAATTGAAACCTCTATTCCCGAGCAAACCTATTACAGCCAGCTTCTCTGTCATAAAAACAGGTGGCTTTCCCCTTATATGAAGGACTTTATCTCCTTGTTGGAAGAAAACTAAAAACTCTGTTGGAAGATTCGCTTCCAACAGAGCTTTTGTTTGACTTTCGTTTTTATCCAAGAGAATCCTTTTTATTTGTAACAACCGTATGATTATAGCACTCAAATTTTTCATCTATATTTTCGGGTAGAGTTTTTTGTGTAAAGAGGCTGACAATGGGCACAAGAACAAGTCCGCCTACCATTGCAAATACGCCGGAATAAAGCGAATTTGTAAATACAAAGCTGAGAACGGGAATATTTGCAACATTAAACCATCCAACGCTTATGCAGAGCTGAATAACTTCCAGACCCACACCGAAAATAAAGCTTGATACAACAGCTGCCTTTGTAGTCTTTTTCCAGTATAATCCGTACATAAAGGGAGCAAGAAAAGCACCTGCCAAGGCTCCCCAGGATACACCCATCATCTGAGGAATAAATACCGATTCTGCCCAGATGCTGTCTTTAAGAATTGCAATAACAGCGGAAATCACAATAAAGAAAACGATAAATACTCTCATTATAAGTACGCTCTTTTTGTCATTCATTTCCTTTTTAATTGCGGGTTTAACAACATCCAGAGTCAGAGTAGATGCAGAAGTGAGCACAAGAGAGGAAAGGGTAGACATAGATGCAGACAGTACCAGTACAATAACGAGAGCCACCACAACGGCAGGAAGCTCCTTCATCATTGTAGGAATAATGGAGTCAAACAGCACTTTGCCGTTTTTCATAACCGGCTCATACAGTCTGCCAAATCCGCCTAAAAAGTAGCAACCTCCTGCAACCACTATTGCAAACACTGTGGAAATAACGGTTCCCTTCTTAATGGAATCCTCATCCTTAATGGAATAAAATTTACCAACCATCTGAGGAAGACCCCAGGTACCGAGAGAAGTCAGTATTACCACAAAGAAGAGGAATATGGGGTTGGGGCCAAACATTGAGGTGTACTCACTGCCGGCCTTTATACCCAGTGCCTCTACTGCCGCGTTAAAGCCGCCGTTCTGTACCAGCACCGACGCAATAACCGCAATAATTCCCACAAGCATTATAAAGCCTTGAATAAAATCATTAATGGCGGTTGCCATATAGCCACCGAAAATAACATAAACGCCTGTGAGCAACGACATAACCACAACGATTACCCAATAATCAATAGCAAAAACATTATTAAAGAGTGAGGAAAGACCGTTGTAAAGAGATGCGGTATAAGGAATAAGAAATACAAATACAATAAAGGAAGCAATAACCTTTAATTTTTTAGAGTCATAGCGTTTCTCAAAGAAGTCGGGCATTGTTTTACTTCCTAAATGCTGTGTCATAACCCTTGTTCTTCTGCCCAATACCGTCCAGGCAAGGAGAGAGCCGATAAAGGCGTTACCCAGACCAATCCAGGTGGAAGCAAGACCGAAGTTCCAGCCGAACTGACCTGCATACCCAACAAAGATAACGGCAGAAAAATAGGAGGTGCCGAAAGCAAAGGCGGTAAGCCAAGGGCCTACACTTCTGCCACCCAGAACGAAGCCGTCAACATTTGTTGCGTGCTTTCTGCAGTAAAATCCTACGCCTATCATAAGTCCGAAAAAGCAGATAAGCATAGGTATTGTTATGAGCATAGTTGTTGTCATAGAAACCATCCTTTCTTGATTTAGCGGTTTAAAGCGATAAATCAATTGTATACACTTTAGCACATTAAAGCCACTTTGTCAATAGCATTATAAAAAAATTCGGAAAAATTTCGGTTTGCATTGACATTCTCGCTTTAAAGTGGTAAAGTATTACTATACATTTTTTATATGACAGAGGTTAGCGCAATGACTATTGTTCACGTACTTGAAAAAAATGCCAGAGAATTCACAAACGATACGGCGCTGGTGGAAATAAATCCCGAACAGCCCGAAACGCGGAAACTTACCTGGCACGAATATGAGCTTGTTCAGCCCACCAATAAAAAGCACTACAGAAGAGAGATAACCTGGCAGGTTTTCAATGAAAAAGCAAACCGCCTCGCAAATATGCTTATTGCAAACGGAATCGGCAAAGGTAAAAAGGTTGCCATTCTTCTTATGAACTGTATTGACTGGCTGCCAATTTATTTCGGAATTTTAAAAGCCGGTGCATTGGCTGTGCCTCTTAATTTCCGTTATTCCTCAGACGAAATTGATTACTGCCTTGACCTTGCAGAGGCTGATGTTCTTATCTTCGGCAACGAATTTGTAGGCCGTGTGGAGGCAGTTGCCGAAAAACTGAGCAAAAAATGCACCCTTATATATTTAGGCGGAAGCTGTCCCGATTTTGCCGATGACTACAACGACCTTATCAGTGAATTTTCGGGTTCTTTCCCCGAATGTACCCTCACCGAAGAGGACGATGCCGCAATTTATTTTTCATCCGGCACAACGGGATTCCCAAAAGCTATTTTACATAATCACGAAAGTCTTATCCACGCCTGCAGAGTTGAGCAGGCGCATCACAGACAGACAAAGGATGACTGCTTTTTGTGTATTCCTCCCCTTTACCATACGGGTGCAAAAATGCACTGGTTCGGAAGTCTCTTAGTGGGAGGCAAAGCAGTTATTCTTAAAGGTACTGCTTCAGAGAGCATTTTAGAGGCGGCAAGCAGTGAAAAATGCTCCATTGTATGGCTTCTCGTTCCGTGGGCTCAAGACATTTTGAACGCTATAGAGCGCGGAGAAATCGACCTTAAGGATTATGACTTGAAAAACTGGCGTCTTATGCACATAGGCGCACAGCCTGTTCCCCAGAGTCTTATTAAGCGCTGGCTTGAGGTTTTCCCAAATCACGACTATGACACCAACTACGGACTCAGTGAATCCATTGGCCCCGGTGCAGTTCATTTAGGAACAGAAAATGTTCACAAAGTGGGTGCTATCGGCGTGCCCGGTTACGGCTGGGAAATTAAAATTGTTTACCCCGAGGGCGAAACCGTAAAACAGGGGGACGTAGGTGAGCTTTGTCTTAAAGGCCCCGGTGTTATGACCTGCTACTACAGAGACGAAAAGGCAACTGCCGAATCTCTGAAAGACGGCTGGCTCTACACGGGAGATATGGCAATGCAGGACGAGGAAGGCTTTATTTACCTTGTTGACCGCAAAAAGGATGTTATTATTACGGGCGGTGAAAACCTCTACCCCGTACAGATTGAAAACTTCCTTTCGGGCTTTAACAAAATCAAGGATGTCGCCGTAATCGGTCTGCCCGATACAAGACTTGGTGAAATTGCCACCGCTATTATTGAAATTAAAAAGGGTATGACCTGTACGGAAGAGGAAATAAATGAGTTCTGTCTGAGTCTGCCCAGATATAAGCGCCCGAGAAAGATTATCTTTGCCGATATTCCCCGTAATCCCACAGGCAAAATCGAAAAACCAAAACTTCGTAAAATCTACGGTGCAGAGGGTCTTGTTGACTCTCAGAACAAATCTTAACGAAAGGATATTTTTTATATGAAAAAGCTGATGATAGGTAATGCGGCAGTTGCCGCAGGTCTTCACGACGGCGGACTGGGTGTTGTTTCCAGTTACCCCGGAACACCCTCTACCGAAATTACCGAATTTTTATCCAAGTATGATGATTTACATTCCGAATGGGCGCCTAACGAAAAGGTTGCCTGCGAGGTTGCCTTTGGCGCAAGTTTAGCCGGAGCAAGGAGCGCTTGCGCTATGAAGCACGTAGGTCTTAACGTTGCAGCTGACCCCCTTTTCACCCTTTCCTATACAGGTGTTAACGGCGGTATGGTTATCTGTGTTGCTGACGACCCTGCAATGCATTCCTCCCAGAACGAGCAGGATTCCCGCCACTACGCCATTGCTTCAAAGGTACCTATGCTGGAGCCTGCCGATTCTCAGGAAGCATACGATTTTGCAAAAACCGCCTTCCTGCTTTCCGAGAAATTCGACACCCCCGTACTCCTTCGTATGTGCACACGAATCGCTCACAGCCAGTCTGTTGTAGAAACAGCAGAGGCTGTTCCCGCTGTATTAAAGGATTATAAGAAAAACCCTGCCAAATACATAATGATGCCGGGCAATGCCATTAAGCGCCACCCTGTCGTTGAACAAAGAACCGCCAACCTTGCTCAGTTTGCAAACGACTGTATATATAATAAGGTAGAAATGAACAGCGAGGAAATAGGAATTATCACCTCTGGTTGCTCTTATTTATATGTAAAGGAAGTTTTCGGAGAGGAAGCCAGCATTCTTAAAATCGGTATGCCCAATCCCCTCCCCGAAAAGCTTATTCGTGACTTTGCAAGCAAGGTTAAAAAGCTCTATGTTATTGAAGAGCTTGACCCCATTATTGAAAATCACGTTAAGGCGCTGGGAATTGACTGTGCAGGAAAAGAGCTTTTCTCAATCCTCGGAGAATTTTCTCAAGGCACTATTGCAAAAGCCTTCGGCAAAGAGGATAAGTACAGCGTATCTGCCGACAGCGTTATTCCTGCCCGTCCTCCTATGATGTGCGCAGGCTGTCCCCACAGAGGTATGTTCTATACACTTTCTAAGAATAAAATTACCGTTATGGGTGATATCGGCTGTTACACTCTCGGCGCAGTTGCTCCCCTTAATGCACTGGATTCCACCCTTTGTATGGGCGCATCGGTTTCGGGACTCCACGGCTTTAATGCCGCAATGGGCGAAACTGCCGAAAAAAGAAGCGTCGCTGTTATCGGTGACTCCACCTTTATGCATTCCGGTATGACAGGACTTGTAAATATTGCTTATAATTCAACCAACTCCACCGTTATAATTCTTGATAACTCCATTACCGGTATGACAGGACATCAGCAAAACCCCACCACAGGCTTTAACATTAAGGGCGACCCCGCCGCAAAGGTTGATTTAGAGGCTCTTTGCAAAGCCCTCGGTATAAACAGAGTGCGTGTTGTTGACCCCTATGACCTTAAAGCCTGCGAAACAGCAGTTAAGGAAGAGCTTAGCGTGGAAGAGCCATCTGTTATTATTTCGAGACGCCCCTGCGTACTGCTCAAATCTGTTAAGCATGAGGCACCCTTAAAGGTTGAAAGCGACAAATGTAAGTCCTGCAAGCGCTGTATGAGTCTGGGCTGCCCTGCAATCAGCATTAAAGACGGCAAGGCAAAAATCGACAACACTCTTTGCGTTGGCTGCGGCGTATGTAAGCAGCTTTGCGCATTTGATGCGATAGTTTAAGGAGAAAGTGAAAATGACTAAAAGTGTTATGATAGTAGGTGTGGGCGGACAAGGCAGTCTGCTTGCATCAAAGCTTCTCGGCAGACTTCTTATGGACGAGGGCTTTGACGTAAAGGTAAGCGAGGTTCACGGTATGAGCCAGCGCGGAGGAAGCGTTGTTACCTATGTTCGCTACGGTGAGCAGGTTTACTCCCCAATTATTACACAGGGTGAAGCTGATATAATTATTTCCTTTGAAAAATTGGAAGCCGCTCGCTATGCCGCTTTCCTTAAAAAAGACGGCAAAATTGTTGTTAACACACAGCAGATTGACCCTATGCCGGTGATTATCGGCGCGGCTGAGTACCCTGAAAATGTTTTGGATGAACTCATTGCCAAGGGTGTAAGTGTTGAAGCACTTGATGCGCTGTCGTTAGCCGAAAAAGCAGGCTCCAGCAAAGCGGTAAATATTGTGCTTATGGGCAAAGCAGCAAAGCACTTTGACATTCCCTTTAAAAAATGGATCGCGGCAATCGAAAATACCGTTGCACCGAAATTTGTAGAAATGAATAAAACAGCATTTAATTTAGGCTATAATTCTTAATTTAAAGAGGCGAAAAATATGGAAAACCGTTATTTCCAAAAAGAAATTGAAACAATGCCGGTTAAAGAAATCAAAAAGCTTCAGTCGGAAAAACTAAAAAAACAGGTGCAACACGTTTATGAAAACGTTGCATACTACCGCAATTTAATGGATAAGAAAGGCGTAAAGCCGGAAGATATAAAGGGTATTGAGGATTTACATAAGCTCCCCTTCTTATCTAAAGCCGATTTAAGAGAGGCTTATCCTTACGGACTTCTGGCAAAGCCCCTTCGGGACTGTGTTCGTATTCACTCCACTTCTGGTACTACCGGAAAGCGTGTCGTTGCATTTTACACCCAAAACGATATAGATTTATGGGAAGACTGCTGTGCAAGAGCAATAGTTGCCGCAGGCGGCACAGAGAAGGACGTTTGTCAGGTTGCCTACGGTTACGGTCTGTTTACAGGGGGCTTCGGACTTAACGGCGGCTCTCAGAAGGTAGGCTGTCTTACCCTTCCTATGTCCTCAGGCTTTACCGAGAGACAGATTCAGTTTATGACCGACCTCTCGGCTACCATTCTTTGCTGTACTCCCTCTTATGCCGCTTATATTGCAGAGTCCTTAAAGGAAATGGGCTATACCCCCGATAAAATTCCGCTGAAAGCAGGTATTTTCGGCGCAGAGCCCTGGACCGAGGAAATGAGAAAGAGTATAGAAAAAGACCTTGGAATTAAGGCCTACGATATTTACGGACTTACCGAGACCACAGGTCCCGGTGTTGCCTTCGAATGCTGTGAGCAGTCCGGTATGCACATAAACGAAGACCACTTTGTTGCCGAAATTATCGACCCTGACACAGGCGAGGTTCTCCCCGAGGGTGAGAAGGGTGAGCTTGTTTTCACTTCTCTTGATAAAGAAGCGTTTCCCTTACTTCGTTACCGCACAAGAGATATTTGCGTGCTTTCCCGCAAAAAGTGTTCCTGCGGCAGAACTCTTATTAAAATGGCGAAACCCATGGGCAGAACCGACGATATGCTCATTATCCGCGGTGTTAATGTGTTCCCGAGCCAAATTGAAACCGTTCTGCTGAGCGAAGGCTATCAGCCTAACTATCAGATTATTGTTGACAGAGTCGGCAACAACGACATCTTTGACGTCAATGTTGAAATGAACCCCGACCAGTTTACCGATACCGTCAGCGGTATTACCGCACAGGAAAAGGCTCTTTCAAATGCTATGAAGGTAATGCTTGGTATTAATCCCTCCGTTCACCTTGTTCCGCCGAAATCCATTGCACGAAGCGAAGGCAAGGCTGTTCGTGTAATCGATAAGCGCAAATTGCATTAATAAAGGAGAGAAAATTTATGTCATTAAAACAACTTACCGTTTTCGTTCAGAATCATCAGGGTTCTCTTGTCTCTATAACCGATACTCTTGCAAAACATAATGTTAATATCCGCGCTCTTTCCATTGCCGACACTGAGGATTTCGGAATTTTGCGTCTTATTGTAAACGAAACCGAAACCGCTATGAAGACACTGAACGCGGAAGGCTATCTCATTAGAACCACCGATGTTGTAGGTGTTAAAATCGGTGATGCCCCCGGAAAATTATCCGAAGCCTTAAAGGTGCTTGACGAAAACCATATTAATATGGAATATCTCTACGCCTTTATGACCCGCACCGAAAAGCACGCCTATATGGTAATGCGCGTTGCTGACAATGAGAAGGCAGAAGCTGCTCTCGAAAAAGCAGGCTTCCATATTATCTCCGACAAGGACGTAGAAAAGCTCTGATACAGTCTTTCAACAAAAATCCCGCATACTCAAAGTATGCGGGATTTTTTTGTTAGCTTTACATTCAGTCGATAGAACATATTAAAGGAGAGTATTACCAAAACAAAGAGTAAAAAATAGTAAAAGGGGATTATTTCGCTCCCGAAAAAAGCTATGGGTTGATAAGCGAAAAGCAACTCATAAATAAAAATACCGTTGCCTCCTGCAAAGTGTCCGCGAAGCAAAAAGGCGTGGAGACTTATACCTATAAGTCCTATGGTGATTATCCAGCCCGTACTCGGAGAAAACTTCTTTTCACTTATAATAAGCATACCGCAAAGGAGCAATACCCCGTGGCAGAATAGAGCGGCGGCAACGCTTGAAGGCTTATATCCCACATAAGCAATATCGCCGAAAATCGACATACAAAGGAAATAACCGCTTCCCGCCAACACACCCGAATATGCCGCCCACACCCTTAAAGGGGGAATTCTCAGCAGTACTATGGCAGGAACCAAAAAATAAGAAATTGCCGAAAATTCCACAGGTATACACATTTCACCTGACGTATGGGACTGTACGGCATAACGGCATATATTAAAGCACAGTAATACGGCGCATATTATATTTAAAATTATATTTTTTTGTTTTTTACTTAAAAGCAAAAGGCGGCGGAAAGTTAACAGGATAGTTACCGCTTGTGCCGCTGCTATAAGATTTATCATTTAATCGGCTCACCCCAAAGGTAGTTTAAACATTAACTCCTTTAATATGAGCCATTTTTATCAGTTAATTTCTACCGCCGATACCATAGTTTTGCCCTGCTCCTCAGAGTAGCTGATTGTCACGGTGTCTTCTGTGCCGAGGAAAGGCAGTCTGTCGGAGAGATAAACCGGAACGGTAAATACCTGCTCACTGCCCTCTAAAAGAATATAGTAACAAGTGTTACCGTCAACCACCGCACTGCTCACCCTTGTAACCTTTGCGGTAACGGTAAGAATTTCAGCCTCAGGCGTGTCAACATCTTCTTTTTTGAGTTTACTGAGATAATCCTGACGGCTTTCCTCTACTGTGCTTCCGGTACCTACTATTTGGTACTGTTGCACATCAACAAATGCGTACATTTTTACGAGACCTGCCGAGTCTTTCAGCGCCATAAAATAACTGGGTCTGTCGGCAACATTCAAAAGCAAGGGGAAGGTGGCGCGATAGCCGAGATGCTGTACCTGACCTTGAGCAGAACTCATTGCCGAATATTCCTCTGCGCCGGGAACGGGATAATACCGTGTTTCTTTGGTGCGCAGATTGGTCAATACAAAGCCTACGTTAGATTCGTCACTTGTCACCGAGGTTATACCGGTATAAAGCCACACGTCATCATTTATAGCAAGGTAGTTGTAGCCGTCGGTAGGCTGAAGAACTCCCTTTTGTCCGAATATGGAATTGAGCCAGCCCGAACGGTATTTTCCGTTATAGGTAAGCTGAGTTAAAATCATATCGGAGCTGTACACCTGGTCTACCCAGGTGGGAATTTCTTCAATGTCGTAGTACTGACTCTCACCTGTCTGTGCATTTAGCAGTACTGCGCCGCCTATGTCTCTGCCGCTGAAAATTCCTATTTTGTATTCGACAGTGGAAGCCACCCAATAGGGTGTGCCGTTATCGTCAATTTCAAAGGAGATTTCATCAAATATTTTGGTGGGATAAGAAAACCGCAGTTTTCTCATAACGTCTCTCATAAAATACTCGCTCTCGGAATATTTTATGCCCTGCTCCAGCCTTACAAGAGAGGTTTCCTGTGTTGTCATATCCACAGTTATATATGCAGGAATACCCTCTTTCTGGTTGCCCAGCCATTTAATTGCATCTCCGTAACGAAGAGGAGTAACCCTTACCGGTCTGCCGTTAAAATTAATCTGTGTGTAAAGCTCTTCTATTTCAAACTGAGAAACAAGGTCTGCCATTTCGCCCAATTTTCTTTGACCCAGCCTTGATGCAGTGTCTTTGTCCACCACTGGAATCTGGTCCTTGCCGATTTCACTTACTTCGCTGACAAAGTCACCGTCCTCCATAGTAATAAGCTTATTATACCGCGAGGCATTGAAAATCTGAGCCCCGATAATATTGCCCACAATAAGGAAAAGGGCTATAATCGCAACGGTACAAACGGTAACCTTTGTGGGTGTTTTCAGTTTTTTAAAGCCCTTGAGACTTATTTTTTTGTAATTTTCGGTATCAACCTTCACTGCCTTTATAGAAGAAAAAACACCCGAAAACGCGCATATTACCGAGACAGCTATAATGGCAAAAATAATAAAGGTATACATTTCACTGCTCCTGAAGTTAAGGGGCGGCAACATAAACCAATAGCCTAAAAACAGAACTATTGCGCTTAAAATTATCTTAATCAAAATAGTTTTTGCTTTGTTCATTGCTTTCTTCCTCTCTTTCGTATTTAGGTCTGCCGGCTTTTTCTCTTCTATGACGGCTTTTTTCCTTTCGCATCAGTTCTTTCTCCTCGTCATAGGGGATATATCTGACTCTTCTGCTTCTCTTTTTTCCTTTTGAATTTATATAGGCAACATAAACCACAAAGCAGACAGCTGATAAAATCAACAGTATCAGTATTATTGTGAACGCTGTAGAAGTCACTATACGTCTGATGACATCAAAAAATACAAGAAATCCATTGCTGTCGATATCCTGACCTGCCACAATATTTACAGTTCCTATAACCTGCTCGGCATAAATAACCTCTGCCGTTCCCAGCACATCACCCTTTTTGACAGGGGCGTTAACCGACTCATAGCTTAAAGTAGGCCTTATTATTATAGTTGAGTTATCTGCTTCGTTAGGCAAAATTGATGTGAGCTGTTTTTCGGGGTAAAGAGCCACATGGTCGTAGTCCGTTGAAAGGCGCACCGGCATTTCTGCCACGGGTGAGGCAATGTCTAAAATTGCCTTATACTCAAAATTATTAAACGCCCAACGGAACATCTGACGTGCGGTGGTAAATTCTACCCTTGAGCCCGAGTTGTTAGGGCAATCCATAAGCACTGCAAGATATTTATATCCGTTATACGAAGCAGTGGCAGTCAGACACCTTCCCGCCTCGTCGGTGTAACCGGTTTTAGTTCCGGTGCAGTAGGTATAATAATAATTTGTGCCTGTATCCACCATATAATTAGTGGTAACGATTGTTCTTTCTTCCCTCATATTTGTGGCAGACATTTTGTATCTTGATTTAGCGGTCAATTCCGAAAATACGGGGAAATTATCAATAGCGTAACGGGTCAGAGTGATAATATCCTTTACCGTTGTGTAATTGTTCCGGTCGTGAAGTCCTATGGGATTAGTAAAATGTGTACCCGAGAGTCCCAGTTCAACTGCTTTGTCGTTCATCATTTTGACAAAGCCGTCAATACTGCCCCCCACCGCTTCACAGTAGGCATAAATTGCGTCTCCCGCCGAGGAAACGAGCATTGCCGCCAGAGCGTCCTTGCCGCTGAGCACCTCCCCAACCTTTAGGTGAAGAATAGCCGAGCCGGTACCCAGAATACTGTTATAGGCGCTCTCAGTCATAGTAACCTGAAAGTTTTCAAGGTCCTTTACATTTTCCAGTATTACCACAGCCGACATAATCTGCACCATAGATGCAGGATAAACCCTTTTGTCCATATTTTTACTGTAAAGCACCTCGCCCGTATCAAGGCTTACCAGCGCGGCAGCTTCTGCAGGCACTTCGAAAGTAGTTATTTCAAAGGCTCCGACAGGAAAAATACAGGAAAAAATCAAACAAATTATTAAAACTAATGAAAAAATTCGTTTTTTCATAGAAAAATCACCTAAAGTATAGTATAATATATGTATATTCACAGTATACAATAAATTTCGGCAAAATAAAAGTATTATTTTGAAAGGGTGGCGAGATATTTGGTATATGTAACAGGAGACCTACACGGAGACATTGACAGACTCTTTGACCGCCAGTGGCGAAAGCTAAAGGCGGGCGACACGGTTATTGTCTGCGGAGACTTCGGTTTTTTGTGGAACTCAGATAAAGAGGAAAAGGATGTCATAAAATATCTTGGCAGCCGTAAATATACAGTTGCATTTTTAGACGGCACCCACGACAACTATGATAGCATCAACCGTTGCCGTCAAACGGTGTGGAAAGGTGGACTTGTTCACAGAATCAGTGATAATCTCATTCATCTGTGTCGCGGACAAATCTATAATGTTGAAGGAAAAAGCATTTTTACCTTCGGCGGCGGAGAAAGCGTGGATAAGGATATGCGGCTGGACAGCGGTAAATGGTGGAGACAGGAAATTGCAACACCCGAAGAAATGGCAGAGGGCGCAAAACTCCTTGACGAAAACGACAGAACGGTTGATTATATTCTCACCCACGAGCCTCCCGCTCCCGTTAAAAGCGCTATGCAGCTGCGACGGGGAGAAACAGAGCTTATTACCAAAATCAACGGTTATTTTGACCAGATAAGCCGACTTTGTAAATTCCGCCACTGGTATTTCGGTTCACTCCACGAGGACAGAACAATAACTCCCAAACACACCTGCGTGTTCAGGCAGCTTATCCCTCTTGAATAATACAGTAAATTGTGTTATAATTAGTCAATACCAAACAAGAAAGGACCCTTTTTATGCTTACTTTCGATAAACTTTGTATGGGTTGTATGAACGATAACGGCGGCGAGAGTGTTTGTCCCATTTGCGGCCATACTGCCGGAACGCCTAACCCTGCAGGCGCTCTCCCTATAAGGACACGTATTCAAGGCAAATACCTTGTTGGCAAAATGCTTGAAGCAAACGGCGAGGGAATTACATATATCGGCTGGGACAATGAATCCAATAACATTATTAACATTCGCGAATTCTTCCCTGTTCCCCTTGCAAAAAGAAACGAAAATTTAAGTATCAGTTCTACCGACGGCAACGAATTTTCCTATAACGCCGCTTTAATGGACTATGTTGAGCTTGCTAAAAAGCTCAAAGCCACTTCCCTTGCGGCTGTCCCTGTTATCTGCGATATTCTTGAGTGCAACAGCACCGCTTATATTATTACCAAAGCCGTTCCCGGTATAACACTTCGTGAGTTTTTACTGCGCAACGGCGGTACCCTTTCCTGGGAGCAGGCAAGAGCCTTGTTTATGCCGCTTATTTCTTCCCTTTCTGCTTTGCACAAGGCAGGAATCATTCACGCAGGCATCTCTCCGGAAACCGTAATTGTGGGCAGAGACGGAAAGCTCCGTCTTTCTGGCTTTGCAATTTCCAAACTCAGAAAATCCAGCAGTCCTATTAACTCACAGGTTTTCCCCGGCTATGCCGCCGCAGAGCAGTACGGTTTAGACGACGGAGAACTGGATGAAGCCACCGACGTGTACGGCTTTGCCGCTACCCTTTTCAGAGTGCTTATGGGCTCTACACTGCCCGAAGCGGTTGAGCGTATTACCGACGACAAAATGTCCATACCCGCAAAAATTGCCGAAGTTCTGCCAAAACCGGTGCTTACCACCCTTGCAAACGCTTTGCAGATTTCAAAGGAAAACAGAACAAAGAATATGGACGAACTTAAAATCGACATTTCTCCTGCCATTGATATGACCACAAGCTTTGCTGCAGTCGGCGTCAAAACCGAGCAAAACAAAGAGACACCCCCTACCCCCGTCGGTGTTCCGGTTTCTCGCAAGAAGGATAGTTCTGCAAAAAAAGCGGCAATCCTCGCCGCCGTAATTACCGCCTCTGTAATTATCGTTATCTTTCTTATTATCTGGCTTATAATGGACGGTCTGTCAGGTGGCAGCACTCCTGTGGACAATTCTTCCATTCCCTCTGATGAGTCGTCACTCATTGAAAGCAGCAGTGTACCATCTCAAAGTGATGAACTGCTTTTAGAGGTACCCGATTTCACCAAAAATGACCTTACCTTTGAGGAGCTTTGCAACAGATATCCCGAGTTTAAATTTAAAATTCTCGGCAAAAAATACTCCTCCAAAGGCGCTGGTATTGTTGTTGACCAGGACTATAAGGCAGGAAGCGAAGTAAAGCGTGACACCACCATATACGTCACACTGAGTCTTGGTCCCGAGGTACTTATAATGCCCAACCTCCACGGCCTTAGTGAACAGGAGGCACTCATAGAGCTGTTTAAACGCGGTTTCAGCTATAATAATATAACCTTCTATGAAATCGAGGACGCTTCGGTAGGCTACCACGAGGTTGTAAAATCCGACCCCGCCGCCGGAGACTCTTTAAGTCCCGACGATAAGATAATAATTTACTACAGTAGCGTAAAACCTGCCCCGCCCGAGAGCAACACAAGCTCAACCCCTTCTCCTTCTACTCCGGAGACAACCGAATAAGCTATAACAACAAAAATCCGAGATGAAACAAATCATCTCGGATTTTTAAGCCTCATATAGAGCAAAACACTGCCTCAATTGTGATTGAGACAGTGTTTTTGTTTTTAAACTATAAGTGACTCGCCGTCCATTTCTGCAGGTTTAGGAAGTCCTAACACAGTAAGCATTGAGGGGATAATATCGGCAAGTCTGCCGCCCTCGCGAAGTTTACAGTCATAGCCTACAACACAGAAGGGCACGGGATTTGTGGTGTGGGGAGTAAAGGGAGCTGAGTCCTCGCCTATCATACAGTCAGCATTGCCGTGGTCGGCGGTAATAAAGGTGACACCACCCATTTTTTCTGTTGCCTCAACAACTCTGCCAACGCAGGTGTCAACCGCTTCTACAGCCTTAACAGCCGCATCAAAAATGCCTGTGTGGCCCACCATATCGCAGTTAGCAAAGTTAAGAATAACTGCATCGTACTTACCCGAGAGAATCTGCTCGCAAACAGCGTCGCAAACGGGATAAGCGCTCATTTCGGGCATAAGGTCAAAGGTGGGAACGTCGGGAGACTGAATGAGAATTCTGTCCTCGCCCTCAAAGGTCTTTTCCTCACCGCCGTTAAAGAAGAAAGTAACGTGAGCGTATTTCTGGGTTTCAGCAATACGAAGCTGGGTCATCTTCTTGCTTGCAAGATATTCACCGAAGGTCATTTTCAGCTCTTCAGGCGGGAAAGCAACGCTTACATTGGGCATTGTCTCGTCATACTGAGTCATACAAACATAGGTGAGAGGCATAAAGCCCTTCTTTCTCTCAAATCCGTCAAAGGCAGGATCAACGAAAGCGCGGGTAAACTGTCTTGCTCTGTCGGGGCGGAAGTTAAAGGAAACGACGCTGTCCCCTGCCTTAATAATACCGTCCTTGTCGGCAACAGTAGGAAGAACAAATTCATCTGTAACGCCGTTTTCATAAGACTGCTCAACTGCAGCTGCGGCGTTATCAGTTTCAACACCCTCTCCATAAACCATAGCAGCGTAAGCCTTCTCTACTCTATCCCAGGCAAAGTCTCTGTCCATGGCGTAGTATCTGCCCATAACAGAAGCAACCTTACCAACACCGAGCTGTGCCATTTTTGCCTCTAAGTCTCTTATAAAGCCTGCACCCGAGGTGGTAGAAACGTCACGTCCGTCTAAAAGAGCGTGAACGTAAACCTTTTTAAGGCCGTATTTCTTTGCCATTTCGAGAATACCGTAAAGGTGCTCAATGTGACTGTGAACACCGCCGTCGGAAAGAAGACCTATCATATGGAGAGCGCTGTCATTTTTAACACAGTTCTCCATAGCGTTTTTCATTGCCTCAATCTCAAAGAATTTGCCGTCTTTTATAGACTTGGAAATCTTCACCAGCATCTGATAAACAACTCTGCCGGCACCGATATTTGTGTGGCCAACCTCACTGTTACCCATCTGACCGTCGGGAAGACCAACGTCAAGTCCCGAAGCGCCGATAGTAGTAAAGGGGTTTTCTGCAAAAAGCTTTGTTAAATTCGGGGTGTTGGCATTCAGTATAGCGTTACCGTCTTTGGTCTCGCGAATACCGAAGCCATCCATTATACATAAAACAACGGGTTTTTTCATTAGTTTTTCACCTATTAATAATTACTTGCTTGCAGCCTTAACAATTACAGAGAAGTCCTCTGCCTTAAGGGAAGCGCCGCCGATAAGACCGCCGTCAACGTTAACCTTAGCAACAAGCTCGTCAGCGTTCTTAGCGTTCATGGAACCGCCGTACTGAACGGTAACGGTCTCGGCAACATCCTTGCCGTAAACCTCTGCGATAGCCTCACGAACATAGCCGTTGCCCTCATCAGCCTGCTCAGCAGTTGCAGTAACGCCTGTTCCGATTGCCCATACCGGCTCGTAAGCGATAATAATATTTTTGAGCTGGTCTGCGCTTACATTGGTAAGTGCCATCTTGGTCTGGAACTTAAGAAGGGTCTCGGTATAACCCAGTTCTCTCTGCTCAAGAGTCTCGCCTACGCAAACAATTGCAGTGAGTCCTGCATTAACTGTGGCAAGGGTGCGAAGATTAACGGTCTGGTCGGTCTCACCGAAGTACTGTCTTCTCTCACTGTGGCCGATAACAACATACTTAACGCCTGCTTCAACCAGCATATTTGCAGCGATTTCGCCGGTGTATGCGCCGCTCTCTTTATAGTGAACGTTTTCTGCGCCGATTTCAATGTTGCTTCCCTTTGCAGCTTCTACTGCAGCAGGAATATCAATAGCGGGAACGCAAAGAACTACCTTGCAGTCAGCGTCCTTAACTAAAGGCTTCATTTCGTTGATAAGTGCAGCCGCCTCTGCAGGGGTTTTGTTCATTTTCCAGTTGCCGGCAATAACAGCGGCTCTTTTAGCTTTATTCATTTCGTTTTCTCCTTTACATAACTGCAGGGCGGAATAACTCCGCCCCGACAATATTTTCAATTAATTATTTATCGTTCATTGCGGCGATACCGGGAAGCTCTTTGCCCTCAAGAAACTCAAGGGAAGCGCCGCCGCCGGTGGAGATGTGGGTCATCTTGTCGCCGAATCCCAGGTTATTAGCTGCTGCTGCAGAGTCGCCGCCGCCGATAACGGTAACAGCGTCGGTATCAGCAAGAGCCTGTGCTACTGCAAAGGTACCCTTTGCAAGAATGGGGTTCTCGAATACACCCATGGGTCCGTTCCAAACAACGGTCTTGGCATTCTTAACTTCCTCAGCATAAAGCTCTGCGGTCTTGGGACCGATATCAAGGCTCATCATATCAGCAGGAATCTTGTCAGCGTCAACAACTTCTATTTCAACTTCAGCGTCAATGGGGTCGGGGAAGCTCTTAGTAACGGTGCAATCAATGGGGAGAAGAATCTTAACGCCCTTTTCCTCAGCCTTTGCCATCATATCACGGCAGTAGTCGATTTTGGTCTCGTCAATAAGAGAAGTGCCTACGCCGTAGCCCTTAGCGGCAAGGAAGGTATAGGACATACCGCCGCCGATAATAAGGGTATCAGCCTTGGTAAGAAGATTTTCAATTACGGGAAGCTTACTGTCAACCTTTGCGCCGCCCAGAATACAAACGAAGGGACGAACAGGGTTTTCAACAGCGGCACCCAGATATTTAAGCTCTTTACCGATAAGATAACCGGCAACAGCCTCTTTTACATAATCAACAACACCAACGGTGGAGCAGTGAGCACGGTGTGCGGTACCGAAAGCATCGTTAACAAAGATTTCGGCAAGACTTCCCAGCTCTTTACTGAATGCTTCGCCGTTCTTGGTTTCTTCTGCTCTGTAACGGGTATTCTGGAGAAGTACAACATCGCCGTCCTTCATAGCGGCAACTGCAGCCTTTGCGTTTTCGCCTACAACATTATCGTCAGCAGCGAACTTAACCTCTTTACCGAGCTTCTTGGAAAGAGCTTCTGCAACGGGAGCAAGGCTAAGCTCGGGCTTGGGCTCACCCTTGGGTTTGCCAAGGTGAGAACAGAGGATAACCTGACCGCCGTCGTTAATTAATTTCTGAATGGTGGGGAGAGCGG
Organism: Acutalibacteraceae bacterium; assembly: GCA_045614505.1. GTDB lineage: Bacteria > Bacillota > Clostridia > Oscillospirales > Acutalibacteraceae > SIG607. The sequence continues at coordinate 15,029 of JAZLDA010000023.1, read as the reverse complement.
CATTGATACGGTTTTCGTCGGTAATAACGCCGCCTTTGAGCGGAACGTTAAAGTCGCAACGAACCAGTACCTTTTTGCCTTTTACATTAATGTCATCAACGGTTTTTTTGTTTAATGCGTTCATTTAAAATACTTCCTTTCGATTTTCTTTTCATACAAAAGTATTTTACCACTTTTTAAGGTTTTTTTCAACGATTATTTTGACAAAAATATAACAAATTTATGTATATATTATGCAGCTTAAATTGTGCAGTTATCCGATATATTCAAAACGCTTTACAGTTTCACCGTCTTTACAGACCGTTTCCAAAAACATTTCTTTGCGCCTTACCCATATATCGCCGCTTCCGTAGAGGGCTTTGTAAATAACCACCTCGTTTAAAGTTTCGCTGTCATATCCTACATAAAGCACTTCGTACTCTTTCCCTTTAAAATGGCGGTATCTGCCAAGCCTTACACCCTTTGAAGCTTTTTCTTCCATTTACAGCACCTCTTCCCATTTGTAGTTATGAAGTTGTCCCACTCCCTCAAGTTCAGGGTAGTCCCACTGTCTGAGTACCTCATATACTCCTATTGCCACGCTGTTTGAAAGATTAAGACTTCTTATATCGGTAGCCATGGGAATTCGCACAGTTCTCTCAGGGTTTTTAATAAGCAGTTCTTCGGGCAGACCACGGGTTTCCTTGCCGAACATTAAATAGCAGTTATCACCGTATGTTCTGTCACTGTGGTTTTTCTGCGCCTTTGTGGTAAAGTAAACATATTCACCGTGGGGATTTTTCTCAAAAAACTCCTGGAGACTGTCATAGTAACGAATATCGAGAAAATGCCAATAGTCAAGACCGGCGCGTTTTAGCTTTTTGTCCTCAATTTTAAAGCCCATAGGCCCTACAAGATGGAGCGAAGCGCCTGTTGCGGCGCAGGTACGTGCTACATTTCCCGTATTTTGAGGGATTTCGGGCTCCACCATCACAATATTAATTTTAGCCATATTAATCACCGTTTGCATTATACAATCTGAATTTATACTTGTCAATGGATATATAACTGTAGTATAATAACAAACGGTGATTATAAATGAAATATATAAGTAACATATCAGACAGAGTCCGCTTTGCTGAAAATCGGGCAGCTGTTATTTATGCCAAAACCGACGGAAAGCTGTATAAATGGCTTAAAATACTTTATGTTTTGTCTATGCTTCTTTCGGTAATTATGTCTCTTCTGTATGTAGGCGCACGCGCTTCTCGTCTTTATGAGATAAAAAAATTAGCCCTTGATATATTAAGCACAGAAAATATAGAAAAGGTAAAAACCAGTATAATTACCGTAGGCATTTGCGCGGCAGTGTGGATAATTGCCGTAATAATAGTTAAGTTCAAAGCCGAAATCCTTTCTGCCCTGCTTACAATTTCAGCAGGAACAGTATCCTGCGCTTTTCTTATTAACGCTTCTCAAGGTACCGCTCAGTTTAATGAGGGTATTAATGACAATTTCTGGTACCGTCACTTTATCCCCTTTATTCTTGCCGTTTTCTTTATTATCTGGATGGTTATTATAAAGCTTCGCGCAGAATTAAAATTCAGACGCGCTTATCTTAATATGGTAAACCGCATTTATGAGCAGTACCATAATGAAGATTTAAGCGAGGACCAATGGGAATCCTTCCTTAAAACCTATGACCCCAGAGCCGAAGAAGAAAAGCGCCGCAGAGAGAAAAAAGGTATCACAGAATATAAGTCCATAGTAAAAGAAATAGATAAGTAAAAAATTTCACATAAAAGGGCTCATAATAAAAAATATTTTTGTTTTTTGTGTAAAAAGGTGTGTGCCTGAATAATTTTTTTATTGCACACTATATTCATCTATGTTATACTATTTTAGTAATCAATCGAACTCTTTTTTCGGAGCGAGATAAAAAGGAGTAATGATAAATGAAAAAGCTTTATGAAGGTAAAACCAAAAATGTAATGTTAGACGAAGAAACCGGCATTGTTCACCTTTTCTTTAAGGACAGCGCCACCGGTGAAAACGGCGTGTTCGACCCCGGCAGTAACTCTGTAGGCGGAAGCGTTGAGGGTAAAGGCAAGGTTGGTCTTGCAGTATCCGCTTACTTTTTTGAGCTTATGGAGAAGAACGGCATTCCTACCCATTACCTCGGCTCCGATATTGAGCAGGGTCTTATGAAGGTAAGAAACCTCACCGTTCCGAGACTTGAATTTATTGTTCGTTATGAAACAGCAGGCAGTATGTGCCGCCGCTTCACCCTTCCCGAGGGCATTGTTTTCGACCCGCCCTATGCAGAGGTTACTCTCAAAGACGACATTCAGGGCGACCCCCTTATTTCTGAGAGAATCTGCCTTATGAAGGGCATCCTTCTCCCCGGTCAGTACGATGAGGCTATTGAAATCGTTAAAAAGGTTGGCGAAGTTCTTAAAGAGGAGCTTGCTTCCATGAACTTAAAGCTTATCGACTTCAAGATTGAGGTTGGTTACGACGAAAGTGGCAAGATTTTTGTTGCTGACGAAATCACCCCCGACATCTGGAGAATAAGAGACGAGCAGGGCAACATTCCCAACCAGATTGATTGCGCTAATATGATTCTCGCAAAAATTAATAAGTAATTAAACTTAAAACCGACAAAACTCAGTTTTGTCGGTTTATTTTTTGAGTCTTAATAAGCGGATAGCGAAAAAGCCTTTCCCCGTCAAGATTTTCTTTATTCATATCCACCGCCGAAATCCCTCGGTTTTCATAGGTAGTATAATAATAAATCCCTTTGTCTGCATTTATGCAGGAGGAATAAATGGTTATTTCGTATTTATCCCTTTCAACTTTACAGCAGCCACGAAGTTGATTTACGCTTTCGGTAATATGAAAAAACTGACTTACGCTTTCTTCCTCACTTTCCCCTGACATAGAGTTAAGTTTATAAAATGCGGCTCTTACAAAGCGAGACTGTGATGAAAGGTCTCCGGGTAGTCCCAGCGCGCCCATACCTCGGCTGTAATGCTCTAATTTGAGTTTTTCAGAAAATGTATTTTTCGGCTGTCCGGGGGACAAATGCATATAGTTATTAAGATTAAATGCCTGCTCATTAAAGGGTGGATTATTTGTCAGCACACCCACCTTGTTTTCATAAATTTTAAGTCCTTCTTTAACCGATTCCACTGTTATGCAATCATTTTTATCAGCGATTATCCAGTGGAGAGAAGCGGGAGGCAATTCATCACAAAAAGGTGTGTCGGTAATGTTTATTCTGGCGAGAAGCATTTTAGCCTGCTGTACATTTTCACACCTTGAGAGAATATAAGAAATCAGCTCAAACTGTGCAACATTTTCTTGATTTTCCACAGGTTTATTATAAAAGGCGCTGCCTACAAAATTAAGCCCCGCCATACAAAGTCCCTTTTCATTGGCGGCATCATAATATAAAGGATAACCATCCGATACATACGCCATACCGATTAAGGCATAGTGTTGCCTCCATTCTTCCCCGAAACGAAAGTTTAGAGGAAAGTGTCTCGGTGTGACCGTTACTTCTTCTACATAAGAAAAGTCATAGTCCAAAGTTCTGCCGAAATAAAAGTCCTTGGTTTTATAAGTCACTGCTGTACACATAAAAAAATCACCCAAAACTATTTTGGGTGATTTATCTTTTAATATTCAGATTCCGATAGGTTTATCGGTATAGAGGTCTTCTTTATATTCGGGTATTTCACTGATTCCAAGTGCCGGCACAACACAGGACAGCACTTTATTGGTGAAGGCTTCAGTGCCCATTGGAGTATAATAATGAACAGGGTCGGAGTGAGCCTCTTCGAGAAGCGAAACGGACAAGGAATATAAATCGTTAATTTCAAAGCCGTATTTTTTCACAACTTCAACAGCCGCTTCATTGTATTTTTCAATTTCCTCATTATAACGCTTGAAATTTTTGAATTTTTAATACACGCTACGCTTGATGATATGCCATTGCTTTCACAATGTATAAAAAACAAGACGGTCTTTTGACCGTCTTGTTTTTGGTGGAGCTAAGGGGATACTCTGTGCCTCTTGTTTTTTCGACCGCTCCGAGCGGTTGCGAAAAAACTGTGCTGCTCGAGACTCGGGCAGTCCGCTCTGCCTGTCGCGGCATAGCGGCTGCTTCGACGAACCCCAGGGGTTCTCATCCCGATTTTCTGTCGAAATGAAAAAACACCCGCTTAAAAGCAGGTGCTTCTTCATTTGGTGGAGCTAAGGGGATTCGAACCCCTGACCCCCACACTGCCAGTGTGGTGCGCTACCAACTGCGCTATAACCCCGAATGCCCATATATAATATCATACCTTTTTGTATATTTCAAGTATTTTTTCGCAAAAACGGTTAAAATAACTCTTGACAAATCAAACCCTAAAGAATATAATAGTCGTTGTCAGCAAAATATTGGGGAATTGTGTAACGGTAGCACGACAGACTCTGACTCTGTTTGTTGGGGTTCGAATCCCTATTCCCCAGCCAAAAATAAGACAGTCTTTGGACTGTCTTATTTTTTATTCGGTGCTTTTCGAGCTTTGCATATCGCTTAATGCGATTATAACACTTGCGGCTATTACCAGAACGGTACCGATCACCGTAAAAATACCGACCTCTTCATCAAATATCAAGATGCCCGTCACAACGCTTGTAATAGGCTCAAAGGTGCTGAGAATTGACGCTCTGCCGCCTCCGATTAAGAATGTTCCTTTCTGAAAGAGAACCACTGCGCCTACATTTATACAAATGGCAAACAAAACCGACAGTCTCCAGCCGAGAAGAGAACCCGGAAGACTCAGCTGATTTGTTATAACACATACACAAAGCATAGCAACCGAGCAAATAAGCGCTACATAAAAACTGAAGGTGAAACCGGGCATATCTTTATATTTGAAACCCGAAAGACATAAAATATATACCGCGTATGTAATTCCCGACAGAAGCGCATAAAATCCGCCTTTAAAATTAACTGCATTTTCAGGATTGTAAAATAAAGCAATACCTATGACACAAATAATTACGCTTATAACGTGTCCGTATTTAATTTTGTTTTTCAAAAAGATAAATTCTCCAATTACTACAACGGCAGGATATATGAAATGAAAAACCGTAGCCGTTCCCGAGGGAATGTGATTATAAGAGCTGAATAAAAGCAACGGTGTTATACAGCAACCCATAAGAGCTATCACGCTTATTCCGGGAATTGCAACAGCTTTTATTTTAATGGAATTGCCTGTTAGCAATGTTAAAAGAGCAAGAATAGGAACAGATATGGCGTTTCTCAAAAAAACAAGTGTAGGAGGATTAACACCTTCTGCATATATAAACTTTGCCATAAGAGGCATAAGTCCGAAAATTAGCGCGCTTAAAATAACAAAAATATATCCTTTTATAAGGTTCTTTTTCTCCATAATATATCACCTAAAATGTAAACTTCTTGAAAAGAATTTCGGTTTCTTTCATATAACTGAGTGCTTTATCTCCGCTTGCAACAACCGCAGCATTGCACAGATGGTCAATTAAACATACCGATGCCACTGCAGAGTTTTTTATACCGTTTATATTAACAAAGCACGGAAAAAGCACGGACGCATTTTTTTCCACTTCATCATAAGGGGGAGAGGTTATAAGTATAACCTTAACTCCTTTTTTCTTTAATAACTCAAGAATTTGAGGAGATTGCTTTGTATATCTGTGAAACAGGAAAAATATACAAACATCATCTTCCTTAAGACTAAGTACAGATTCGATTTCTCCGCCCTGCCCCGCAGTGAGCATAAAAACATCATTGCGCACAGTTAAAAATCTTGTATATGCATAATGTGCCAGAGCAAAGGATTCCTTAAGTCCGAAACAGAACACTCGTTTTGCCTTATTGATAGCGTATACAGCATCATTAATTTGAGAAGCATCAAGATTTTCAAATGTTTGTTCAATACAGTCTATCGCTTTATGGACTGTCTGAGAAATATGCGGTGCAAAGCTTTCCGCTTTAACTGTTCTTTCAAACTTATCGGGAAGTGTCAGCTCATATTTAAAGCCGTTTCTCACCTCGTCCTGAAAAGCTTTATAACCTGAAAAGCCCAGTTTTCTGCAAAAACGAATCACGGAAGTGGTGCTTATATTCATTTTTTCTGCAATTAAATCAAGAGTTTTAAACGCAAACTCATTTGGATTGGTTAAAAAATATGTAGCAACCTTATATTCTGATTTAGTCATTCTTTCAAGATTTGATTTAATCATTTCTTCTAAATTCATAAGCTCACCTCTCCATTTTCCTCCAATTATACATTAGGATATTGTAAAAAACAATACTTTTGTATTAAATAATACAAAATCATTATTGTTTTTGTATATTGACATTATTAAAGTCCTTAGATATAATAAAAAAGTAAAATATACATTTAAAATTAAAAATGTATAAAAAAATACAAAGGACTGATGTTTTATGAAACGAAAGACTGAATTTTTGTACCTTAATGAGCAGGAAATGATTGAAGCAGGCGTACTTGATTACAGCCGCTGTATCGATGTAGAAGAGGAAGTTTTCCGTCTTTTAAGCGTGGGAGACTATGTTATGGGCGGAGATAAGCATAATTCTCACGGAATTATGATGAGATTCCCAAAAGAAAGTCCATTCCCCAATATGCCTCTTGACGGTCCTGACAGGCGTTTTATGGCTATGCCCGCCTATGTGGGAGGCCGTTTTAATGTAGCAGGACAGAAATGGTATGGCTCTAATATTATCAATCCGGAGAGAGGACTTCCCCGTTCTATACTTATGGTTATGCTTAATGACGCAGACACCTGCGAGCCTTTGGCTTTAATGTCGGGTAATCTTATCAGCTCTGTTCGTACAGGCTGTGTACCCGCTGTTGGCGTAAGACATCTGGCAAATAAAGATGCCGCCGTTTGCTCCTGTATCGGTGCAGGCCCTGTAAGTAAAGCTTGCTTCGAAGCAATTATTACTGAGGCTAAAAACTTAAAAGAGCTTATTGTTTGCGACCTTGTAATGGAAAAGGCAGAGGCATTTGCAAAAGAGATGAGCGAGAAATACGGCATAAAGGCAATGGGAACAACCTCGCTGGAGGAGGCTGTACGAGCAGGAGATATTGTAAGCGTTGCCGCTTCCTCTGTAAAGCCTATTCAGCTTAACAACGACTGGCTTAAAAAAGGCTCTCTCCTTATCTTTTCGGGAAGAGGAAATGTTGACGAAGAATATTTCACTACCGCAAAGACTATTTGGGATAATACAAAGATGCACGAGGTATATTATGATGAGCATCTTTTACTCCCCGAAAACGAAAGATTTATCAATGGTATAGCCGTTCAAATCTACAGATTTATGTATGACGGAAAACTGCCTCCCATTACTGAAGGAGTAAGCCTTGGCGATATAATCAGCAAAAGTAAAGTTGGCCGCGAATCACACGATGACAGAATCTGTTTCATTGCAAGCGGTATGCCTGTATGGGATGTTGCTTGGGGATATGAGTTATATGAAAACGCAATCAAAAAAGGCTTGGGACAAAAATTATTGTTATGGGATGGCCCCCATCTTGCATAGAAAAGTGCATAGTAAACTTTATAAGGGTGTTGGTTTTTTCAACCGGCACCCATTCTTATTATCAACTTTTTCTTTACAATTACATTTTTTTCATTTATAATACACTATATAAAAATATTGGGGGGTTTAAAAATGAAAAAACTCGAAAAAAAGTTCGGCTTACCTACCGCCATATGTATGGTAGTAGGAACCGTTATCGGCTCTGGTGTGTTCTTTAAAGCACAGAATGTGCTTGCCGCAACCGGCGGAAATATGCCGCTTGGCATCTGGGCTTGGATTATCACAGGAGTTCTGATGATTGTTTGCTCCTTGCAGTTTGCTATTATGGCAACTAAATACGAAAAGGTAAGCGGCGTTGTTGACTATGCCGAGGCAACCTGCGGAAAAACCTATGGATATTTTCTTGCTTGGTTTATGGTAAATATCTATTATCCCGGTATGACCTCCGTTCTTGCCTGGGTTTCTGCAAGATATTTCGGTGTTCTTTTCGGCTGGAGTATGACAGGTCCTGAGGTTTTGGCTCTTGCAGGATTTTTCCTGATTGCTTCTTACACAATGAATGTGCTTTCTCCAAAACTTGCAGGTAAATTCCAAGTCAGCGCTACTGTAATTAAGCTTATTCCTATATTCTTAATGGCTATCGTAGGAACTTTGGTAGGCTTCTTCAACGGTACACTTACAAACAACTTTGTAACCGTTGTTAGTGAAGCTGTAGGCGGTACCAGCGGAGGCCTTTTCGCTGCAATTGTTGCTACAGTATTCGCTTACGAAGGCTGGATTGTTGCCACTTCTATAAACGCTGAGCTTAAGGATGCAAAGAAAAACCTGCCTTTGGCTCTCATTATCGGTTCTTTCATTGTTGTTATCGCTTATGTTTTATATTATATCGGTGTAGCAGGCGGAGCCACAAACGCTGTATTAATTGAAGAGGGTGCTACCACCGCATTCACCAATATCTTCGGCGGAATCGGCGGAACCATACTTAACATTTGCATTGTTGTATCATGTCTTGGTACCTTAAACGGCCTTATGGTAGGTGCTACACGCGGAATGTACGCCATTGCCTGCCGTGAGCAGGGTCCTAAGCCCGAAATGTTCAGCCAGATAGATAACAGCACCAACATGGTTACCAATTCCTCTGTTTGGGGACTGTTTGTCTGCAGTGCATGGCTTATTTTCTTCTACGGTGCAAATCTTACCGACGGCGGTTGGTTCGGATACTTCAATTTTGATTCTTCCGAGCTTCCTATTGTTACCATCTATGCTCTTTACATTCCTATCTTTATTATATGGATGATAAGAGAAAAAGAATTAGGCTTCGTAAAGAGATTCTTAATTCCCTCAGTTGCTACCCTTGCTTGTCTTTTCATGGTATTTGCAGCTGTTTATGCTCATGGTATCACCCCATATATTCAGGCAAAGAAAGACGGCGGCTTCTCTTTCCCCGTTCTGTTCTATATCATAATTTTCGCCGTTGTTATGATTATCGGCGCTTGCTTTAAAAAATCTAAAGCCAAAAAAGACTAATTTGAAAGAACGTTAAATAACAACCGTAAACTGCCTCAATCTGTGAACACAGATTGAGGCAGTTTTTTATGTATTATAATTGTTTTCAAAATTTTACTTGCAAAAACTTAAATCGTGGATTATAATGTGTATCAGTACATATGTGCATTTGTGTATATGTATACATTAATCGTTAAGGAGATTGTTTTATGAAACGCATTATTTCTATTTTTTTAGCATTTGCTTTGGTATTCTCTCTTGCTGCTTGCGGCGGCGCCGGCACCATGACTATGGGTACAGGCAGTCCGACAGGTACATATTATGCTTACGGCGGTATTCTCGGTCAATACATTACAAACAATGCCGGAATTACTGTTAATGCTGTATCAACCGGCGGTTCTAAGGATAACATTCAGGGCATTGATGTAGGTGACTATCAGTTAGGAACTGTTCAGTCGGATGTTATGCACTATGCTTGGAACGGCACACGCTCTTTCGAAACAGACGGTAAAATTTTATCTTTTCGCACAGTTGCAGGTCTTTATGCAGAAGCTGTTCAGCTGGTCACTGTTAACCCCGATATTAAATCTGTAAGCGACCTTAAAGACAAAAAGGTTTCTATCGGTGCACCCGGTTCCGGCGTATACTTTAACGCTATTGACGTTCTTGCTGCTGCAGGACTTTCCGAAAATGACATTAAGCCCCAGTATCAGAACTTTGACGAAAGTGCCGATGCTCTTAAAGACGGCAAAATTGACGCTGCATTTATAGTTGCGGGCGCTCCCACCCCTGCTATCACAGAGCTTAGTATGACTAACGCTAATGTACGCATTGTTCCTATCGACGGCGAAATTGCTCAGAAGCTTATGGAGAATAACACCTTCTATTCGGTTTATAAGATTCCTGCACAAACCTACAAAAACCAGACCGAAGAAATCACAACCGTTACCGTTAAGGCAACACTTATTGTAAGTGCCGATGCAAGCGAGGACGATGTTTACAATTTAACTGCTGCTATTTTTGATAACATGGAAGCCATTACCAAGGAGCATGCAAAGGGCGCTGAATTAAGCCTTGAAAATGCTACTGAAGGCTTGACTGTTCCTTTCCATGCAGGTGCTGCGAAGTACTTCAAAGAAAAAGGAATCGAAGTACCGGTTGAATAATTAACTTAAAGTTAATTTTCACACAGTTAATAGCTGCGTCATAAACTGTCGCAGCTATTTTAATATTTAATCGAAAGGTGTGAGTTTGTTGCTTTTCTCGAAAAATAAGGTTTCTAAACCGGAAGAGCCAATGGATTTGGAAGCCGTAATGAAAAAATTTGACAGAGAATCCAACACTCGTATTTGGGAAGGCAAAACAAAAATTGCAGTTAACTGTATTCTGGCAGTTTTTTCATTGTTTTGCATTTATGTAACTTTCTTTGCAACCTGGCTTGATGCTATCAGACTTTCAAGCTTTATAGGGTGTATTGTATTTATCGGTTATTTAATATATCCGGCAAAAAAAGGCGCACAAAAGGTTAATTATATTCCGTGGTATGATATCGTTTTAATGATTGTCGGTTCCGCATCATTCTTTTACTACACCTTTGATGCAATGACCATCATTCAACAGGGTAATAAGTTTGAACTGTATCAAATTATTATCGGCGCAGTAGGTATCCTTTGCCTTTTGGAACTTTGTCGCCGTTGCGTAGGTATTCCGATTATTATTGTTGCAGTAGCGTTCATCGTCTATGCAATAGGTTGGGGACTTACCAATCCCGATATATTAAGAAGATTTGAAAGTCTGATAGGCAAGCTGTTTTATACCACCACTTCCGGTATTTTGTCTACACCTGTTAATACTTGCTCTAAATATATTGCCATATTTATCATCTTCGGTGCATTCCTTGAAAGAACAGGTATTGCAGATTTCTTCATAAAAATTTCCAACTCAGTTGTAGGCGGTTTTTCGGGCGGACCTGCAAAGGTAGCCGTAGTTGCCTCTGCCTTTGAGGGTATGGTTTCAGGTTCTTCGGTTGCTAATACCGTCGGCTCGGGTTCGGTAACTATTCCGCTTATGAAAAGGACAGGTTACAAACCGGAATTCGCCGCTGCAGCAGAAGCCTCTGCCTCTACCGGCGGTCAGATAATGCCTCCCATTATGGGTGCTGCCGCTTTCTTGATGGCTGAAAACATAGGCGTACCCTACAGCAATATTGTAGTGCGCGCAATTCTGCCTGCTTGTCTTTACTTCCTCGGCGTATTTATCACCGTTCACCTGGAAGCAAAAAAGGAAGGACTCAAAGGTCTTTCCAAGGAAGAATTACCGCGATTTTTACCACTGTTAAAGCAGGCTTATTTACTGCTTCCCCTTATTTTACTTATCGGCCTTGTAAGCTCGGGTTCACGTTCAATAGCTTATGCCGCCGCAATTGCCATAATCGCAACTATTATCGTTGGCTTGTTTAATAAAGAAAACCGCATCACACCCAAACGCATCTGGGAAGCGCTTGCGTCAGGTGGTCAGGGTATGATTACCGTTGCTGTTGCCTGCGGTGTTGCCGGCATCATTGCGGGAACTATTACCATGACAGGTCTTGCTACTATGCTTATTAACGGCATTTTAACATTAGCGGGCGATAAGGTTATTATCGCGCTCTTCTTAACAATGCTTACCTGCATTATCTTAGGCATGGGTGTTCCTACTACCGCAAACTACTGCATTATGGCAGCCACCTGCGCACCTATTCTTATAAAAATGGGTGTTCCAGACCTTGCGGCTCATTTCTTCGTGTTCTATTTCGGAATCGTTGCCGACTTAACACCTCCTGTAGCCCTTGCCGCTTATGCCGGCGCCGCAATTGCAGGGGCAAACCCCATGAAGACTGCATTCACCGCAACAAAGCTTGCAATAGGCGCGTTTATAGTGCCTTATGTCTTTGCATTAAACCCTGCTCTGCTGTTTATTGATACCACAATTCCCGAAGTTATACTTATATGTATTACCTCTTTTGTAGGAATATTTGCAGTTTCGGCTGCCCTTGAGGGTTATTTCCTGCAAAGAATGGCTTGGTATGAGAGAATAATAAGTGTAATAGGCGGTTTACTGCTGATTTACCCCGGTATTGTTACCGATGCAATAGGTCTGAGCCTTGTAGGTTTAGTTGTTCTGCTTCAGATTATATTTAAAAAGAAAATGACGTTGCGAGTATAATAAAAAATAACCTCCCGCGGGAGGTTATTTTTTTATCCGAAGAAATGTTCAAAGGGATTAAAGAAAGAGTTATTATTGTCTTCTTCCGGCTGACTGTCAGCTCCAAGAGCAGCTTGGCGCTGTACCTCAACGGTCACCTTAATGTCCAGCGTTTGTCCCTGTCGGTAAACCGTAAGGGTGAGCACATCCCCTGATGAGGAGTCTGAAACAAAATCCTTAAGCTCATCTGCACTGCTGATTTTGGTGCCGTTTATTGCGGTGATTATATCGTTTGCCTTCAGTCCTGCCTTCTGTGCGGGACCGCCATCGGTAACACCCTTTACAGCCGCGCCGACAGGTACGCCGTAGCCCTGATTTTCACTGTCTACATCTACTACTGAAACTCCGATATACGGCTTTTCAATATAGCCTGTCTCGATAATGCCCTCAATAATACTTCTCACATTGTTAACGGGAATGGCAAAGCCGATATTATCAATAGAGGCTTCGGAAGAACTGCCGGAGGAATATTTTGCATTGGTAATGCCTATTACCTCGCCGTACATATTAAAGAGCGCGCCGCCGGAATTTCCCGAATTAATGGCACAGTCGGTTTGAATTAAGTCCATGGAAATACCGTTTGACATTGTAACCTCTCTGTTAAGTGCACTGACTGCACCCGAGGTGAGAGAAAAGGTCAGTTCACCTAAAGGATTGCCGATTGCCACTACGCTGTCTCCCACGTTCATATTGTCGGAATTACCCAGCACAACGGGGGTAAGTTCCTTAGCCTCAATTTTAATCACTGCTAAGTCGTTATTCTCGTCGTAGCCTATAAGGGCGGCGTCATAGGTCTCGCCTGAATATGCTGTAACCTTAATGGAGCTTGCGCCCTCAATAACGTGATAGTTTGTAACGATATATCCATCCTCAGTTAAAATAAATCCCGAGCCTGAGGCGGCAGAGGTGGTTTGATAACCAAAGAAATTAGTGGTAACAGAGGTGGTGATACCAACGGTAGAATTAACATTAACGGCATAAATTTGTGCAGGGGTCATCACCTTAGAAGTATCTATTTCTTTAATATCCAATACTGTATTTTGGCGCTGTCCCTCGTTTATATAAGATGTGCCGCCTTTGCCACCTGTTACTTTGTTGAAAAACAGTGTGCCTGCCGCACCTACAGTTGCCCCTATAATCGAACAGCAAAGAGCCACCGCAATAATAACACCTATACTATTCTTCTTTTCTTTTTTCTCGGGGAAATTATTTTGAGGCTCAGGTGTCTGCCACATCTGAGAATTATCGAAATTTTCGTACATATAGAAACTCCTTTATGCTTTTTGACAATTACATTAAACAACAGATTTTTTTATTTTTTATTAAATATTTATGAACAAATTAATAAATTTATATTTGACAACAGATAAATACAATCTTATACTTAAAATATGTGAATAAAAGGAGGCTTTGCTTTGAAAAAGAGAAAATCTTCTCCAATAAATACAGCCCTTTCCCTGCTGTTTTTTATTGCGTTATTTTTCTTTATTATCACCTTTTCAATAGCGCTTCCTATATATTGCCGCCCTTTTTATTATGCCCACATTGAACCCTTAGGGTTAAGTGAGAATAGCGGTTTTAGTGTGAATGAAATAAAGACCTCATATAATGAAGTGCTTGACTATTTAACTCTTCCAAACAAAGACTTTTCCTTATCGGTTATGAAATATTCATATGAGGGCAAAGCGCATTTTGCCGACTGCAAAGTCCTTTTCAGTCTAAATGCGTGGGTTTTGCTCATTTGTGCTTTTTGTCTTATTATTCTTCTGATACTTAAGAAGGCTGGAAAGATTCCTTATTTCAGATTAGGCAAGCGTTCAAGTGCATTTTATTCCGCCCTTTGCGCCTTAATTCTTCCTGTTATTATAGGCGGGATTTCAGCCATTAATTTCAGCAAAGCCTTTACGGTTTTTCACACCATTTTCTTTAAAGGCAAAACCAACTGGATATTTGAGCCCGCCACCGATGAAATCATAAATGTTTTACCTCAAGAATTCTTTATGAACTGCGCCATACTTATAGGCGTTTCAATATTTACTTTTTCTCTGATACTGATTTTAACCGAGAAAAAGCGAACTAAAAAGGAGACATAATTATGGATTGGGAAAAATATTTAGGCTGGGAAAACGAACAGCCCCTTGACCGCTTTGTGGAGGGCATCAGTAACACTGCCATTTTCCGCAAAATAGCATTTATAGGCGACAGCCTTTCTTCAGGAGAATTTGAATCTCACGATGATAACGGCAATGCAGGATATAATGATTTTTATGAATATTCCTGGGGTCAATATATTGCGAGAAAAAACGGACTGACTGCCTACAATTTCTCCGAGGGCGGTATGTCAGCAGACAAATACATAAAAACCTTTGGAGAAGAAAAGGGCTTTTGGAATCCTGAGCTTGCTTGTCCCGCTTATGTTATTGCCCTTGGGGTTAATGATATTATATGCGCAAAACAAGAGATAGGCAGTATAGATGATATTGCAGAAAACTGGCAGGATAACAAGGAGACCTTTGCAGGTTATTATGCGGCAATTGTTATGAGATATAAAAAAATCCAGCCTGAGGCAAAATTCTTCTTTGTTACTATGCCCAGAGGAAACGACCAAGCAAATAACGCCCTTTCTCAGCAACACGCCCTGCTTCTATGCCAAATGGCAGATTATTTTGATAACTGCTATGTTATTGACCTTAATAAG
>JAZLDA010000022.1:0-2938 GCA_045614505.1 Acutalibacteraceae bacterium | reverse complement strand
TTTTGCATCCCGGAACAGTTTTTCTTACTCTCTTTACATCCTGCATTCGATTTTCAAGTGTTGTTTCCGGAGTATAAGAAACTTCCATTAGCAGAATATCTGCTGACAACAATCTGCAATTATCATATTCTTCATTCTCCTTCTCGAATAAACAACGTTGCGGCATAAATTCTCCGCTTTCGAGCAAATTAAATGTCAGCATTTCTGCAAGCAAGCTGTTTTGAACACTCACTACTATCTTTTTCAATTACATTACCTCCTTACCTGATGAATATGGACAATTAATATGTAAACTAAATATGTATTTAGATACAATTCATGCAATTCTACAATATAATTATATAATTTTAGTTTTTCAGAAACATCGTACTAAAGTACATTTTTTTACAAAAAAATTACGCTACCTGTAAAATACAGATAGCGTAACCTGATTAATATTCAGTTATTCCTGATGTTTATCATTAATAATAAGTCCGCATTCTCTTGCCCTGACTGCAAGCTCGGTGCGGTTTTTAAAGCCTGTTTTGTTTTTCATATTTGTTATGTGGCTTTTAACTGTTCTGACCGACATAAATAAGTGTTCTGCAATATCCGCATCCGTTTCACCTGCAACGAGTTCACGCAGAACCTCGAGTTCTCTGTCTGAAAGGTCAACGCTGAGTGCATCTCCGAAAACAAGCGTAGGCGTTGTGTCCGGATAAATATTTTCACCGGCAAAGGTTTTTTCTATAACAGTAATGATTTCTTCCGCTTTGGAGCTTTTATACCAAAAGCTGTCCACACCTACCTGACGTGCCCTGTCAATAAAACTGCATTCGGGCTGGCTGGTAATAATAACAATCTTAATATGAGGGAAATTCTTTTTGATTTTTTCTGCCGCATCAAGACCGCTTGCGTTCATAGCAGTACACACATCCATCAATATAAGGTCAATATTCTGCGACAAACAATAAACCTCTGCCATTGATGCACTTTCGATATTGCATACAAGCTCATATTCTTTATGTTCTTTAATATAAATCTCTAAAAGCTGACTCGCCATCGGATCATCTTCAACAATCATTATTCGCTTCATGGGGTTCTCCTTTCTTCGGTATAGAAATAATAAGTGCAAATTCAGGATTATGGCAGACTTTCATAATGCCGCCAATGCGTTCGGTTTTCTTTCTGAGAGCACCAAGACCTCCGCCTTCTGTAATTTCACTTTCAGGACGGGTTCCATTGTTTGTAAAAGATACCATATCCATATCGTGTTCTTCGGTAAAGGTTATATACATAGCATTTGCATCTGCGTGACGAACTGCATTGACTAAGGATTCCGCCGCCGCAAGTGCAAACAGATTGTTTGTTTCCTCTCGACTTGGAAGTTGTCCGTTTATTTCAATATCAACACCTGCCGTTTTTGCAGCTTTAATGAACATCTCAAAAGGTTCCTCTGACGGCTGTTCAATTTCCATACTAAGCATAGCAATATTCTTTTCCCAAATATCAAAAGGCACTTTTTCATCTCGTGTGGAATCTATGAGGTAATGCCTTGTAACAAGGAGTGCCTGACCAAGACTTCTGTGAATGTTTATTTTTGTTTCAAGGCGTTCTTTCGAACGTGTCAGTTCATCCACCTCTTCGCCGTATGCTACAAGTCTTGCGTTTATTGCCTTTAGTTCCTTGTTTTTCTCCTTAAGTTCATCGGTTAGCCTTTGCAGGTATGTAGTATCTGCAGCCGACACCTGAATTATGTTATCTATAACACTGTGAGCAAAACTCCAGACTCTTCCGTCAGGCAGTCTGAAAGACGGGTTTTCACCTGCCTGCAGGCAAACAACATCCTCTTTTACTTTGCACGAGCTTAATGCATCCCAGAATACATTTGCATTCTGAAGGTCTCTGCCTAAAATACTATGACAAAGCTCGTTCATAATATAATTTGCAAGAATAACTCTGCCGCTTTCATAAGCGAAGCATAACCCCGAGTCAAGCTTGTCTATACCTTCTTTTACCGACGACCTCGTAACAATATTGTGTCTTTTGTGCTTTTCCTTTAATATAACATATAAAACATACACAGTCATAAGTGTAATAAGTATAAGCGGGAAAACAACAGGCAAATCACAAAACCATCTGACAAAAGAGTTGACTGAAAGATTTTGTTTTGCTGTTTTTACATCTGCTGCATATATAAGAAGCATTGCGCTGCTTACGAAAACACAAAATACCCATGCTATTTTTCCTCTGTGCTTTCTTGCACTAAAAACAGGACTCATTGAAAGCACAATACCGCATAAAAGAGCAAAAATATACGCCATTATAAATACTTTACATATAGAGGGAATGCTACAATAGCTTATCATACGGCATCACCTCCGTCCGGCACATTAACATCAATGATAATATCCTCGTCCTGAACACTGCAGGAAAACTCACCGCAGTTTAAGGAAATTTCGCTTAAAATATCTTCGGATATTTCTTCTGTACAACCTATCTGCATACGCATTTTTATAACACCATCCCTGCAGGACAGATGAACAAGCATTGCAGATATAGTTTCCAAAAGCTTTTCAGTTACTTTTTCATAAAAATCATATACGCTGATAGTATTATCGAGGCTTACATTTCCCTCGCACTGAGAATTTAACGATGTATAAACCTCGTAAAGCTTTAGGTTATCAAGCGATTCACGCATTGAATATTCCAGTTCTTTAGCTGATATATATTCGTTATCCTCACCAAGCAATCTGAGATTTCCTCGTCTTTTGATATAAGAACCTATAACATTGATTTTTGAAAGGGATACACGTATTTTTTCAGAATCACTTCTTGCTGTTTCAATAAGCAATGCAATTTTCGTCAACTGTGATGCCACTTCGCTGGCAATACGGTCATAAAGACGGTGCTTTTCTTCAACCTTTGCCCGCTGTTCTTTCAGGTCCACTTCTGCCTT
>JAZLDA010000021.1:0-2174 GCA_045614505.1 Acutalibacteraceae bacterium | reverse complement strand
GCATTTTGCATAATCTGCTTCTGCTTCCCCATCCATAAGACCTTTGATTTCTCTGAACTGTCTGCGTACTTCTTCAACAACTTTCTGAGCAGAGCGTCCTACTGCGGACATTGTAAATGCTGAGAAAAGGAACGGAAGCATCGCACCGATAAAGAGGCCGATTAAAACTGCAGGGTTTGTTATATTAAGGTCAAATACAAAGCCGATATCGTTTGTATTTACTTTATCTGTATAAGAAACAATAAGAGCAAGTGCGGTAAGTGCCGCAGAGCCGATTGCAAAGCCCTTGCCTGTTGCGGCTGTTGTGTTGCCCAGAGAATCAAGAGCATCTGTTCTTTCTCTTACTTGTTTTTCAAGTCCCGACATTTCAGCAATACCCCCTGCATTATCGGCAACAGGGCCGTAAGCATCTGTGGCAAGAGTGATACCCAGAGTTGAAAGCATACCTATTGCAGAAATACCAACGCCGTAAAGACCGAGAGCAAATGCTTTTTCACCGCCTGAGAATCCGCCTGCTACCCAGTAACTTACAAGTACAGAAATACCGATAATAATTACGGGGATTGCAGTTGATTTCATACCAAGAGCAAGACCGTCGATGATAATTGTGGCACTTCCTGTTTTTGAAGAAGAAGCCAGTTGTTTTGTGGGGTTATATGAATCGGAAGTATAATACTCTGTAAAATATCCGATTAACACACCTGCCAAAAGACCTGAAATTACTGCCCAGAAAATATTGAAGTTTCCGGGAAGTGCGTAGTATATAACAAAAGCAGAGCCGATTGCAGAAAGAATACTGCTTATATATGTTCCTCTGCGAAGTGAACCAAGAAGCTGAAGCTGGCTTGCACCTTCTTTTGTGCTTACAAATGCCGCACCGATAATAGATGCAATAATACCTATTGCCGCAATCATCATAGGAACAATCGCACCTGCAACGCCAAAGCCCGCAGTAACTGCAAGAGCACCTGCAGAATAGATAGAGCCAACATAAGATTCATAAAGGTCGGCACCCATACCTGCAACGTCACCAACATTATCGCCTACGTTATCTGCAATACAAGCAGGGTTACGTGGGTCATCTTCGGGGATGCCTGCTTCTACTTTACCAACAAGGTCAGCACCAACGTCTGCGGCTTTTGTAAAGATACCACCGCCTACTCTTGCAAAAAGTGCCATTGAGCTTGCACCCATACCGAATGTAAGAAGTGACATCATAACTTCATCTATAGGAAGTTTAAATAAATATTTAAGAATAATAAACCATGCGGTAATATCAAGAAGTCCAAGACCTACAACCGCAAAGCCCATTACCGTACCTGATGAAAATGCAATTTTAAGACCGTCGTTAAGTCCGCTTCTTGCAGCATTTGCAGTACGGGTATTTGCATAAGTTGCAATTTTCATACCGATGTAACCGGATAACGCTGAGAAAAATCCTCCTGTTACAAAAGCAAAAGGAACAAACCAGGTAACAAAACCAACATAAGCAATTATGCACAAAAGTACAAATATAACCGCGAAGAAAATACCAACGGTTTTGTACTGGCGTTTAAGATAAGCCATTGCACCGCCTCTGATTCTGTTGCCGATTTCAATCATTCTGTCTGTACCCTCGGATTTTTTCTTTACGGCAAAATACTGAATTGCTGAATAAACAAGAGCAATTACCGATATCAAAAGAACTCCGAAAGGTACATAATCCATAGTTGTTTCAAACATAAAATATCCTCCTTGTCAGTACATGTTGCGTATTGGGAAATAAACAAAAAAGGCACAGATTCACCCCTTGTTTTTCATGGAGCCATCCGTACCTCATTGCACTTTTTCCAAATGTAACACTGTACGCTCCATTATGTAACGCACTTCTACATTAGTGATTTTTTCTATTATAATTCTTTTTTATACAGTTTGTCAAGAAAAAAATCTGGTTTTCTTAATTTGAAGTCATATTTTCTCAACAACATCCGCCATATTATCAAGCCAGTCACCGCCGAAATCTTCTATTGAACCGCTATCTGCAAGCGTTGCAATTTGTGGGTTCATCGGAAGTTTTGACACAGTGGTTATGCCAAGTTTTTCGGCAAGAGCATCTATATTGCTGTTTCCGAAAATGCTGTGACGTTTGCCGCAGTCGGGACATTCAAAATATGACATATTCTCTACTATGCCAA
>JAZLDA010000020.1:0-7037 GCA_045614505.1 Acutalibacteraceae bacterium | reverse complement strand
TGCCCTTAGAAGTGCTGAAAATTAACCCCGACTATAAGATTTATATGCGAAAGCACAGAGCGCTTCCGGCATGGGATATTAACTATATTTTTGTATAAAAAAAAGATGGTGCAGTTTAAATTGCACCATCTTTTTTGTTTTATACGCTGAAAAGCAGGTCGCAGTAGTTGGGGTAGGGCCACTCGTTTTCATCCACAAGAGTTTCGGCAGTGTCTACCTTTGCACGCATAGTGTTTATTGCGGGGATTACGGTGTCTCTGTAGGCTGTGGCTTTTTCTAAAATATCCTCGCGAAGCTCTGCTTTGTTAATAGCATTACTCAGAACAGCGCAGTCCTCATAAATTCCGTCGGTAATTTCACTTAATTTTTCGGCTACGCTTCGCTCATAGTTTGCCTTCATCCCTGCGCCTTCCTTTGCTGAAAGGTTAAGGCACAAATCGGCGCTTACCTTACTGAGCGCGGGGAGAATCTGTTCCTTTGCCATACGAAGGGCTGTAAGTCCTTCGATATGCAGGCATTTATTGTAACGCTCAATATTAATGGATTCTCGGGATTTGAGCTCTGTTTCGGAATAAACGTTGTATTTGCCGAAAAGCTCAATATTTTTCTTATCGGTATAGTGTGGAAGCGAGCTGACTGCATCGGGGAAGTTCAACAGTCCGCGTTTTTCGGCTTCCTCCTCCCATTCTTTAGAATATCCGTCGCCGTCAAAGATAATACGCTTGTGCTTTGCATAGTATTCTTTGATAATGGCGTGAACTTCGCTGTCAAAATCTTTTGCCTTTTCGAGACGGGCTGAGAATTCATCAAAAATTTCCGAAATAATTGTGTTGAGAATAGTATTTACGCCTGCAATAGACATTGGCGCACCCAGCATTCTGAACTCGAATTTGTTACCTGTAAAGGCAAAGGGAGAGGTGCGGTTTCTGTCGGTGGTGGCTTTGCGGAAAGAGGGCATAGTCTTAACACCGAAATCCATTTTTTCTCTTGCTTTGGCGGTGTATTCAGTGCCTTTTTCTATAGACTCGAGAATATCGGTAAGCTCATCCCCTAAAAACATTGAAACAATGGCAGGAGGAGCCTCGTGACCTCCTAAGCGGTGGTCGTTGCCTGCGGAGGCAACCGAAAGTCTCAGTAAATCCTGATGCCTGTCCACTGCGCAGATAACGGCGGTGAGTATAAGCAGGAACTGCAGATTTTCGCAGGGGGTCTTTCCGGGATTTAAAAGATTTACACCTGTATCGGTGGAAAGTGACCAGTTGT
Organism: Acutalibacteraceae bacterium; assembly: GCA_045614505.1. Classification (GTDB taxonomy): domain Bacteria; phylum Bacillota; class Clostridia; order Oscillospirales; family Acutalibacteraceae; genus SIG607. The sequence continues at coordinate 5,774 of JAZLDA010000020.1, read as the reverse complement.
TGTGCTTGCCGCTTCCGTTAAGACCGCCGAAAGGCTTTTCGTGGAGAAGACAAACAAGTCCGTGCTTCTCGGCAACCTTCTTGAGAATCTCCATAGTAAGCTGATTATGGTCGGTGGAAATATTGACCGTAGTGAAAACAGGAGCCATTTCGTGCTGTGCGGGGGCAGCCTCGTTGTGCTTCGTTTTAGAGGGGATACCAAGCATCCACAGTTCCTTGTCAAGCTCCTTCATAAAGGCGGAAACTCTGGGACGGATAACTCCGTAGTAATGGTCGCCCAGCTCCTGTCCCTTTGGGGCAGGTGCACCGAAAAGAGTTCTGCCGCAGAAACGTAGGTCTTCACGCTTATCGTAAAGCTTTTTATCAACAAGGAAGTATTCCTGCTCTGCACCAACCGTCGGCTTTACAGTTTTGGCTTCGGTATTTCCGAAAAGGCGTATAAGCCGCAGGGAAGCGTCGTTTAATGCCTGCATAGAGCGAACAAGCGGGGTTTTCTTATCCAGTGCATGTCCGCCGTGGGAATAAAAGGCAGTAGGAATACAAAGAGAGCCGTCTTTTACAAAGGCATAAGAGGTGGGGTCCCAAGCAGTATAGCCTCTGGCTTCAAAGGTTGCTCTGAGCCCTCCCGTGGGGAAGGAAGAGCCGTCTGCTTCGCCCTTTATAAGCTCTTTTCCGGAAAACTCAAGTAAAACCTTTCCGTCGTCGGTAGGAGTTATGAAGCTGTCGTGCTTTTCGGCGGTAATGCCTGTCATAGGCTGGAACCAATGGGTGAAATGGGTTGCGCCCTTTTCCACTGCCCAGTCCTTCATAGCTTGCGCTACAATACCGGCAATACTGGGGTCAAGAGTTTTACCCTGCTCAATGGTTTTCTTTAACGCTTTGTATACGTCCTCAGGCAGGTATTTCTTCATAACGGCATCATTAAAAACATGACAGCCGAAATAATCTGTGACTCTTTCCATAACTTTGCTCCTTTAATTAACATCTCACTTAACTAATATAGTATATCTTAAATATTGCTTTTTGTCAAACCTCTTCGAAATATATCACACAGGTATCCCCCGGGAATGACAGGGTTTTAAGTTTGAATTTTAATTTTAAAGTCTTTTCAATACACTTATTCTGAATTTCAACAACATAACTTTGGTAATTGGTTTTAAAATCATCAGCCACGGTTTGGTTTTCAAAAAGAAATTCGGCGCGATGCTCTCCCGCTTTAAACCGCGCTACGATTTCGTCGGCAACGGGAACTATAGGGTCGTCTTTTATCAAAAGACCTTTTTTTATAAAGTAATTCAGTGACTCACTTTCTGCGGGGGGAACACAGAAGTTATAGGAATTGCCCTGCGCCGCAAGATTAGACGGTACGTCGGCATAGGTTATATCAATATCGTGGTCGGCGCGAATCTGAAGTTCGGTAAGGTTTAAATATGTATGGTGCGGCTCGCTTCTCAGGTCATCCCATGTAACATCTACGTGGTACCAGTTGCCGTCGAGCTTTACCATATTCCACATATGACCGACGTTTTTTGAGTCACCAGTGATAAGTATGCACTCAATTCCTGCATAGTAGCATAATAGCTTAAAGGCACGGGCATACCCCTCGCACACCGCGTGACCGTTAACAAGGGCGCCGTATGCCGAATAAACCGTGCCCTCACCGTAGCGGTCAAACTCACTGTCGTACACTACTGCTTTGCACAAAAGGTCGTGAATTAGTACTTCCTTTTCGAAATCAGTTTTACCCTTATTTACTTTATCCATTATTCGCTCAATGGCATCATCGAATTCTAATTTATTTGATTCAATTTCCTCTTTTGTAAAGCCGTAACCGTCCTCTGCCTCGTTTCTCTTGAAGGCAACTGCAACATTGTTTTTGTCTACAGTTATATAATAAGACGACGGCATCCAGTAGTATTCGGGGAAATCATTAGTCATTGCCCGAAAGGCTCTGGCAACAACGGCGGAATGATTGATTTCAATTTCACCGACATCAACCCAGCCCTCGGTCAGGTGCTGTACCATATTAAGCATAATTCGGTATATACGCTTTTCCTGCTCGCTTAAAAAGCTGTAGGAGAAGGCGCGGGAAAGCTGTTCGTCGGAAAGGGTCGCTTCAAGACCTTTGCTTGCATCAACATCCTCGGTGATTACCTGTGGAGTGGTGGGTCTTGTGTCACCTTCATTTACCGAAGTTTCCTTGTCGGGAGGGGGTGTCTTTTTATTACAGGCACAACAAAAGACAAGGCATATACAAAGAAAAAATGCCAATGCTCTTTTAAATGCCGACATAAAACTTACCTCCCGTCCACAATATTATACGAAGCGCAACAATATTTCAGCATTTCTACCCAACCGTAGCAAGAGGGGGCTGAAAGTGTGGTATCGGTATTTTCTATTATACAGTAAAGAAGGTCGGTTGAAAAGCCGTTTTTTGAAATTTTATCAAAAATACCGCTGACTATAACCTTTGCGGTGTCTGATGAGTTTTTCTCATTTGCCAGAAAATTGCAAACCTGCACGCCGGTGAGCAGATAGTTTTCACTTTCCGGGGAAGCAATTCCCCCCAGAGTATCAATGAATTTCATAAGAAATGAGTAGTCGCAATTTACGGTGTGGGCGGCATAAAAACCGTATTTTGCCGCCTCGTCAAGGGTGGCACTGCTAAGCAGTAAAATTTTTATGAATTGTTCTTCAAACAGCAACTCTACTGCGGCACCGCTTCCGTCTTCAAATATAAAAAGTACGGTGCTGTCTGCAGGAACAAACTTTCCGTCGAAGTAGGGGACATCGGTTTTCGGAACATCTACTCCTAAAAGCTCGTCGCGGGTAAAGAGAAAAGCTACCGCTGAAAACACCGCAATGCACACTAAAACGATACAGAACACCTGTAAGAATATTTTGGTTTTCATAAAATTCCTCCCTCAGTAGTATTGACCGCTCGGCAAGTGTTATGATAAAATACATTCAAACGATTGGTATGGAGAATAAAAATGTATTTATCAATTAATAATGCGCAAGTCAGTTTCGGTGGTGAAAAACTGCTGAGAAAAATTGATTTCGAAGTAAGAAATAAAGAGAAGGTTGCCGTTGTAGGCAGAAACGGCTGCGGTAAAACCACACTTTTAAAGCTTATAAGCGGTGAAGTTGAAGCCGAGGGTGAAGAAGCGACTGTAAGTATTAGCAACGACACTGTTATAGGCTATTTAAAGCAGATTTCTTTTACCGATTTATCGGTAAGCCTTGAAGATGAACTGGAAAAGGCTTTTGACCGTCTGCTTAGCATAAAGGAAGAAATGGACTCTCTTTTTCCTGCCCTTGAAAAGGGTGAAGAGCAAGTAATAGAAAGATATACTCTTTTAGAAGAGCTGTATAAAAATCTGGGAGGATACTATTACGGCAAGGAAAAGGAAACCGTTATTTCTAAATTCGGATTTGAAAAAGACAGACACCGTCCTTTAAACAGCTTCTCGGGCGGACAGCTTACAAAAATTGCCTTTATGAAGCTTCTGCTGTCAAAGCCTGACCTTCTGCTCCTTGACGAGCCCACTAACCATCTTGACCTCCATACGGTGGAATGGCTTGAAGGCTATCTTAAAAATTATCCCGGTGCTATTATTTTTGTGTCTCACGACCAGATGTTTATAGACCGTCTTGCTGATATAGTATATGAAATAGAATACGGCACAATTAAGAAATATATGGGCAATTACACCGATTTTGTAAAGAAAAAAGAGGCGGACAGACAAAAGCAGAGAAAGGAATACGAACAACAGAAAAAAGAAATAGAAAAAACGCAGACTCTTATAGAACGTTTCCGTTATAAAGCTACCAAGGCGGCAATGGTGCAATCGCGTATAAAAACTCTCGAGAAAACCGAGATTATTGCTCCGCCCGAGGAGGGTGATACCAGAGCATTTTTTGCCGACTTTACCCCCGAGCTTGTAAGCGGCGGCAATGTGTTAGAGGTCAAAAATCTGCAGGTGGGCTATGATACCACCCTTACCACAGTCAGCTTCCTTATTAAAAGGGGAGAAAAGATGGGCATTATCGGTGCAAACGGAAAGGGTAAGTCCACGCTCCTTAAAACCGTTATGGGGCTTATTCCACCGAAAGGCGGCACAATGATTCAGGGAGTAAATGTGAGGGTTGGGTATTTTGACCAGCATCTTGCACAGTATGTGAGTGATAAAACGGTGCTTGATGATTATTGGGATACCTTTCCCGCTCTTACCGAAACTAGGGTGCGAAGCGACCTCGGGGCATTCCTTTTCAGAGGCGAGGATGTTTTTAAAAAGGTTTCGGTGCTCTCGGGCGGCGAAAAGGTGCGGCTTTGCCTTTGCAAAATGCTGAAAAAGAAGCCTAATTTCCTGATTCTCGATGAGCCTACCAACCATATGGATATTATAGGCAAGCAGGCACTTGAAAAAATGCTTAAAAATTATCCCGGCACGCTTGTTTGCGTTTCCCACGACCGTTATTTTATAAAAGAGGTGTGCGATAATCTTCTGGTTTTTACAGAGGATAATACTACCAATTACCCATTCGGCTATGAGGAATATGTTTCGTTGCAGACTCAGGAACAGTCTTCTTTGCCTGCAGAACAAAAAGCAGAACAGCAACCGAAAAAGAGTAAATATTATTCTGCATTTAAGGAACTTTCCAAAATAAGCAAGAAAATAGAAAATATGGAAGAGAATATCGCCGTAGCCGAGGAATTTCTTCTTGGAATGAAAGCTGAGCTTGACAGTGACCAAATAGCGTCGGACTACGAAAAGCTTTTCGCACTTCAAAAAGAAATTGAAGAAAAGGAGACAGAGCTTTCTGTTTTGTATAGCGACTGGGAGGAACTCTGTCTTAAAAGAGATGAACTGGAAAAAAGTCAAGGTACCTAAGCTTTGATGCCATACGAATTACCCCGCAGGAAAATGCGGGGTAATTTTGTGCAAAAGTTTTTTTTGTAAAAACGCACAAATTAATTGACATTTTATAAAGCGTATGATACAATTTGAATAACAAAATTATGCAAAGGAGTAATGCATTATGAAAAAAGTATTAAGCATTGTGCTTACTGTATGTATGCTTATGACAATGGTTGTCATTCCTGTAGCAGTACAGGCAACCGAAGCAGAAGATACATACGAAGCATCCACACTCGGTAGCTATTATAAGTTCACCTTCGGAGAGGGCGAATCTTATGATGATTACAAGCCTTGGTTTACAAACACAATCGATTTAGGTGTTTCTGAAAAAGATTATCAGGAGACATGGAAAGGCAACTCCTTCTATCCGTTATGGAGTACCGGAGCAAGATATCATACTATAACTGCTGCACAGAACGAAATTACTGTCAAGGGCGGTAATACCTATAATGTTCTCGAAATTACCACTTCTTCCGAGGCTATTTTAACTCCTCTTACTGCGGAAGGTCAGCCCTATGAGCTTATCCCCGGAAAGTCCTACAGTGTTAGAGTTAAAATGTTTGTTCCCCGCGAAGACTGTTGGAACAGCTCGTATTTCTCATTGGGTAATAATGATACCATCCGTTCCGGATATTCAGTAGGTAATATTACTAACACAATAACCGGCAGCTCTCAGAGTGCATCGCGTCCTTATTCTTCCGGCAACCTTAGTACTATTGCAGGTGATCACTATGCATGTAACTTTGCTGACGGTACCTATAATGAGGACACTACTTTTGGTAGCTGTTTAGCAACTCATACCGGATGTACCCATACCGGTAACCATAATGATAGAACAAATAAGGTATATGTA